>DATAUR010000046.1:0-52769 GCA_036268175.1 Phenylobacterium sp. | reverse complement strand
CCAGTCCGGCTCGTCCATCGCCTGCCAGCGCTCGAAGGCGTCCAGGCGCCAGGCCAGCATCCACTCCGGCTCGTTCTTCTTGGCCGAGATGAAGCGGACGATGTCGGCGTTCAGGCCCTTGGGCGCGAAGTCCTGCTCGATGTCGGTGACAAAGCCGTGCTTGTACTTCTCGAGGCTCTCGACGTGTTCAACGGTCTGACGGACGGCGGCCATTACGCGGCGCTTTCGGTTTGACGGTGACGGGCCGCGTGGCGCTGGTGGGCGGCGGTCCAGGCTTCGACGAAGCGGTCCCAGTCGGCCTCGGTCGTGCTCCAGCCGCCGCTGACCCGGATGGCGGCGCCGGCGAGATCGCCCTGCCCCATGGCCTCCAGCACTGGCGAGGCCTTCACCTTGCCCGACGAACAGGCCGAGCCCGCGCTGACCATCACGCCGGCCAGGTCCAGGCCCATGACCTGCACGTCGGACGGGAAGCCCGGCGTGGCGACGCACAGCGTGTTGGCGAGCCTGGGCGCGGCTTCGCCCATCACCGTGGCGCCAGCGACCTTCAGGCGCTGGGCGGCGGCGTCGCGCCAGGCGGCGCGGGCGTTGAAGTCTTCCAGGCCCTTCAAGGCCTCCACGGCGGCGGCGCCAAAGGCGGATATGCCCGGCACGTTCTCGGTGCCGCCGCGCCGACCGCGTTCCTGACCGCCGCCATGCTGGCGGCGCGAGAGCGTGGCGCGGGGGCCGAAGGTCAGCGCGCCCACGCCCTGCGGTCCGCCGATTTTGTGGGCGGAGATGCTGAGCGTGTCCGCGCCGATGGCCCGGCTGTCGACGGCGATCTTGCCGACCGCCTGGATGGCGTCCACGTGCAGCCAGCCGTCGGCCGCGCGAACGATCTCCGCCGCCTGCGCCACCGGCTGGATCACGCCCGTCTCATTGTTGGCCAGCATCAGGGCCACGAACGGCTTGCCATCGGCGGCGTCCCAGGCGCCCAGGCGCTGGGCGAGCCAGGAGAGGTTCGCCTGGCCGTTGGCGTCCACCGGCAGGGCCTCGACCGCGACGCCCTGGACCCGGGCGGTCTCCTGGATGCTGTCATGCTCGATGGCCGAGACGATCAGGCGGCGCGAACCGGCCGCCACGGCGCTCTCGATGGCCAGGGCATTGGCCTCGGTGCCGCCGGAGGTGAACACCACGGTCGAGGCCGGCGCGGCGATCAGGGCGGCGACCTGCTCGCGGGCGGTCTCCATCAGCGCGCGCGCGGCGCGGCCGGCGGCGTGGATCGAGGACGGATTGCCCACATGCTCCAGGGCGTGCGCCATGGCCGCGCGGGCCTGCGGCCGCACCACCGCGGTGGCGTTATGGTCCAGATAGACGCTCATGCCGCCTTCCGTTGCGCCAGGCGGCCGGAGATCACGTCGGCCAGGCTGACCGACGCCAGGTAGTCCTCGATCCGGTCGCCCAGGTGTTCCCACAGGTCATGGGTCAGGCAGCGCTCGCCCTTCAGCATGCAGCCCTTGCCCTTGTCGGAACAGCGGGTGGCGCGGATCGGCTCGTCCACCGCGTGGACGATGTCGGCGATGGAGGTCTCTGCCGCAGCCTTGCTCAGCCGATAGCCACCGCCCGGCCCACGCGCGCTCTGCACCAGCCCCTTGCGGCGCAGGCGCGCGAACAGCTGTTCCAGATAGGAGAGCGAAATTTCCTGCCGCGTGGCGATGTCCGACAGGGCCACGGCGCGGCAGGGCTCGTCCTGCCGGCGGGCGAGGTCCGCCATGGCCATGACGGCGTAGCGGCCTTTGGTGGAGAGACGCATGACTGCGGTCCCGTCTTGCTCGTGCGCAGTTTTCTCGCGTTTCGCCGCGACCCTATGTTATAGGCCGCCGCCTTGCGCGGGACCGGTCTTGCCGGCGGTTGCGACTTAGGAAGACCTAGCGCAGTAGTCAAGTATTCCAACGGCGCCGGACAGAGCGCCGAGTCGAAAGGGTTCTGATGCCTGAAGTGGTTCTGACCGGCGCCGCGGGGCGGATCGAAGGCCGCTATTCCCAGGGCAAGAGCGAGACGGCCCCCGTCGCGCTGATCCTGCACCCGCACCCCAAGGCGGGCGGCCAGATGAACAATCCGGTGACCGTTCAGCTCTTCCACCTGTTCATGAAGCGCGGCTTCTCGGTCCTGCGGTTCAACTTCCGCGGCGTGGGCCGCAGCCAGGGCGAGTTCGATAGCGGCATTGGCGAACTGGCCGACGCCGCCACCGCGCTCGACTGGCTGCAGTCCACCAACCCGGCGGCCTCGCAGTGCTGGGTCGCTGGCTACAGCTTCGGCGCCTGGGTGGGCATGCAGCTCCTGATGCGCCGGCCGGAGACGGACGGCTTCATCTCGGTCTCGCCGCCCACCAACGCCTACGACTTCTCGTTCCTGGCGCCCTGCCCGGCGTCCGGCCTGATCCTGCACGGCGGGTCCGACAGCGTCGTCCCGCCCATCGAGGTGGAGCGCGTGGTCTCCAAGCTGCGCACCCAGAAGGGCATCGTCATCGACTACGACGTGGTCGAGGGCGGCAGCCACTTCTGGATGGAGAACCTGCCCGACGTGGAAAGCCGCGTCGGCGCCTACCTCGACAAGCGCCTGGCCGCCGACCCGGCGTAGTCCCGGCGATGACCGCCCCGGAAGACGCCATCCGGGCGCGGCGGCGCCTCACCAACAGGCTGATCGCGAGCCGCGAGGCCCAGCGGCTGCGGCCGTTCTTCGCCGCCGATGCTCGGCTGATCCCGGGCGGCGGCGGCCTGATCCTGGGCGCCGACGCCATCGTCGACGCCTTCGCCCAGCAGTTCAGCGAGTCCGGCTTCGTCGCCTATGTGCGCACCCCGGACGTCGTCCAGATCGACGCCGCCGGCGAAACGGCCGCCGAGACCGGCCGCTGGACCGGCAATGGCCTGAGTGGCGCCTACATGGCCGCCTGGCGCAAAGTCACCGGCCAGTGGGTGATCGAAAGCGAGCTCTTCGTCACCCTGGCCTGACCTCACCCGACCCGCGACCAGCTCTGCCCCGCGCAGAACATCAGCACGCAGCCCGAGACCTTCAACGTCCCGTTCGGCTGGGCGGACATCTTGGAGCGGAAGGTGCGCCCATCCTCCGGATCGTAGATCCTGCCGTCGACCCAACGCCCCGCCGCCGTCCGGTGGAAGGCCTCAAGCAGCGGCATGCCCAGCAACGGCCGGCCCTTCAGCGCGGGATTGGAGTTGACGGTGTCCCGCCGGGGCTTGCCGTCGTCATCGATCGGCGAGCGCAGCCAGGCGATGGTCCCGCAAGCCTCCGCCGGATCGGTCGCACAGGGGCCGATGCGCACCCTGGCGTCCCCGTCGCGGGTCAGCCAGACGCCGAACGCTGGATCGGCCCCAGTGGCCGCGGCCGCGGTGTAACCCGGTGCGATCGCGGCAAGCAGGACCGCCGTCGTCGCGGCCATCCCCCTGATGGAATCCTTCATGCCTCGCAGCCCTCGCCGGCTCGCGCGAGCCCGTACGAAGACCGTACCCAAGGCGGCTCTCGCCGCAAAGACCCCTGCGGCGCAACGCCCGACGCGGTCAGGTCAATTGGCGCGGGTCGTAGGTCTTCGATCATTCATACCGCAACGCTCCCACCGGCCGGGCGCGGGACACGCGAAGCGCGTGAACGAAGACCGTGCTCCAGGCGATCAGGACGCCAACCACCGCGGCGGCCAGGAAGGTCCAGGGCGCGAGCGATATGCGATAGGCGAAGCCCTGCAGCCAATGGTTCATCAACAGCCAGGCCGCCGGAAGCGCGATCAGGCAGGCCCACAGCACCGGCTGGGTGAACTGCCAGAGCAGCAGCTTCAGGATGTCCGCCGAACTCGCCCCCATCGCCTTGCGGATGCCGATCTCCTTGGTGCGCCGCTCGGTGGTGTAGGCCGACAGGGCGAAGAGGCCCAGGCAGGCGATGGACAGCGCGACGATCGCGCACGCGGTGATCACCGCCCCCTGCACGACCACGTCGACATAGAGCCGCAGCATGAACTGGTCGACGAAGTAGCGGATCACCGGCCCCTGCCCGATGCGCTTCCACAGCCGGTCGATGGCCGCCAGGGTCTCCGGCTTGCGGTTCGGGTCCAACCGGACGTTCAGGGCGATGTTGAAGTAGTCACCCGTCGGGCCAGGCGGCGTGACTGTATAGAATTTCGGCGGGATCGCCGCCCTCAGGGAGCCGAAGGTGAAGTCGGGAACCACCCCGATCACCTGCGAAGGCTTCTGGGCGGGCTTCGCTTGCGTTAGGGCCTTCGGGTCGGGGTTGCCGTACCAGAGGATCGACTTGCCGATAGCGTCGGCCGGATGAGCAAACCCGAGCTTGCGCGCGGCCGTCTCGTTGAGGATCAGCGGTTCATAGAACGTCTCGCCAGAGGCGGTGTCAGAGGGTCGGTTCGGATCGAATAGACGGCCAGCCAAGGCCTTCAGGCGATAAACCTGGAAGAAGCCGAAGCTGACGGGTTCCAGGGCGACCTGCACATGGTGATTGCCGAAGGTGGCGGTTCCTTCGTCATCGGATAGGGCCATCGCCATGGCCGAGGCGCAGGCGGCGGCCTCGACGCCAGGAATGCGCGCCACTTCCTGGCGCAGGCTGTCGGTGCAGGGCTGGGTGAACATCAGCATCACCTGCGACTTGTCGAGCCGCATGCCCTCGTTGAGCGCGAACATGGTCTGGCGATAGATCGAGCCGGCCACTAGCAGGAGCGCGATCAGCACGGCGAACTGCACGATCACCAGCACCTGCCGCACGCGAGCGCCGCCCGCCCCCTGCACCGGGCCGCCCTTCAGCACCGCCGCCGGCCGGAAGCCGGATAGCACCAGCGCCGGATAGGCCCCGGACAGCAGGGCGACCGCCACCAGCACCCCGACGATCTCGCCGGTCAGCAAGGGGTCGTGCAGATAGTCGAAATGGATGCGCCGCTGGGTCAGGGCGTTGAACGCCGGCAGGGCCAGTTCCGCCAGCGCGACGCCGACGACCCCGGCCAGCAGCACGTAGACGAAGGCCTCGCCCATGAACTGGACGATCAGGTCGGTGCGCCGCGCCCCCGCCGCCTTGCGCACACCGACCTCCACCGCCCGCCGGGCGGCCCTCGCCGTCATCAGCGTCACGAAGTTGATCGCCGCGACCAGCACGATCAACAGGCCCACCGCCCCGATGGCCGCCACCACTGCCGGATCGCCGGAGGCCTTGTCGTACTGGTTCGCAGGCGCCGGGTGCATGTGGATAGCGGCGAGGTTGATCGCCTCCAGCTTCACCGAGGTCGCGCCGTCGAGCGCGCTGTCCTTGAGGTGGAACGTCCGATCCACGAAGTCGGAGAAGCGTGTGGTCACCGCCGCGACCGAAGCGCCCGGCCGCAGGCGGAAATAGGTCTGCACGCGGTTGGAAAGCGATCCAGTGAAACTGGGATCCAGCATCACGCTGTTGGGCGCGAGCGCCGATTCGAAGATGTTGCCGGTGAGGTGGGTGTTGGACGGCAGGTCCTCGATCACCGCGGTGATCCGCATGGGATGCTTGTCGATCAGCAGGGTCTCGCCCAGCGGCTTGTCGCGGCCGAAATATTTTCGGGCGGTGGCGCGGTCGATCACCACGCTGTCAGGTGTATCCAGCGCATCGGCGAGGTCGCCAGCGATGGCCGGCACGCGAAGCACGCGGAAGAAGCTCGGGTCGGCCCAGAGCGTCCCCTGCTCGGAGCCGGTGATCTCCCCGTGACGCACCTCGGGCGGGAAGCCCGTGATGCCGCTGCGGGTGACGATCTCCATTTCGGGGAAATTGGCCCGCAGCGCCGCTGCCAGCATCACCGGCGAATAGTAGGTCTCGACCGGCGGCGAGCCCTTGGTGTCGATTATCGCCGATATCCGATAGATGTGCTGATAACCCGGGATGAACCTGTCGTAGCTGAACTCGTCGCGCACGAAGAGGCCGATGAGGATCGCCGCGGCAAAGCCGATCGCCAGGCCCGCGATGGTGATGCCGGCATAGAGCCGGTTGCGCCCCAGGTTGCGCAGGGCGGCGGCGAGGTAGTTGCGCAGCATGACCTCGCTCCTCAGGCCGCCAGCAGGGTTTCGGAGACCACCCGGCCATCCAGCAGCTTGATGGTCCGTTGGGCGACGGCGGCGTGGGCCAAGGAGTGGGTGACCATGATCACCGTCACCCCGGCCGCGGCGGCGTCGGTCAGTAGCGCCATCACCGCCTCGCCGTTGGCCGTGTCGAGGTTGCCGGTGGGTTCGTCGGCGAGGATCAGGCTGGGGTCGGAGACCAGCGCCCGGGCCACGGCGACCCGCTGCTGCTGGCCGCCGGAAAGCTGCTGCGGCCGGTGGCGGGCGCGGTGGCCGATGCCGACCCGCTCCAGCGCCTCGGCCACCCGGCGGCGGCGCTCGCCGGCCGGAACCTTGCGATAGAGCAGCGCCACCTCGACGTTTTCGGCGACGCTTAGGTCGTCGATCAGGTTGAAGCTCTGGAACACGAAGCCGATGCGGTCGCGGCGCAACGCCGTCAGCGCCTTTTCCGAGCGCCCGGCCACCTCCTCGCCGAAGAACTCGAACGACCCGCTGGTGGGGGTGTCCAGCAGGCCGAGCGTGTTGAGCAGGGTCGATTTTCCGCAGCCGGACGGCCCCATGATCGCGACGAACTCGCCATCGCGCACCTCCATGGAGATCTCGTTCAGGGCCAGGGTCTCGACCTCGGCGGTGCGGTAGATCTTGCTGACGTCGACAAGCTTGAGCATCTTCGCCCTCCCCTTTGAATTATTTCGCCAAAACGACGCGATCGACTTTTTCGAAACCGTTGTAGTCCGAGGTGATCACCCGCTCGCCGGCCTTCAGCCCGCCCAGCACCTCCACCTGTTCGGCGCTGCGCCGGCCCAGGCGCACGCGCCGGCGGTCGGCGTGGGTCCCGCTGGGGCCGACCACCATGACCCAATCGCCGCCGCTGCGCTCCAGGAAGGCGCCGGCGGGCAGGACCAGCGCCGGCCGGTCGCCGCCGAGCGTCAGCCGCCCCTCCAGCGCCTGGCCGGGCAACAGGCCGCGCGGCATGGCGCCCTCGAACGCCAGATCCACCTGGAAGGTCGCGTTCTTCACCTGCGGGTCGACCCGGGTGACCCGCACCGGCACATCGCGGTCCTCGATGGTGACGCTGCCGGTCTCGCCGGGCTTCACCCGCTCCAGGTAGAATTCGTCGATCTGCGCCTGCAGCTTGAAGCCGGTGTCGGCGACGATCTGCCCCAGGCGCTGGCCGCGATTGCGGATCTCGCCCACCTTGATGTCCATGTCGGTGAGCCGCCCGGCCACCGGCGCGCGGACCGTCAGGCTGTCCAGCTTGCCGCGGGTCACCCGCAGGCTCTCCTGCAGGGTGGAAAGTTCGTTCTGGATCTGCGGGATCTGGCGGCGGCGCAGGGCGTCCTGCTCGGCGTTGGCCGCCGTCTGCAGGGGCAGCAGCTTCCTGTTGTGATCCAGTTCGTCGTGGACCTGTTCGAAGAGGTCCTTGGAGATGAAGCCCTTGGTGACCAGGGAATCCCGCCGCTCGGCGGTGCGTTGCAGGCGGGTGATGTCGTACTGGATCTGCGCCTCGGCCTTTTCGTTGGCGACGCGGGCGTCCTCCAGCTGCTTCTCGTAGGTCTGCAACTGGGTGATGGATTCCACCAGCCGGCCCTCGCGGTCGAGCACGTCGAGCTCCAGTTCGGTATTGCGGAAGGTGAGCAGCGGCTGGCCCGCCTTCACCATGTCGCCGGCCTGGGCCAGCACCTCGCGCACCTGCCCGCCTTCCAGGGCGTCCAGGTAGATCACGTCCTTCGGCTGGGCGGTGGCGCGCAGGGCGACGAAGTCGTGGAACACGCCGGGCTGGACACTCGCCACGGTGACGTTCTGCGCCGGCACGCGGACGGTCGACTTGACCCCGCCCAGCGCCACGGCGCCCAGGCCCACGGCCGCCAGCACGGCCGCGCCAACGCCGGCGCCCACCAGGGTGCGCCGACGCCGCCACCAGGGCAGGACGATCGGGGTGTCCATCACAACACTCATGCCGATCAGTGTCGCCCGGCCCCGGCGTTCCACGAAATATCGCGCAATCAAGGACTTGCCGGAATGGCCGCGCCGCCGAGCCCGCCCCGGTGTCCGGAAACGGACAGCGGCGCCATTGGCGAAGCGGCGCCGCGCGCCCAAGCCCTTGAACCGACTGGCTTTGCCCCCTCGGCCGCAAACCCGTAGATTCCTAGGGCATGGCGCAGCGACTCCTCATCGTCGACGACGACCCCGATGTCCTGAAGGCCGCCGCCGCGACCCTGGCCCGGGAGGTCGAGGCCGTAGACACTGCCGCTGGGCCGGAGGGCCTGGCCGAGCGCGTCCACCTCTACGACGCCGTCCTCTTGGACATGAATTTCGCCGCCGGCGCCCGCGACGGGGCCGAGGGCCTGGACACGCTCGACCGGCTGCAGGCCGCCGACCCGGCGCTGTCCGTGGTGCTGATGACCACCTACGGCGGCGTGGCGCTGGCGGTGCAGGCGTTGAAGCGCGGCGCCGCCGACTTCGTGCTCAAGCCTTGGCGCAACGAGGCCCTGATCGCGGCCATGCAGGCTGCGGCCGCCCTGACGGCCGAGCGCCGCGCGTCCGGCAAGGCGCTGAACCTGGACGACCTGGAACGCCGCGCCATCGAACGCGCGCTCTCGCTCTACGAGGGCAACGTCAGCCACGCGGCCCAGGCGCTCGGCCTCACCCGCCCGGCGCTCTACCGCAGGATGGAGCGGCATGGCCTCTAGGCGTCTCGATGGCGCGGCGGGCTTCGCGCTTGGCGCCGCCTTGCGGGCCATCGCCATCAGCGTGCTCGCCTTCGCCGCGCTCTGGACTGGCGAGCGGCGCCTGTGGGCGACCGCGGTCGTCCTCTTAGGCGTGCTGGCGCTGGTGGCCGTCGACCTGATCCGCAGCACCCGGGCGGCGGACCGCACGCTGGCGCAATTCGTCGATGGCCTGACCGCCGAGGGCTACGAACGGCCGACCATCCCGTCGGGCCTGAGCGAACTGGGCGTGGCGATCCGTTCCGCTCTGGACCGCTTGGCCCTGACCCGCGCCGAGCGCCAGCAACGCACCGACTTCCTCGAGGCGCTGGCCGACACCGTCAGCGCCGCCCTGCTGGTGCTGGACGACAAGGGAAACGTCACCGCCGCCAACCGCGCCGCGCGGACGAGCCTCAGCGCCGCCGTCGGCCCGATCGCGGCGATCCCGACGCTGGGCGAAGAGACCGCCCACCGCCTGATGGCGCTGCCCATCGGCGCCCGCGAGATCGTCCGCCTGGCCGACCAGCGGGCCATGCTGGCCCAGGTCTCGGGCTTCACCGCCGGCGCGCTGGGCGCCCGCCGGCTGATCGCCCTGCAAAGCGTCGCCGGCGACCTTGACGCGGTGGAGGTCAAGGCCTGGCAGGACCTCGTCCGCGTCCTGGCGCACGAGATGATGAACTCGCTCACCCCCATCTGCTCGTTGTCGGAGAACATCGCCGGGCGCCTGGCGGGCCCGCATTCCCCTGAAACCCAGGCCGAGGTGATCGAGGCGGCCGAGGTGATCGCCCGGCGAGGCCACGGCCTGATGCACTTCGTCGAACGCTACCGCCGCCTGGCCGACGCCCCCGCCGCGGTGAAAACCCGCACCTCGGCGACCGAGCTGGTCCGCGACCTCGACCGCTTGGCCGCCGCCATGATCGGCGAGGACGCCATCGCCTATTCCAGCACCGTGCAGCCCGCCTGGCTGACCGTCGAGGCCGATCCCGACCTGTTGGAACAGGCGGTCATCAACCTCCTGAAGAACGCCGTCGACGCCGTGCGCGGCCGCCCCGGCGCCAAGGTGCGGCTGACCTGCACTCTGGAAGAGGACCAGGTCGCCCTCACCGTCGCCGACAATGGCCCAGGCCTCCCCACCGCCGATCCCGAAGGCGTCTTCGTGCCGTTCTTCACCACCAAGGTGGGCGGCTCCGGCATCGGCCTGGCGCTGGCCCGCCAGATCGCGCTCAGCCACGGCGGCCGGCTGGAGCACCGCGCGGGCCGCCCCCACGGCGCGGTGTTCCAGCTCCTGCTGCCGCAGGCTTAGGACGGATCGGCGTTCAGCGGTTGGCCCCATTTACCGCGAGCCCCTCCCCCTTGCGGGGAGGGGTTGGGGTGGGGGTGCGAGCTGTGAATGCGTCGCTTCTGCCCCTCAAACGCCGACGCCGACACCCCCACTCCCGACCTCTCCCCGCAAGGGGGAGAGGAGCGCTCCTCACCACCGGTCGCTGAACGTCGATTGGTCCCAGCCCGCCGCTCAGCCCGCGATCAACGCCGCCCGCTCGGCCTCGCTCAGCACCCGCCATTGGCCCTCCGGCAGGTCCCCCAGCGTCAGGGAGCCGATGCGGATGCGCACCAGGTCCATCACGTGCATTCCCACCAGCTCGCACATCCGGCGGATCTGGCGGTTGCGGCCTTCCTTCAGGATGAAGCGCAGCTGCTGGCCCTCGACCACGCTGACCTTGGCGGGCTTCAGCTGCCGGCCGTCCATGGTCAGGCCGTGGCACAGCCGCGCGATCTTCTCCGGCGTGATCTTGCCGGTGACCCGGACCAGATACTCCTTCTCCAGGTCCGACTCCGGCCCGATGATCGCCTTGGCCAGCACCCCGTCGTCGGAGAGCAGCAAAAGACCCCGGCTATCCATGTCCAGCCGGCCCAGCGGCGCCAGCCGCGTGTCGCGGTCGGGGATCGAGGGGCTCCCGCCCACCAGCGCCGCCCTGGTCAGCAGGCGCACCGCCGGAGTCTGCCCAGGCTCCGGCTGGGCCGAGACGATCCCCATGGGCTTGTGCAGCACGACGCTCAACGCCGCCGGGCCGCCGCCGTCGGACAGCACCAGGGTCTGGCCGGGCAGGATCTTGCGGCCGGTGTCGGTCACCGTCTCGCCGTCGATGGCGATCAGGCCCTGCTCGATCAGCGCCTCGGCCTCGCGCCGGGAACAGACCCCGCTCTGGCCCAGCCACTTGTTGACCCGTTGCGGCTCGGCCTCGTCGTAGCGGCGCGTCCAGGCCATCAGGCCCCCTTGCCCCCATGGGCCGGCGGATAGTCGTGGCGGCGGCCCGCCGGGTCCTCGACGCTGCCGCCATTGGGCCCGTCGGCCAGGTAGTCCGGCCCGATCGGCACCTTCCCGTGGCCGCCCGGGATATCGAGAATGTAGGTCGGCTGGCAGAGGCCGGAGACGGTTCCGCGCATCGCCCGCATCAGGATCTGCCCCGCCTCGACCGAGGTGCGCAGGTGCGAGGTCCCGGGCGCCAGGTCCGCGTGGTGCAGGTAGTAGGGCTTGATCCGCGTCTCCACCAGCGCCCGCATCAGGGCCGTCAGGCTCTCCGGATCGTCGTTGACGCCGGCCAGCAGCACCGTCTGGCCCAGCATCGGAACGCCCGCGTCGACGATCCGCGCGCAGGCGGCGCGGGCGGCGGGCGTCAGCTCGCGGGCGTGGTTGGCGTGCAGGGCCACATAGGTCGTCTTGCCCGACGCCCGCAGCGCTGCCACCAGCTCGTCGGTGACCATCTCCGGCGCGACGGCCGGCACGCGGGTGTGGAAGCGCACCACCTTCACATGATCGATCCGCGCCAGCCGGGCCATCGCCTCCCGCAGGCGGCGCGGCGACAGGATGAAGGGGTCGCCACCGGTGACGATCACCTCCCAGATATCCGGCCGCTCGGCGATGTAGGCGACAGCCGCCTCCAGCGCCTCCGTCGACAGCGGCCGTAAACCCTCTGGCCCCACCATCTCGCGGCGGAAGCAGAACCGGCAATAGACCGCGCAGGCGTGGTTCAGCTTCAACAGGCAGCGGTCGGGATAGCGGTGGACGATCCCTTCCACCGGCGAATGGACGAAGTCGCCCACCGGATCGGCGGACTCCTGTGGCAGCAGGTCGAATTCCGCCTCGCTCGGCACGAACTGGCGCGCGATCGGATCGTCCGGCGCCTCGATCAGTTCGGCCATCGCCGGCGTGATCGCCACGGCGTACTGCGCCGCCACCCGTTCCAGCGCCGTCAGGCGATCCGGCGCGATCAGGCCGGCGGCGGCCAGATCCTGCGCACTTCGGAGAGTCTTGGTGGTCATCGCGCGGGCTTATGGGCCGAGCGGCCCGTCAGGTCAAAACGCGAGCCGACCCCGCCGCCGCTCAGACCTCCGCCACCGGAGCCCAGAGCACCTGCTCGATGCGGCTCGCCCCCGTCGCCAGCATCACTAGGCGATCCAGACCCAGCGCCCCGCCGCTGGCCTGCGGCATCGACGCGAGCGCGCTGAGGAAATCCTCGTCGATCGGATAGCGCTCGCCATAGACCCGCGCCTTCTCCGCCATCTCCGCCTCGAAGCGGCGCCGCTGCTCGGCCGCGTCGGTGAGTTCGCCGAAGCAGTTGGCCAGCTCGACCCCGCAGGCATAGAGCTCGAACCGTTCGGCGACCCGCGGATCGGCCGCCTTGGGCCTGGCCAGCGCCGCCTCGCTCACCGGATATTCGCAAAGGATCGTCGCCCGCTCGCGGCCGAGATGCGGCTCGATCTTCTCCACCAGCACCCGGCTGAACACGTCGGCCCAGGTGTCGTCGGCGGCGACCCGGACGCCCCGCCCCCGCGCGGCGGCGGCCAGCGCCTCGCGGTCGGTCGCGCCGTCGGCCTGGACGGTGGCCAGCAGGTCGATGCCGGCGAACCGCTCGAACGCGTCGGACAGGGTCACCCGCTCCGGCTCGTCCAGCGGATCGATGCTCAGCCCCCGAAAGCCTAGCGTCTTCGCCCCCGCCGCCTCGGCGGCCAGCGCCAGCAGGCTCGCGCAGTCGGCCATCAGCGTCTCGTAGGCCTCGCCGGCCCGATACCATTCCAGCAGCGTGAACTCCGGATGGTGTAGCGGCCCGCGCTCACGGTTGCGCCAGACCCTCGCCAGCTCGAACGTCCGCGCTTCACCCGCCGCCAGCAGCTTCTTGGCCGCGAACTCCGGCGAGGTGCGCAGATAGAGCCTCGCGCGGCCTCCGCTCAGGTCGATCGCTTCCGTCGCGAAGGCGTGCAGGTGCGTCTCGTTGCCCGGCGAGATCTGCAGGGCCGGCGTCTCCACCTCCACGAAATCCCGCTCCGCGAACCAGCCCCGCACCGCCGCGGTGATCCGGTTCCGCGCCAGCAGCAACGGCCGCCGGTCGGCGTGCCGCTGCGGCGTCCACCACGGCGAAGGCGATTGATCGGGCAAGGGTCCGCCTTGGGCTGCGACGCGCGAGGGGCTGGAGATTTCGCCGTCAATCGCTATAGGGGCGCGACGAGAAATTCATCAGCGGAATCGTGCGACATCAGATCGCCGCCGTTGTCATCGAGGAAGACCGGATTTGAAAGTAGCCGCCAGCTCGCTCCGCAGGGGCGCCGTCGTCGACATGGAGGGCAAGCTCTACGTCGTGCTCACCGCCGAGAACATCCACCCCGGCAAGGGCACGCCGGTGACCCAGCTCAACATGCGCCGCATCTCCGACGGGGTGAAGGTGTCGGAACGCTGGCGGACCACCGAGCAGGTGGAGCGCGCCTTCGTCGACGACCGCAACTTCACCTTCCTCTACGAGGACGGCGAGGGCTTCCACTTCATGAACCCGGAGAACTACGACCAGGTCGTCTGCTCGCGCGAAGTGGTGGGCGACAGCGCGCCCTGGCTGCAGGACGGCATGACCGTGACGCTCTCCACCCACGAAGGCGTGCCGATCGCGCTCGACCTGCCGCGCACGGTGGTCTTCGAGATCACCGACACCGAGCCGGCGGTGAAGAACCAGACGGCGTCCTCGTCCTACAAGCCCGCCACGCTCTCGAACGGCGCGCGGATCATGGTGCCGCCCTATATCGCCGCCGGCACCCGCGTGGTGATCCTCACCGAAGACGGCTCCTATCAGGAACGCGCCAAGGACTAAGGCCCCACAGCCGCCCAAATCCAGGCGCTTTGGGGGAAGCGCCTGGCCTAAGGCCGGCGACAGCGTTGGAGTACCACCCCCATGCGGACCACCCTCCTCGACATCCGGCGCATGAAGTCGGCCGGCCGACGGATCGCCATGCTGACCGCCTACGACTACCCCTCGGCGAAGATCGCCGACCGGGCGGGCGTGCCGCTGCTGCTGGTGGGCGACAGTCTGGGCATGGTGGTGCTGGGCCACGACACCACGCTGCCGGTCAGCCTCGACGACATGGTCCGCCACGCCGCCGCCGTGGTGCGCGGCTCCGAAAACGCCCTGGTGATCGCCGACCTGCCGTTCCTCAGCTACGCCGACCGGGAGAGCGCCATCGCCGCAGCCCGCCGGGTGATGCAGGAGGCCGGCGTCCAGGCGGTGAAGCTGGAGGGCGGCGCCCACGTCGCCCCCACCGTCGAGCACCTGACCCGGTTCGGCGTGCCGGTGATGGGGCACTTAGGGTTCACGCCGCAGTCGCAGCACACCCTGGGCCTGCGGGTCCAGGCCAAGGAAGCCGCCTGCGCCAAGCGCCTGCTGCAGGACGCGCTGGCGCTCG
Source organism: Phenylobacterium sp. (assembly GCA_036268175.1). GTDB lineage: Bacteria > Pseudomonadota > Alphaproteobacteria > Caulobacterales > Caulobacteraceae > Phenylobacterium. The sequence goes on along the minus strand of DATAUR010000046.1, from coordinate 38,272 downwards.
AAGCCGCCGGCGCCTTCGCCGTCGTGCTGGAACTGGTCCCCGCGCCCCTGGCCGAGGCGATCTCGCAGCGCCTGCGCATCCCGACCATCGGCATCGGGGCCGGCGCCGGCTGCGACGGCCAGGTGCAGGTCTGGCACGACCTCCTGGGCCTCTTCGAAAGCTCGCCCCGCCACGCCAAGCGCTTCGCCGAGATCGGCGCGGCCATGGAGGACGCGATCCGCGCCTACGCCGCCGACGTCGAGGCCGGAAGCTTCCCGACCCGCGCCCAGAGCGCCGGCATGGACGCCGACGAACTCGCCCGCGCGCTGGCCTAGACTGGGAACCCCATGAAGGTCCTCACGACGGTCGCGGAGATGCGCGCGGCCCGCGCCAAGCTGGTCGGCGACCTCGGCCTCGTCCCCACCATGGGTTTCCTGCATCAAGGCCACCTCAGCCTCGTCGCCCGTTCCAGGGCGGAGAACCCGGCCACCGCGGCGACCATCTTCGTCAACCCGACCCAGTTCGCGCCGAACGAAGACCTCGCCCGCTATCCCCGCGACCTGCCCCGTGACCTCGGCCTGCTGGAAGCCGCCGGCGTCGACCTGGTCTTCGCCCCGGAGCCCGCCGAGATGTACCCCCCCGGCTTCGACGCCACGATCATCATCGGCGGTGTCACCGAGGTGCTGGAAGGCGCGGTGCGCCCCGGCCACTTCGCCGGCGTCGCCACCGTGGTCGCCAAGCTGTTCAACATCGTCCAGCCCACCCGCGCCTACTTCGGCCAGAAGGACGCCCAGCAGAGCGTCGTGATCCGGAAACTGGTCCGCGACCTGAATATGCCGGTGCAGGTGGTCGTCGCCCCCACCGTGCGCGAACCCGATGGCCTGGCGCTCTCCAGCCGCAACAGCTACCTGACCCCTGAACAGCGTGCCGCCGCCCCGGCCATCCATCGCGCGCTCAGCGCCGCCAAGGCCCGCTTCGACGCCGGCGAACGCGACGCCGAGACCCTGCGCCAAACGATCCGCGACGGCCTCGCCGGCTTCACCCTCGACTACGTCAGCCTCGCCGACGCCGACACCCTGCGCGAACTGGACCGCATCGAGGGCCCGGCGCTCGCCTCGCTGGCCGCCCGCCTCGGCGCCACCCGTCTGATCGACAACCTGCTGCTGGGCTGAGCGCGCCGCCGAATCCTGAAACCCGGCTGCTCAGCGAACCGGCTCCGTCTCCCTGGGCGCCGAAACGCGTCGCGTCCGCGCCTGGGCTTTCGGTTTTGGCAGCAGCCGAAAGCGCGTCTCGCACCACGCAAAGTCGATGTTCACATCGAGCAAGGCGTCGGAACGCCCGCACGGGCAGGCGAATTCCATGACCGCGACGACCCGGTAGGTTTCCCCGGCCCGGAGGGGCACCGGCCGTCCCGTGGCATGGTTTGGGGCCGCGTTGACGCAAAGAACCAGATCGCCGGGGCCGACAGCGTCACTCATAGCGCTCATCCACTAGGCTCTGAGGAAGACTAGACCCTGAACCGCAGGGGGCAAAGCCGCTGCTCGCCCAGGCCGCCCTTCGAAGGGATCCGCCCTCCGCCGCACCGTCCGGAGCCGCGTTCGATCCGCTGCGGACATTGCCCGGGAGCTGACATAACCATCCTATGGGCGATCGGGAGGGATCATCATGGGCATGTTCGAATATGTCGTCGTTCTGACGGGCGTGGTGATCGGGCTCGCCCTGACCCACCTCATGCAGGGCGTCGCGCGGATCATCCAGCACCCCGGGCGCGAGCGCCTCTGGTGGCTGCATCTGGGCTGGGTCGCCTACATGTTCGTCAACGCCGTGTTCTGGTGGTGGTGGGAGTTCCGGCTGCGGCTGATCACGACCTGGTCGTTCCAGCTCTACGCCTTCGTCCTCGGCTACGCGTTCCTGGTCTATTTGATCTGTGCGGTGCTGTTCCCCAGCGACATCAAGCCGTTCCAGAGCTTCAAGGACTACTTCATCGCCCGCCGGCGGTGGTTCTTCGGGCTGCTCATTGCCTGGCTGGCGGTCGACTTCCTCGACACCTGGGCGAAGGGCCAAGCCCATTTCGCGTCGCTCGGACTCGAATATCCGATCGCTCAGGCGGGCCTCGCGCTGCTGTGCGTGGTGGGCCTGGTCAGCTCGCGGGAACGCGTCCAGGTCGTCGTCTGGCTCCTTGTCTTCGGCTACCAGGTCTCGCGGATCGTCCGCTTCTTCGACGTCGCCAGCTAGCCAGGCAGGCCGCCGACCAGAACGTCGGCTCCCCACCCCACAGCGACATTTGGAAGGTCTGCTCCCGGTCATTGTTCGCCCCCTGCGAAGCGAGGACAGGTCGAAAATTCTTGACTTCCGGCTTGCGTTATGTTCTCTTTTTGTTCATGTCCGTCACCCACGAGAAACAGGTCCGCGCTGAAGCCATCCTGGGGGAGCTCGCCGAGCTTGGCCTGATGCTGGCGCGCGACCTGGCGGTCCAGGCGCGCGAGGCGGAGGATCCGCAGGTGCAGGTCGCGCTGGCCGGCGCCTTCCACAAGACCTCCCGCGCCGTGCGCATGACCCTGGCGCTCGACTTCAAGCTGCAGCGCGACGCCGCCCGCTTGGCGCGGGAAGCGGAAGAGCGCGCCGAGCAGCGCGCTGGCCGTGAACAGGTGGCGGCCATCACCCTGAGGCCGCCCTCCCCGCGCGAGGTCCGCAAGGGTCGCGTGCGCGACCTCCTCAACCGGCTGATCTGGAACGAGGCGGAGGGCGACAGCGACGACTACGAGGTGCTCGAGGACGACCTGCGCGTGCGCCTCGACATCGCCGCCGAGGCGGACGGCTTCGACGACCTCCCGCTTGAGGTCGTCGCGCGGCGCCTCGCCGCCGACATGAATCTCTCCGGAACCCTGATCTTCACGGCTCCGACAACGGCGCCCAGGGAACCAGCCGGCGCCGACACCGGCTGAATCCCTCCTCCCCCTGTGGGAGGAGAGGTGGCGGCCGAAGGCTGACGGAGGTGGGGTTTTGCTCCGCCCTCCGCGCGATAACGAAGTTTCGGGCAAGAGCTGAGAGTCCGAGAAACCCCACCTCCGACCCGCTTCGCGGCCCACCTCCTCCCACAAGGGGAGGAGGACGCCAGTCTTAAGGCTCCACGATCCGCCCGCCCGCCATCGGCGCGGGGACCCCTGTCGTCTTCGGGAAACTGATCGGCAGGCCCTTGGCCGTGCGCGCCGCCAGGTAGGCAAAGGCCTCGGCCTCGATGGAATCCCCGCGCCAGCCATGATCCTCGGCGGTCTTCACCGGCATCGGCAGCCGCGCGGAAAGCGCCTTCATGATCTCCGGATTGTGCCGCCCGCCGCCGCAGACGATCACCTCGGTGGGGCTCTGGCCCATCATGTCAAATCCCAGCCGCACCGCCTCGGCCATGAAGGCCACCAGGGTCGCCGCCGCGTCCTCCAGTTCCAGAGGCTCCAGCGGTTCCAGCGAGAAGTCGAACCGGTCCAGCGACTTGGGCGGCGGCGCCCTGAAATACGGATGTCCCAACAACCCGGCCAACACACCCTCGTCGACCCGCCCCACGCTGGCGTACCTGCCTTTGTCGTCGAAACGGCCCGCGCCCCGCTCCTGCACCATCAGGTCGATCATCCCGTTGCCGGGGCCAGTGTCGAAGGCGGCGATCTCGTCGCCCCCCGACCAGAACGTGACGTTGGCGACGCCGCCGATATTGAGCACCGCCAGCGGCGCGCTCAGCCCCGACGCCTTGGATCGCGCCAGGTGATAGATCGGCGCCAGCGGCGCGCCCTCGCCCCCCGCCGCCACATCCGCCGTGCGGAAGTCATAGGCCACCGGCACGCCGGCCTTGCGCGCCAAGAGCCCTGCGTCGCCCAGCTGCACCGTGCGCCCGACGCGCCCCGCCTGCGGCCGCTCGTGCAGCACGGTCTGGCCGTGCATCCCGATCAGGTCGAGGTCGGCCCATTTCAGCCCATTGGCCGCCAGGAATTCCTCGGCGGCGGCGAAATGCTCCTCCGCCCCGGCGGTGGCCGCTTCAGCGAAAATCGCCGGCTCCGGCGCCCCGCGCGGCCAGGCCAGCGCCGCCTTCGTCGCCGCCAGCATGATGTCCCGCGTGGCGTCGGAGAGCTTGCGTTCTCCCGCTGGCCCAAAGGCCGAGATCGTCTCGCCGTCGGTCTCCAGCACCGCCATGTCGACGGCGTCGAGGGAGGTTCCGGTCATGAAGCCCAGCACGCGCATGAACCTTGACTGCCATGCGCCGCGCCCGTAGTCAGCCGCCATGTTCGGACCCGCGCCCCTCACCGGCCGCTATTACCGCCTGCCCTAGCCGCAGGCCGCCGATCCCACGCGCCTGCCCACCCGGCCGGCGCCTCGTCCGAACAGACCCTCTCCAGCGCCGGCCCTCACCCAACCTTGAGGACCTGCTATGCCGCTCGATACTTCCCCAACCGCCGTGCTAGAGCCCCGCGGATCGCTGCTTGAGAGCCACATGACCGACGTCGCCTTCAAATCCGACTTCCTGCGCGTGATGCAGGAACGCGGCTACATCCACCAGATCTCCCACCCGGAAGAACTGGACGAGGCGGCCTCGAAGGGCGTGGTCACCGGCTACATCGGCTACGACGCCACCGCGCCCTCGCTGCACGTGGGCAACCTCATCACCATCATGATGCTGCGCCGGCTGCAGCAGACCGGCCACAAGCCGATCGTCATCGTCGGCGGCGGCACCACCAAGGTCGGCGATCCCTCCGGCAAGGACGAGACGCGCCAACTGCGCACCCACGCCGAGATCCAGGCCAATATCGCCAGCCAGAAGCACGCCTTCGCCAGGTTCCTGACCTTCGGCGACGGGCCGACGGACGCCATCATGGTCGACAACGACGAGTGGCTGTCGAAGCTCGGCTACATCGAGTTCCTGCGCGACTACGGGGTGCACTTCACCATCAACCGCATGCTGGCGTTCGATAGCGTGAAGCTGCGGCTGGACCGCGAGCAGCCGCTGACCTTCATCGAGTTCAACTACATGCTGATGCAGGCCACCGACTACCTGGAGCTCAGCCGCCGCTACGCCTGCACCCTGCAGATGGGCGGCTCCGACCAGTGGGGCAATATCCTCAACGGGGTGGAGCTGATCCGCCGCGTGGACCAGAAGCCCGCCTTCGCGCTGACCACCCCGCTCTTGGCCACCTCGTCGGGCGCCAAGATGGGCAAGACCGCCCAGGGCGCGGTCTGGCTGAACGCCGACCTGCTCAGCCCCTACGACTACTGGCAGTTCTGGCGGAACACCGAGGACGGCGACGTGGGCCGCTTCCTGCGGCTCTACACCGACCTGCCGCTGGACGAGATCGCCCGGCTGGAGGTCCTGGAAGGCGCCGCCATCAACGACGCCAAGAAGGTGCTCGCCAACGAGGCTACCACCCTGCTGCACGGCGCGGCGGAAGCCGCCAAGGCGGCCGGCGCGGCGGAGGCGGCCTTCGTGCAGGGCAAGCTCTCCGACGACCTGCCGACCCACGAGGTCCCGGCGGCCGAGCTGACGGCCGGGATCATGCTGGCGGCGCTCGCCGAGGCGGCTGGCCTGGCCGGCTCGCGCGGCGAGGCCCGGCGTCTGGCGCAGGGCGGCGGCCTGCGGGTCAACGACAAGGCCGAGCCTGACGCCAACCGCGCCATCACCGACGCCGACCTGATCGACGGCGTCGTCAAGCTGGCGGCCGGCAAGAAGAAGATCGTCCTGGTGAAGCCCGTCTAGGAGACCGACAGATGTCCAAGATCGCCGAGGGCGCCAAGGCGCCGGCCTGGGAGATGGAAAGCAACGGCGGGCCGATCCGGTCCGCCGACTTCGCCGGCAAGACCTATGTGCTCTACTTCTATCCGAAGGACGACACGCCAGGCTGCACCAACGAGAACAAGGACTTCACCGCGCTCTCCGCCGAGTTCGCCAAGGCGGGCGTCGCCCTGGTCGGCGCCTCGAAGGACAGCCTCAAGGCCCACGCCAGGTTCACCGACAAGTATGGCCTCACCGTGCCGCTCGGCTCCGACCCGGAAGCCAAGACCATCGAGGCCTTCGAAAGCTGGGTCGAGAAGAAGCTCTATGGCCGCGAATACATGGGCATCGACCGCTCGACTTTCCTGATCGAGGACGGCGTCATCCGGCGGATTTGGCGCAAGGTGAAGGTCGCCGGCCATGCCCAGGCGGTGCTGGACGCCGCCAAGGCGCTCTGATGTCCGGCCGAACCATGGCGCGACCTGGCGTCGCAAGGGAATCCGGTCCGACGCTTAAATTCCCTCGGTCCAGCGCCGCCGAACGCCGAGCCGTTAACCGAACGTGTTCCGCGAACGCAAAGCGTCTTGCGCGCTCCGGAATTCTCGTCGCATATCGCCGGGGTTCCGAGGGGTTGGGGACTTCAGCCACCGCATGACACGTCTGGCGCGCCTCCGTCGCTCATTGCTTGAGCTGTTTCCGGAACGGCACCTCTACGTGCGCTCGGGCGGCGAGATGAAGGGCTACGTCCTTTCGCCCAAGACCCAGATGATCGTCGCCGCCGGGATCAGCGCCGCGGCGCTCTGGATGGGCGTCTGCAGCGCCGCCATGCTGGTCAACATGCTGTCGGCCTCGTCCGCCGACCGCGAGGTCGCCCGCACCCAGGCCAAGTACGAACGCTGGATCGCCGACCGCCAGGCCAGGCTCAATACCGCGGTGGCCGAACTGAACGCCGGCGGCGGCTCCAACACCGCGCTCGCCGCCAACATCGAAAAGCGCCACGTGGCGCTGGCCATGCTGCTCACCGACATGAAGGGCGCGCCCGGCGCCGCGGCCGCTCTGACGCCGGTCATCGACAAGGTGGCGGCCTCGGGCGACCACGACCCGGCCCATATCGTCGCCGCCGTCACCGCCAGCCAGGAACAACTGCTGGACGCCGCCGACAGCTTCGCCAAGAGCCGCGCCGACCGGCTGCGGCTGGCCTTCCGGCTCGCCGGCCTGACGCCCGCCGCCTACATGCCGCAAGGCGGCGCGCTGGGCGGCCCGCTGATCGAAACCAAGGATCCCCGCGCGCTCGCCGCCGTGTTCGACGTGGACGAGAACTTCGCCGAGCGCATCCAGCACGCCGCCAGCGACATGAGCGAGGCCCACGCCCTGGAATCGGCCGCGCAAAGCCTGCCCTTCGCCAAGCCGACGCCGGAGGCCGAGCGGTCGTCGAGCTTCGGGGTCCGCGTCGATCCCTTCACCGGCCGCCCGGCCTTCCATTCCGGCCAGGACTTCTCCGGCTCGCGGATGGAGGCGATCCACGCCACCGCGCCGGGCGTCGTCTCCTTCACCGGCGTGCGCAACGGCTATGGCAACACCGTCGAGGTCGACCACGGCCGCGGCCTGAAGACCCGTTACGCCCACCTGGCGGCGATCTCGGTGGTCGTCGGCCAGCGCGTGGCGCTGGGCCAGCGACTGGGCGGGATGGGCTCCACCGGGCGCTCCACCGGCACCCATCTGCACTACGAGGTGTGGCTCAACGGCCGCGCCATGAACCCCGATCGTTTCCTCAAGGCAGGCGATTATGTTCAGCAAGCCGAATAAGCCCAGCACCGCCTCATCCTCGCGGTCCGACGCGCCAGACGCGCCGCGCAAGGCCATCGCCTGCTCGCTGATCGCCGAGAATGTCAGCCTGGAGGGCGACCTGGTCAGCGAAGGCGACGTGCAGCTCGACGGCGCGGTGCGCGGCGACCTAAAGCTCAACCACCTGACGGTCGGCGAGACCGGCCAGGTCGATGGCCTGATCACCGCCGAGACCGTCGAGGTCCGCGGCCGGGTGGCCGGCGCCATCACCGCCAAGACGGTGCGCCTCTACGCCACCGCCCGCGTCGATGGCGACATCACCCACGCCCAGCTGGCCGTTGACGCCGGCGCCCACTTCGCCGGCCGCAGCATCAAGCTGGTTCCCGCCGTCTCGGAACAGCTCAGCCTCGTCGCGGAAGCGGCGGAATAGCTACTCCGCCTTCTCCCGCGTCACGCCCACCCTCTGGGCGAGCGCCGCGCCCATGAACGGATCGAGGTCGCCGTCGAGGACTCCCTGGCTGTCGGAGGTCTCCACCTCGGTCCGCAGGTCCTTGACCATCTGATAGGGCTGCAGGACGTAGCTGCGGATCTGGTGGCCCCAGCCGATGTCGGTCTTCTGGTCTTCCAGCGCCTGCTTGTCGGCCTCCCGCTTCTGCAGCTCGGCCTCGTAGAGACGGGCGCGCAGCATCTTCCAGGCCTCCTCCCGGTTCTGGTGCTGCGAACGGCCGGCCTGGCAGGCGACCGCGATGCCGGTCGGGATGTGCGTCAGGCGCACGGCGCTGTCGGTCTTGTTAATATGCTGGCCGCCGGCGCCGGACGCCCGATAGGTGTCGGTGCGCACGTCGGCCGGGTTGATGTCGATGACGATGTTGTCGTCCACCACCGGATAGACCCACACAGAAGCGAAGCTGGTGTGCCGCTTGGCGGCGGCGTCGAAGGGCGAGATGCGCACCAGGCGGTGCACGCCGGCCTCGGTCTTCAGCCAGCCGTAGGCGTTGGCGCCCTTGATCTGCAGCGTCGCCGACTTGATGCCGGCCTGGTCGCCGGAGGTCTCTTCCAGGAAGTCGACCTCCATGCCGTGGGCGTTGGCCCAGCGGGTGTACATGCGCAGCAGCATGCCGGCCCAGTCGCAGGACTCGGTGCCGCCGGCGCCGGAGTTGATTTCCACGAAGGCGTCATTGCCATCGGCTTCGCCGGAGAGCAGCGCCTCCAGCTCGGCGCGGCCGGCGCGCTCCTTGATGCCCTTGAGCTGCTGACGCGCCTCTTCGAGGGAGGCTTCGTCGCCCTCTTCGTCGGCCATCTCGGCGTAGCCGATGGCGTCGGCCAGGTCGCGTTCCAGCGACTTCACCGCCTCCACCGAACTGGCGAGCCGCGTGCGTTCGCGCATCAGGGCCTGCGCGGCCTCGGCATGGTCCCAAAGGGTCGGGTCCTCGACCCGGGCGTTCAGCTCGTCGAGCTTGCGGAGCGCAGGCTCCCAGTCAAAGACGCCTCCTGAGCAGTTCGACCGACTGCTCGATGTCGGCCTTGGCGGCCTCGACATCCAATCTCATGGGACTCTCCAGATAGCGGACGCGCCAGATAGGCCGGGGACGTCAATCATACAAGCCGCTGACGTCGTCCTTCTTCGCTGGCGGCTTTACCGGGACTGGCGGTGGATTCAGGACCGCCGCGGCGTTGGGCGCGCCGGTCAGGCCGTTCTTGAAGACCGTGTCATAGGGTTGCGGCCCGGTCAGTTCGTCGTCAGTGACCTTGGGCTCGGTGCCCGGCTTGAAGGCCTCGCGAATGCCGTTGACCATGGCGAAGCGGGCGCCGGACGGCGCCTTGAAGTCGTCGGGCGGGAAGTACTTGTTCGCCTGCTGCATGAAGTCGATGAAGGTCGGCAGAGCCGCGCGCGCGCCCTGCTCGCCCTCACCCAGGCTCCGGTTGTCGTCGAAGCCGATATAGGTCCCGACCACGATGTGCGGCGTGAAGCCGACGAACCAGGCGGAGCGGAAGTCCTGGGTGGTTCCCGTCTTGCCGGCGGTGGGGCGGCCCAGCACGCTGGCCGCCGCGGCGGTGCCGCGTTGCACCACGCCCTGCAGCATCGAGGTGATCTGGTAGGCGGTGATCGGGTCCCAGACCTGCGCGCCGGCCACCGGAATGCGCGGGCTCTCGTCGCCGCTGAAGCCCGCGTCGCAGCGGTCGCAGTCGCGGGTGTCGGCGCGGAAAATGGTCTTGCCCTCGCGGTCCTGCACCAACTCGATCAGGTGCGGCTCCACCTTGTGGCCGCCGTTGACGAAGGCGGCGTAGGCGCCGGTCAGGCGAAAGACCGTGGTCTCGCCGGCGCCCAGCGCCATCGACAGCACGTTCTCCATCTTGGTCACCACGCCCAGCCGGATGGCCGAGGCGCTGATCTTCGGCATGCCGACGCCCTGGGCGAGGCGCACGGTCATGGCGTTCAGGGAGAGCTCCAGGCCTCTGCGCAGGGGCAAGGGGCCCAGGTACTCGTGCTCATAGTTGCCCGGCGACCAAATCTTGCCGTTGCCGCCCGGCAGCGAGATCGGGCCGTCCACGATGATGCTGGCCGGCGTGTAGCCGTTCTCCAGGGCCGTTGCGTAGACGATCGGCTTGAAGGCCGAACCCGGCTGGCGCATCGCCTGGGTCGCCCGGTTGAAGCTGGAAAGCGAAAAGGAATAGCCGCCGACCATCGCCAGCACCCGGCCCGAGTTGGGGTCCATGGCCACCAGCGCGCCGTTCACCGCGGGAACCTGCTTCAGCAGGAAGCCTGCGCCCTTGTCGTTGGGGGCGACGAACACCAGGTCGCCGGTGCCGATGCCGCGTCCATGGCGCGCCCAGGCGACGTCGTCGGCGACCAGCGTCCCGGTCTGGCCGTCCACCGTCTTCACATGCACCGTCCCGCCGGCCACATCGGTGACCACCGCCTGCAGCCAGGTGCGCCGCTCGGCGGGGGTGACCGCTTTCTTGGCGACGGCTTCCCAGCCCGCGAGCGTGGTGACGTGGCCGAAGGCGCCGCGCCAGCCGTGGCGGCGGTCATAGCGCTCCAGCCCGTCCATCAGCGCCGTTCGCGCGATGCTCTGCAGGCGCGGATCCAGGGTGGTGCGCATGTAGTAGCCGCCCTCGGTGAGCTTTGGCCCGAGGGTGGCGAGTCCGCGGCGGCGGACCTCCTCCACGAAGTAGTCGGCGTCGCGGTACTTGGCCCGCGTCGGCTCCGGCTGGACCACCAGGTCCTCGCGCTTGGCGGCGTCCACCTGGGCGCGGGTCGCCCAACCGGCCTCGGCCATCTGGTCCAGCACCCAGTTGCGCCGCTCCATCGCCTGCTTCTTGCGGCGGATCGGATGATAGTTGTCCGGCCCCTTGGGCAGGGAGGCCAGGTAGGCGCACTCGGCCAGGTCCAGATCGGTGATCGACTTGCCGAAATAGTTGTAGGCCGCCGCGCCGACGCCATAGGAGCGGTAGCCCAGCCAGATCTCGTTCAGATAGAGCTCGAGGATCCGCTCCTTGGAAAGCGTGCCCTCCAGTTGCTGGGCGATCATCGCCTCCTTCAGCTTGCGGCCGATGGTGGCGTCGTTGGTGAGCAGGATGTTCTTGGCCACCTGCTGAGTGATGGTCGAGCCGCTTTCCAACCGCCGGCCCTGGGCGATGTTGACGACGTCCTTGATGCTGGCGCGGATGATGCCGGTGTAGTCGAGGCCGGAATGGCGGAAGAAGTTGCGATCCTCCGCCGCCAGGAACGCCTGGGCGAGCTGCGGCGGGATGTTGTCGTACGGCACGAAGATGCGCCGCTCGCGTGAGAATTCGCCGATCAGGGTGCCATCCCAGGCGTAGGCGCGCGTCGCCGTCGGCGGGTGGTAGTCGGCCAGGTCGCTGGCGTCGGGCATGTCGTGGAACAGCCAGGCCGCCCAGATCGCCACCGCGAAGCCCGCCACGGCGATCAGGCTCAACACCACGACGCCGGCGATCGCGACCCATCTCTCGCGGGGAAAATCCAACGGACTAATGGCCTCCAGAGGCGCCCCGCCCCATGATCGTCGGTCTAACCGGCTTCGGATGCGGCGCCAACGGGCGCAAGGACGCGGGGCCGGCTTGCGGCCAGCGGCCGCGTGACGCAAGCTTCGCCGGGCACGATCGCAGGCGCACGCCGCGCCATGACGGTTTGGCGCATCGTCCCATCACGAATCCAGCGATCTTGAACCTTCCGCAGTACGGCCGACCGGAGACCAGAAGCATGACCGTGGTGGACGATCTGAAGCACGACCTGAAGGACGCTGAGCACCAGCTATTGGTGCAGCTGCGGTTCCTTCGCCGCAACCTTCGGGCCCAGAACGCCGGCATCAAGGCGCCAGAGGACCTGACCGTTGGGCAGATCGTCGCCGACTGGGTCGCCGGCAACATGGGCTCGTGGAAGTTCATCATCATCCAGACCACGATCCTCGTCATCTGGATCGTGCTGAACGTCACGGCCTATGTGCAGAAGTGGGACCCTTATCCCTTCATCCTGCTGAACCTGGCGCTGTCGTTCCAGGCCGCCTACGCCGCGCCCTTCATCATGATGAGCCAGAACCGCCAGCAGGATATCGACCGCAAGGAGGCGGAAGAGGACCACCGGATCAACATCAAGGCGGAGCTGGAGATCGAGCTCCTGCACCAGAAGATCGACGCCTTGCGTGAGAAGGAGGTGTTGGCGCTCACCGAAGCGATCGGCGACCTGACCGAACTGTTGAAGGCCGAACGCGCCCGCAACAAGCCGACGAAGGGTTGATCTACTAGCGCGAGGCCAAGCGGGTCGCCTCGGCGAAGTAGTCGTCGATGGAATCGCCCACCGCGTTCATCAGCCGCTTGCGCTGGCTGGGATCGCGCAGGAACTGCTCATCCTCGGGGTTGGTGACGAAGCCCATCTCCAGCAGCACGGCCGGAACGTCGGGGGCCAGCAACACCATGAAGCCTGCGTCTCGCTGGCTGCGGCGCAGCAAGGGCGCCTTGCCGTCGATATGGCTGACCAGCGTGTTGGCGAAGGCGGCCGAGCGGTTCTTGGTGGCCCGCTGGGTCAGGTCGAACAGGATGTCGCTGACGCCGCGGTCGCCCGTCAGGCTCGCCTTCATGAACCAATCGTCGCGCTTGACGAAGCGGGTGGCGCGGTTCGAGGCCTTGTCGGAGAGGGTGTAGACGCTGGCCCCGCGCACGCTGGGATCGCCGCCGCTGTCGGAATGCAGCGAGATGAACAGGTCGGCGCCGGCGCGCTGGGCGATCCGCACCCGCTCGTCCAGCGGCACATAGGTGTCGTCGTCGCGGGTCATCACCACGCGGTAGCGTGGCGAGCGTTCCAGCCGCGCCTTCAGCGCCAGCGCCGCGGCCAGGTTGACGTCCTTTTCGAAGCCCTCAGCGCCGATGGCGCCGGGGTCGTGGCCGCCGTGGCCGGGGTCGATAACGATCACCTTCTTCAGCGAGACCGGCAGGGTCTGGGCCGGCGCGATCTGCGGGCGCAGCCTGAGCGCGACGGGGGTCGCGACCGACGCCCTGGCGCCGGTCAGCCGCACCGCGCCTGGCTGGGAGGTCACGTCCACCACATAGCGGTAGTGGTCGATGCCGTCGGCGGGCGGCAGCAGGAAGCGCCCTTTGATCCGGGCGTCCGGCGCGAGGTCCAGTTGCAGGCGCGCGCCGCCCGAGGTCTGTTCGATCGCCCAAGCCTTCACCAGGCCCTGGCCCGCGCCCTGCAGCCCGCCGGTGGCCGAAACGCTGGGCAGTAGCAGGATCGCGTGGCCATCGGAGGCGCCGTCGGACACCAGCTTGCCGCTGGCGGCCTGATCGAGATCGAGCACCAGGCGCGTCTGCTGCGCGTCGCCGCCCAGCCGCACCTTCAGAAGACCGCCAAGCGCGCCGGCGGCGTGGGAGGCCATGGCCACCGCCAGGCCCAGCGCGCCAGCCAAAAGCGCCGCGGCCATCGCCACACGCCCCCGGTTCCGCACTAAGACCCCTGCCCCAACCCGCATTCGCTCACATCTCCGGCGGCATGGAAAACCGTCGACCTAAGAGGCATATACGCGTGAGCCGCGTGGACAAATGGTTAACGAGGTCTTGTCGGGTGCGGCCTATCGCTTCGGCTTTGCCTTTTGTACTCCAGTGTTGCAATGTCCCGCCGCGCGCCAAGCCGCCTCTCGCGTTGTGCGGGGCGAAGGGTCGCGCGAACCGAAAGCTCGCGTCAGCTGGCCGATTCCCGGCGACCGACGCACCAATCCGATCCGCGCCACCCGGCGCGCCTAGGAACACACACGATGGGCAGCGCTGCTCACGCCACATACCGGCTTTACGCCCCCGGAGACGCCCCCCGCGCCTACCGGGTCGGCGCGCGCGCCCGTCTCACCAATAGCCGGCTGCCCCTGGCCCCGGAGTCCTCGGACTCAGAGTCCACCGCGCGCCGCGGAGATAATTGCAATGTCCAAGAATATGTTGATCGACGCCGCCCACGCCGAAGAGACGCGCGTGGTGGTGGTCGACGGAACCCGCGTTGAAGAGTTCGACTTCGAAAGTTCCAATCGAAAGCAGCTCAGAGGGAACATCTATCTCGCCAAGGTGACGCGCGTTGAGCCGTCGCTGCAGGCGGCCTTCATCGAGTATGGCGGCAACCGCCACGGCTTCCTGGCCTTCAACGAAATCCACCCCGACTACTACCAGATCCCGGTCGCCGACCGCGAAGCGCTGATGCGCGAGGAAGCCGAGGAAGAGGACGACCACCACGAGCCGCGGGGCCGCAGGGGCCGTTCCACCGGTGAGGCCGAGGCGGACAGCGAAGACGCCGACGAGGACGCCGATTCCGTCTCCGACGACGAAGACGACGTCATGGAGGAAGAGGTCGCGCGCCGCCGTCGCCGGCTGATGCGCAAGTACAAGATCCAGGAAGTGATCCGCCGCCGGCAGATCATGCTGGTGCAGGTCGTCAAGGAAGAGCGCGGCAACAAGGGCGCGGCGCTGACCACCTACCTTTCGCTGGCCGGCCGCTACGGCGTGTTGATGCCCAATACGGCAAGAGGGGGCGGCATCTCGCGGAAGATCGAGACCGCCACCGACCGCCGTCGCCTGAAGGGCATCGTCCAGAGCCTGGACGTGCCGCAGGGCATGGGCTTGATCGTCCGCACCGCCGGCGCCAAACGCACCAAGGCGGAGCTGAAGCGCGACTACGACTACCTGCTGCGCCTGTGGGAAAACATCCGCGAGACGACGCTGCATTCCATCGCGCCGGCCTTGATCTACGAGGAAGAGGACCTCGTGAAGCGGGCGATCCGCGACCTCTATGACAAGGACATCGACGGCGTGTTCGTGGAGGGCGGCGCCGGCTTCAAGGAAGCGCGCGACTTCATGCGCATGCTGATGCCCAGTCAGGCCAAGAAGGTGCAGCTCTACACCGAGCCGACGCCGCTGTTCGTCAAGCACCGGGTCGAGGACCACCTCTCTCAGATCTACTCGCCGGTCGTGCCCCTGCGCTCGGGCGGCTATCTGGTGATCAACCAGACCGAGGCCTTGGTCGCCATCGACGTGAATTCCGGCAAGTCGACCCGCGAGCGGAACATCGAAGCCACAGCGCTGAAGACCAACATGGAGGCGGCCGAGGAAGCCGCCCGGCAGCTTCGCCTACGCGACCTCGCCGGGCTGATCGTCATCGACTTCATCGACATGGACGAGTCGAAGAACAACCGGGCGGTCGAGAAGAAGCTGAAGGACTGCCTGAAGGACGACCGCGCCCGCGTGCAGATGGGCAAGATCAGCGCCTTCGGCCTGATGGAGATCAGCCGCCAGCGCCGCCGCAGCGGCGTGCTGGAAGGCACCACCCACGTCTGCGAACACTGCGGCGGCACCGGCCGCGTCCGCTCGGTGGAATCGAGCGCGCTGGCGGCCCTGCGGACCCTGGAGCTCGAGGCCCTGAAGGGCGGCGGCGAGGCGACGCTCAAGACGCCCCGCGCGGTCGGCCTCTACATCCTCAACGAGAAGCGGGCTCACCTGGCGCGGCTGCAGCAGACGCTGGGCCTGTTCGTCACCGTGGTGGTGGACGACGACATGGCGCACGCCGATTGCCTCATCGAGCGCACCTCGATGGAGCAGCGGGCCGATCATGCGGTCGTTGCCCCGCCGACCGCGGCCTACGAGCCGATGGTCGATGACGGCTATGACGACGAGGCCTTCGAGGACGAGGAAGACGACGAGGAACTGGAAGGCGAGCTCGAGCGCGAAGACACCGACGACGACGAGCCGCGCGTCCGCTCCGACCAACGCCCACACCGCGACGATAGCGAAGAGGGCGAAGGCCACCGTGGCCGTCGCCGTCGCCGTCGCGGCCGCCGCGATGGCGAGCCCCGGGAACCGCGCGAGGCCGCCGCCGCGCCCCGTCCAGCTGATGGTCCGCGAGACGACAGCGAGGGCGGTGAAGGCCGCCGCCGCCGCCGTGGCCGCCGGGGCGGGCGGCGTATGCGCGACGACAGCCGTCCGGCCGACGCCTTCTCCTGGGTGCGTCCCTGGGTACCCTACGGCGACGATCCCTTCGTCTGGTATGACCCGTCAGAGGACATGAAAAAGGCGACCGCGCCCGCTCCGGCCAACGACGGCGGCGCCCGCGACAGCCACGAGGCGCCGCGCGCGGCGGCCGAGGCTGTGGCGCCGGCTCCGACGGCCGTTGGACCGACCACCCTGGCCCGCGCCGACGGCTCCGAAGAGGAGGTCTGGGTCGAACTGCCGCCCGCCGAGGACCGCCCCAAGCGCCCGCGCCGCGGCCGCGGCCGTGGCCGTGGCGGCGATCATGCCGGCGACCAGGCCGAGGCTGCTGCCCCGGTCGCCGCGCCCGAACCGCAGGTCTTCGCCGCGCCCGAACCGGTGCCGGAGCCCATGCCTGAACCGGCGGCCGCCGAGCCCGCGCCCAGCGGCAAGAAGCCGCGCGCCAGCCGCGCCAAGGCCAAGCCGGCCGCCGTCGAGGCCGCCGCGCCCGAAGCGGTGGCCGCGCCGGAGCCGGCTCCGGAACCGGCCCCAAAGCCTGCGCCAAAGGCGGCCGCCAAGCCGCGCGAGCCCGATCCCGCGGAGATCTCCGCGCCGCCCGCCGCGCCGCGCAAAGGCTGGTGGCGACGCGGGTGACGCGCTAACTTCGGGCAGGGGCGTAGTCGAAGAGTTGAGCATGGCCGCTCCTGCCCGATCCGTTTTCCGCATCGCCCTGGCGGCGGCGCTGGCGATCAGCCTGGTGTTGCGGCCGGGGCTGGCGGCGGCGCAGTTCGCGCCCGGCGATTATCCGATCCGCGACACCGAGATCGAGGCCATCCTGCACAAGGACGTGGCCCCGCTCTTCGCGGCAGCCGGCATCGATCCCAAGGGTATCCAGATCGTGCTGATCGGCTCGAAGGATCCCAACGCCTCGGCCGGCCCCGGCGTGATGATGGTGACCACCGCGCTCATTCTGCAGTCGGACAATCCCAACGAACTGCAGGGCGTCATGGCCCACGAGGTCGGCCACCTGGCCGGCGGCCACGCCTTCCGCTCCGGCGACGAGATGAAGGCCGGCATGGTGCCGATGATCCTGACCATGGGCCTGGGCGTGCTGGCGGCGATCGCCGGCTCAGGCGACGCGGCGGCTGGCCTGATCTCCTCGGCCCCCTACTTCGGCGCGCTGGGTCAGATCGGCTACAGCCGCGAACAGGAAAGCCGCGCCGACCAGGCCGGCGCCACCTTGCTGGAAAAGGCCGGTCTCTCCGGCCGTGGATTGGCCGATTTCCTGGAAAAGTACCGCTATGAGGAGGTGTTCTCCCAGATGCGGCGCTACAAGTATTTCATCGACCACCCGATGTTCTCGGACCGTGTCGAAGCGCTGGAAAACCGGGTCGCGGCCATGCCGCACTACAATCACAAGGACCCGCCCGACGCGGTCGCCGAACACGAAATCATGAAGGCCAAGCTGGAGGGCTTCCTCCATCCGCAGGTGGCGCTGACCAAGTACGACGAGAAGGACACGTCCTATCCGGCGCGCTATGCCCGGGCGATCGCCTACTATCAGACCAAGGAGCCGGACAAGGCGCTGAAGCGGGTCGATGCGCTGCTGACCGAGCAGCCGAACAATCCGTACCTTTGGGAGCTGAAAGGCCAGATCCTGTTCGAGTTCGGTCGCCAGGAAGAGGCCGAGCAGCCGCAGCGCCGCTCCGTGGCCCTGAAGCCCGACGCCGCCCTGCTGCATGTCAATCTCGGCCAGACGCTGATCGCGCTCGGTGACCGCAAGAAGACCGAGGAAGGCATCGTCGAGCTGAAGAAGGCGTTGGTCCTGGAGCAGGACAATCCGGAGGCCTGGCGCATGCTGGCCGAAGGCTACGACAAGCACGGCGACGAGGGCATGGCGCGGCTGGCCACCGCCGAATTCCGCTACGCCATCGGCGACATGCAGCAGGCGCGCGAATTCGCCATCCGCGCCCGCGAGCGCCTGCCCAAGGATAGCCCCGAGTGGCGGCGCGCCACCGACATCGTGCTGGCCTCCAAGCCGACGCCGGACGAGATGCAGGCCATCGGCCGCGGCGGGTCGGGCCGCTAGGCGTCTCGCAAAAGCCGCCGAACCGTCCTATCTGGCTGCCATGACCTCAACGCTCCGCGCTCCCGTCCTTGGTGTTCTGGCCGCCCTGGTCGCCGCCACGTCGCTGTCCGCCTGCCAGAGGGCCGACGACGCCGTCTTCGGCCAGAAGGTGCACGCCTATCTGATGGCCCATCCGGAGGTTATCCGCGAAGCCGCCGACAAGCTGGCGGAAAACGAGCGGCTGGCCGCCATGAAGGCCTCCACCGACGCTATCGGCAAATACCGCGGTCAACTGGAGCATGACCCTCGCGATCTCGTGGCCAATCCCAATGGCAAGATCACGGTGGTGGAGTTCTTCGACTACCGCTGCGGCTACTGCAAACTGGCCGCGCCGGAGGTGGTGAAACTGATCCAGCAGAATCCAGGCGTACGGTTCGTGTTCAAGGAGTTCCCGATCTTCGGCGAGGTCTCCGACACCGCCGCCAAGGTCGCCCTGACCCGCGAGGCCAAGGCGAAGGGCGTCCAGCTCTATCAGGCGCTGATGAGCGAAAAGGCGCTGGATGACGCCGCGCTGGACCGCCACCTCGCCGCACTGGGCGTCGATCCGGCCACGGCGCGCAAGGACGCCGAACATCCGCTGATCGAGCGCCAGATTCTCGACGCCCACGCCCTGGCCGAAGCGCTGAAGATCGACGGCACCCCGGCCTTCATCGTCGGCGACACGATGATTCCCGGCGCCGACCTTCCCGCCCTGCGCGCCGCCATCGCCGCCCAGCGCGCCAAGCCCGCGCCGGACACCACCCAGAGCTAGGGGCTCGCTTGGCCTTGAGCTCAAGCGCGTTGACCTATGGGCAGCGCGAGTTTGGCGTATCCTTTGAGCCAACTGGCGCGCGGGCGGCCGGGGAGCGGATGCGATGTCGGAACGCGTACTGGTCATAGGCGCCGGAATGGCGGGGCTTTGGACGGCGCTGGCGCTGGCGCCCACCGGACGCACCGTCACCCTGCTGGAGCGCGATCCGCCGCCGCCGGAGGGCGGACCCGACGAGGCTTTCGATAGCTGGACCCGCCGCGGCGTCGGCCATCTGCGCCACAGCCACGCCTTCCTCGCTCGTCTGCGCCTGCTGATCCGCGACGAGCATCCGCAACTGCTGGTCGACCTGCTGGCCGCCGGCTGCCGCGACCTCGGTTTCGAAGGCGGCCTCACCGACATCCACAAGCGCAACTACACCGTCCAGCCGGTGGACAACGATCTGGCCGTCCTGACCAGCCGCCGCACCACCCTGGAACTGGTCATGCGCCGCTATGTGGAGCGGCAGCCCAACGTCACCATCCGCTCGAATTCCTTCGTCAAGGAACTGCTGGTCGCGCCCGGCGCGGTCCCCACCGTCACCGGCGTCGTCCTGGAGGACGATGCTGGCCGCCAGGAGCTGACCGCCGACCTCGTGGTGGATGCCGCCGGGCGCACGTCGGCGGCGATCGAACAGCTCCGCGACGCCGGCGCGACGATCCTGGAGGAATTCGAGGACTGCGGGATCCTCTACTTCACCCGTCATTATCGCCTGCAGCCTGGCGTGCCCGAGCCCGAGCGCACCAAGGCTCCGGTCACCGGGGACCTGGAATATCTGAAGTTCGGCGTGTTCCCCGGGGATAACGGCTGCTTCTCGATCACGCTCTGCGTGCCGGAGGTCGAGGAGGAACTGCGCAAGAAAATCGTCGATCCGGCGGTGTTCGACGCGGCCTGCGCCCGCCTGCCGGGGCTTGCGCCGTGGGTCGACCCGGCGACCTCGACGCCGATCAGCCGGGTGTTCGGCATGGGCGACCTGCACAATCGCTGGCGCGATCTGGCGCCGGGCGGCCACGCCTCGGTGCTGGGATTCTTTCCGGTCGGCGACAGCCTGGTGCGCTCCAACCCGCTCTATGGCCGCGGCTGTTCTTTCGCCGCGGTCAGCGCGCATCTGGTGCGCGACGCCCTGCAGATGTTCGAGGACCCCGCCGCGCGGCTGGAGGCCTATCAGCGGCGCGTCGGTGTCGAGCTGCGGCCCTATCACGACGTCATGCGCGACGCCGACCGCAGCGCCATCCGCCGCGCGCGCCAGGCGCTGACGCCCGGCTATCGGCCCAGCCTGAAGAGCCGGGTGACCAAGGCCTTCCTGGAGGACGGCGTCGCCATCGCCGTGCGTTCCGACGTCGAACTGTTCCGCGCGGCGCTCCGCGGCTTCCACATGCTGGAGGACCCGCAGGCTTGGCTGAAGCGGCCGAAGAACCTCGCCAAGGTGCTGGGCTACTGGGCGCGCGGCAAGGCGCGCAACGCCGAGGCCTATCGACCCAAGGGCGGCCCGGAACGCGAGGAGATGTTGACGGGCCTGGGGCTCTCGCCGGACCTCGACATCCAGCGGGCGCTCGCGTCCGGCGCTTGAGTTAGATCAGCCCCGTCGTCGGCGAAGATGGGTCGGCGTAGGATTTCCTCGCAATGCGTCCGGCGAGGAAGGCTTCGCGGCCGGCGACCACCGCGTGCTTCATGGCCACGGCCATGCGGATCGGGTCCTGGGCTCCGGCGATGGCGGTGTTCATCAAGACCGCATCACAGCCCGCCTCCATGGCCAGGACGGCGTCCGAGGCCGTACCGACGCCGGCGTCCACCAACACGGGCACCCGCGCCTGCTCGATGATCAGGCCAAGGTTGAGGAAATTCTGGATGCCGCGGCCGGACCCGATGGGGGCTGCGGCCGGCATGATCGCCGCGGCGCCCGCCTCCTCCAGCTTCAGCGCATAGACCGGATCGTCCGAACAATAGACCATCACCTGGAAGCCGTCGGCGATCAGTAGCTTCAGCGCCCGCAGGGTCTCCTCCATGTCCGGCAGCAGGTGCTTGGTGTTGGACAGCACCTCCAGCTTCACCAGGTCCCAGCCGCCGGCCTCCCGCGCCAGGCGCAGGGTGCGCACCGCGTCCTCGCCCGTGAAGCAGCCGGCGGTGTTCGGCAGGAAGGTGAAGCGGTCGGGCTTCACATGGTCCACCAGCATCGGCTGGCTGGGGTCCGACAGGTTCACCCGGCGCAGCGCCACGGTGACGATCTCGGCGCCCGCGGCCTCGGCGGCGGCGGCGTTTTGCGCATAGTCCTTGTACTTGCCGGTCCCGACGATCAGCCGCGAGCGGAAGGTGCGGCCCGCGACCGTCCAGGTATCTTTGGCCAAGGTGTCTTCCGCGTGGACAGACCCGTCCATGTCAGCCGCCTCCAATGAAATGCACGATCTCGATCCGGTCGCCGTCGGCGAGCGCGGTCTTCAGATAGGCCGAGCGCGGCACGATCTCCAGATTGCGCTCGATCGCCACCTTGCGCCCATCGAGGCCCAGGGCGGAGACCAGCGCCAGGATGTCGGTCAGCCCCTCGAAGGTCCGGGGTTCGCCGTTGATGGTCAGGTTCATGCGCCGCTCTCAAAATCCACCAAGCTTGTGACCCTCGCGCCTGACCGGTACAAGACGGCGGAATCGACGGCGGAGCCGAATGTCGAAACCGATCTATGTGCTGAGCGGGCCCAATCTCAACCTCCTGGGCGTCCGCGAGCCTGAGATTTACGGCCATCAGACCCTGGACGACGTGAAGCGGCTCTGCGAGGCCCGCGCGTCGGCCTTCGGCTGCATGGTGGTCTTCCGCCAGTCCAACCACGAGGGCGAACTGGTCGACTGGATCCAGGAGGCCCGCACCGAGGCGTCCGCCCTGGTGATCAACCCCGCCGCCTACGGCCACACTTCCATCGCCATCCTGGACGCGCTGAAGACGCTGAGCGTGCCGGTGATCGAATGCCACCTGTCGAACCCGGCGTCCCGCGAGGCGTTCCGCCGCAAGACCTATGTCTCGCTGGCCGCGACCGGCGCTGTCACCGGTTTCGGCGCGGCGAGCTATGAACTGGCCGTCGAGGCCGCCGCGGGCTTAGCCCGCAAAGCCAAGTAAGAACGCGGGCCTGGCCCGCAAAGCCTGATAAGAAGAAGCGAAGGTATCTGCATGGCTAGTCCTCCCAAGGCCCCCGCCGCCGACCCCATCGACGCGCGGCTGGTGCGCAGACTGGCCGACATCCTGACCGAGACCGGCCTTTCGGAAATCGAGGTCGAGCACTCGGGCCTGAAGATCCGCGTCGCCAAGACCCTGACCGCCGCCCCGCAGCAGGTCGCCTATGCGCCGCCGCCCGCGCCGGTCGCGGCCCCTGCCGCCGCCGTGGCGGCTTCCGCGGCCCCCGCCGAAGCCGCCGCCCCGGCCCGCGCCGCGGGCGATGAGGTGAAGTCGCCGATGGTCGGGAGCGTCTACCTGCAGCCGGAGCCGGGCGCCGAGCCCTTCGTCAAGGTGGGCGACACCGTGACCGCCGGCCAGACCATGATGATCATCGAAGCCATGAAGACCATGAACCCGATCCCCGCGCCCAAGGCCGGCAAGATCGTGGCGATCCTGGTGGAGGATGGCCAGCCCGTGGAGTTCGGCGAGCCGCTCGCGGTCATCGGCTAAGCTCATGTTCGAAAAGATCCTCATCGCCAATCGCGGCGAGATCGCCCTTCGCGTGCACCGGGCGTGCAAGGAGATGGGCATCTCCACCGTCGCCGTGCACTCCGAGGCCGACAGCGGCGCCATGTGGGTGCGGCTCGCCGACGAGAGCGTCTGCATCGGGCCGCCGGCGGCGGCCAAGAGCTACCTGAATATCCCCTCGATCATCGCCGCGGCGGAGATCACCGGGGCTCAGGCGATCCATCCAGGCTACGGATTTCTTTCGGAAAACGCCCGGTTCGCCGAGATCGCCAACGCCCACGGTTTCACCTTCATCGGCCCCAAGCCCGAGCATATCCGGATGATGGGCGACAAGATCACCGCCAAGCAGGCGGTGAAGGCCGCCGGCATCCCGGTTGTGCCCGGCTCCGACGGCGCGGTGACCACGGAGGAAGAAGCCTTCGCGGCGGCCAAGGAGATCGGTTTTCCGGTCCTGATCAAGGCGGCGGCCGGCGGCGGTGGGCGCGGCATGAAGGTCGCCCAGACGCAGGACGACCTCTACGAGGCGGTCTCCACGGCGCGCTCGGAGGCCAAGGCGGCGTTCGGTGACGACGCGGTCTATATGGAGCGCTATCTCCAGACGCCGCGGCACATCGAGCTGCAGGTGATCGCCGACAGCTTCGGCAACGTCTGCCACCTGGGCGAACGGGACTGCTCCCTGCAGCGCCGCCACCAGAAGGTGCTCGAGGAAGCCCCCTCGCCGGCCATCGACGCCGCCACCCGCGCCCGGATCGGCAAGGTGGTCGTCGATGCGATCAAGGCCATCGGCTACCTGGGCGTCGGCACCATCGAGTTCCTTTACGAGAACGGCGAGTTCTTCTTCATCGAGATGAACACCCGCCTGCAGGTGGAGCATCCGGTCACCGAGGCGATCACCGGCATCGACCTGGTGCGCGAGCAGATCCGCATCGCCGCCGGCCTGCCGCTGTCGTTCGCCCAACAGGATGTGGTGTTCGAAGGCCACGCCATCGAGTGCCGGATCAACGCGGAGAACCCCAAGACCTTCGCGCCGTCGCCCGGCATGGTCACCGATTTCCATGCGCCGGGGGGCCTCGGCGTGCGCCTGGATAGCGCGCTGTTCGCCGGCTATACGATCCCGCCCTACTACGACAGTCTGATCGGCAAGCTGATCGTCCACGGGCGCGATCGGGCCGAGTGCATCGCTCGGCTGAACCGCTGCCTGGGCGAGTTGGTGGTGGCCGGCATCGACACCAACATCCCGCTGTTCCAGGAGCTGCTGGCCCAGCCGGATATCCTGACCGGCGACTACAATATCCACTGGCTGGAAAACTGGATGAAAGCGCAGGCCGCCGCGGGCTGATCCGCCCAAGTCAATGCGCGTGGTCGCGCCCCCTCGTCAGAGTCCGGCCTCTACGCGTCGACGAAAACCGCTGTACGATCCCCGCATGGCGCAGTTCGACGCCCGTGATCTTCTGTCCTGCTACGCGCGCGGCGTCTTCCCGATGGCCGACGCGCGGGAGGACGACCGCGTCTTCCTGATCGACCCGGAGCGGCGGGGCGTCATCCCGCTGGACGGCTTCCACGTCTCACGCCGGCTGGCGCGCACGGTGCGCCAGGAGCCGTTCGAGATCCGCATCGACAGTTGCTTCCGCACCGTGGTGCAGGCCTGCGCCGCGGCCGGCCCCGGGCGAACCGAGACCTGGATCAACCATCCCATCGAGGATCTCTACGTTAGCCTCCATGAGCGGGGCTTTGCCCACAGCGTGGAATGCTGGCGGGATGGGCGGCTCGCCGGCGGACTCTATGGCGTGTCGCTGGGCGGCGTTTTCTTCGGCGAGAGCATGTTCTCCCGGGTCCGCGACGCTTCCAAGGTGGCGCTGGTCCATCTGATGGCGCGCCTGATCGCCGGGGGTTATCGGCTGCTCGACGCCCAGTTCATGACCCAACACCTGTCGCAGTTCGGCGCGGTGGAGATCTCGCGACTGGACTACCATCGCCGCCTGGCGCTGGCGCTTTCGGCGGAGGCTGAGTTTCAGCGGGCCGGCGGCGGGGTGGACGGCGCTGGCGCGCTCGGCGGCGCGGCGGCTCTGCAGGTGATCAGCCAGGCGTCGTAGACCGGGTGCTCCAGTGGGTGCAGGCTGGGCGATGAAGCGTACATCCAGCCCTTGAAGGCCTGACGTGGCGCCAGCGCCGGCTTGCCGGCCTCCGGGCGCGGCTGGGAGTCGACGGTGAGATAGGCGATGGAGTCGTCGATCGATTCATCGGCCGCCGAGCGCTCGCAGGCCTTCACCGTGAACACCAGGGTCTTGTAGCGGACCGGGTGACCCACGGGCGCCTCGAAGCGCAAGCTCTCCGCGGTGACCTTGTCCAGGGCTTCGAGCACGGCGACGTCGTAGCGCGTCCGGCGAACCGGCGCGGCAGGGGTCTTGGGTTCGGCCGGCGGCGGAGCGGGAGGCGACTCCTTCTCGGCGACCGGCGGCGCGGGAGCGGACTCGGGCGGCGGAACGTCGGGCGGCGGCGGAAGCTCTGCCGGGGCTGCCGCCTTGGGCGCGGCGGGGGGCGTCGCTGGCGCCTGAGGCGCGGGCTGGGCCGTCGCCAGGCCAGCAGATGCTGCGAAGATCAGGGCGAGCCAGGAACCGCGGGAAAAGATCGAGGTGGATAGCGAGCGGAACGGCATCGGCATTCGCGCCTACTTGGGAACCCAGGCCTCGTAGTCGCCGGTGGCCTTCTGACGATCGCCGCCACGAGCCAGCGAACCCTGAGGGCGATAGGCGTGGATGGTGCCGGTGAGGTTGGGCAGGTGGTCCTTCTCCCAGGCTTTGAGCGCGAAGGGCGCGACGGTCGGCGGCTCTTCGAAGGTATAGTGCAGCCAGCCGTGCCAGTCGGGCGAGACCTTCGAGGCGTCGGCGTAGCCCTTGTAGATCACCCAACGGCGCTTGCGGCCATCATAGCTGTCGTAGTTGGTCTTCGCCTCGTAGTAGCGGTTGCCGCGGTCATCCTGCCCGACGAAGACGCCAGTGCGGCCGACATGGAAGCGCACGCCGATGGTGGCGCCGTTCCACCAGGTGAAGATCGACTTCAGGAAATTCAGCACGGGGCGGTGATCTCTGGGAGGGCCAAGAAGCGCGCGGACTATAGGCGGGCGGATTTGGAGCGTCCAGCGTCGCGCCAGCTTGCTTTCCATAGCAAGATGTTGGGAATGAACGGGCCTGCGACCACAACATCTATTGATCGCGCGCGCAGGAGCGCCCTACCCTTCCACGAGGGAGTCGGCGAATGGGTCGCGAAGCGTCGCGGACGAGAATCGAAGGGCGAACCGCCGAGCGCGGCGGCCGCATCGTCGAGGTCCAGGCCCCGGCCCATTGGACGAACGCCCAGCTCGACGCCTGGCTCGACTGGGCGGACGGCGCGACGGATCTTCCTGCAGCTATCGCCGACCGTGTGGAAGAGCTCACCGCCCGGGCCCAGGCGAGCGGCCTGATCAAGGACGTGCGCGCCCGCACCCGTTTCCGCGACGACCTCACCGAAGCCCTGCTGGCCGGCGCCATCGCCTTGGCCCGCGCCCCTGCCGTCAAGTCGGTGGGCGTGGCCGAGGCCGGGTCGGCGCACGTCGCCCAGGCCGTGGCGGCGCACCGCGGCCGAATCGCGGCCGAGACCTGCGCGATCGAGCTTGGCCGGCGGATGCAGGCGGTGATGGACGCCATCGCCCGTTGCGAGGGCGACGCGCAGGCCTGCGCCGACCCCGCCGCCAACCCCAGCCTGGGCCGCGCCGCCGAAGCCGCGCGGGCGGCGGGAGCCTCCGACGCCATGATCCTGGACGCCATCGCCCTGTCGCGCGCCGGCGAGGGCGCATGGGTGATGGAGATCGCCAACCCGGCGGACTCCGGCGTTCGGCTGGTCGTCGTCGGCCCGCCGGATGAGGGCTTGGCGCGCGCCGTCTGGGCGACCGGGGCGGTGGTGATGGCGCAGGGCCGGGGCGCCGCCGAACGGATCGCGGCGGCGGCCGGCGCCTGGCGGGGCGGCGTCAACCTGATGGGCTTCTGGTCTGACGAGGGCTTCGACATCGACGCCTTCGAGGCCGCCGTGGGGCTGCTGGCCGGCGCGCTGGCCGCGGCCGGCGATGGCGAGGCGGCCATCGGCCTGGCCGGGTTGGGTGAATGGCTTGTCGCCCACGGCCTCGACTACGACAGCGACGCGGCGCGCGAGACGGCGCGGGAGCTCTACCTGGCCGCCGGCCGCGCGGTCGCAGGGAGCGGCGCCGGCCTTGCGGCGTTCCGCGATCCGGAGCTGGAGCTGCGGTTGGGCGGCGGCCGGCTCTCCGGCGAACCCTGGAGCGGGCCGCTGACCTTGGCGGAGACCACCGACGGCGAGCCGGTGCGGGTGCTGAGCGAGGCGGCGGTGCGGGGCCTCGCCCTGGCCGGTGTCGAAGCCGCCGAGGCGCATGCCCTGCTGCTCGGCCGCGCCGATCTCGCCGACGCGCCGGGCATCAACCACTCAGCCCTGCTGACGCGCGGCTTCACCGACCACGAGATCGCCGCCGTCGAGGCCGTCCTACCCCTGGTGGGCCGCCTGCCGGACGCGTTTGCGCCGGCGGTGATCGGCGAGGGCTTCCTGCGCGACGTGATGGGCGTGAGCGCCGAGCAATTGGCGGATCCGCAGTTCGACCTCCTGGCGCTATTGGGCTTTGCCAGCGCCGACGTCGCCGCCGCCGCGGACTACGCCCTGGGCGCCGACAGCCTGGCCGAGGCGGAGTTCCTGACGCCCATCGCCCGCGACGTCTTCCGCACCGCCCAAGCCCTGGGCGAAGCGCCGGCGCGCGCCATGGCCCAGGCCCTGGAGCTGGCGATGGCCTTTCCCAGGGTCGCCGAGATCGAGCTCCCTTGGACGGCGACGCCTGACGAGGTGCTGCGCGAACTGCGCGAGGCCACCGGCCCGATCCACATCCGCCGCGCCGCCGCCCCCGCCGACCTCACCCTGGATCTACCCGCCGTCACGGAAGCGCGGACCGCGCGGCCGCCGGAGCCGGAGGAACGGGTCTCCGAACGGATCGTCGAGCGGCTGGTCGAGCGCGACCGCATCCGCCGCAAACTGCCCGACCGGCGCAAGGGTTACATCCAGAAGGCCTCGGTCGGCGGCCACAAGGTCTATCTGCATACCGGCGAGTACGACGACGGCGAACTCGGCGAGATCTTCATCGACATGCACAAGGAAGGCGCCGCCTTCCGCTCGCTGATCAACAACTTCGCCGTCGCGATCTCCATCGGCCTGCAATATGGCGTGCCGCTGGACGAGTTCGTGGACGCCTTCGTCTTCACCCGCTTCGAGCCGGCCGGCCCGGTCACCGGCAACGACACGGTGAAGTCGGCGACCTCGATCCTCGACTACCTGTTCCGCGAGCTGGGCGTCTCCTACCTGGGCCGCCATGACCTCTCCAACGTCGACCCGGGCGAACTCAATGCCGACGGGCTGGGCCGGGCGGGCGCCGACGGCGTGGAGCCGGATGCGCCCCAACCAGCGTCGCGGTTCATCTCCAAAGGCTTCTCGCGAGGCGTCGCGCCCGACAACCTGGTCTTCCTGCCCGGCGCCAACCGCACGGGCGGCCCCATTCGCCCGGAAGCCGCCGACGTCTGCGCCGCCTGCGGCGATATGGCCGTGGTGCGCAAAGGCGCCGCCCTGATCTGCGAGACCTGCGGGATGCGCGCGGGGCGTCTTGGCGAGGATCTGGGAGCCTGATTTTTGGACTTAAGACGCAGGCGTTTGCGCTTAAGCCCTTAAGAATTACCGCGAATTAAGTGGTGCGGCGGCCCATCCAAGTGCAGATGGAAAGGCGTAAAGCCAAGGACTGCCCAGCCGCGTGACCAAGCTCTTCGCCTCCGCCCTGATCGCCCTGACCGCCGCGATGCTCGCCGCTCCGGTGTCCGCCCGAGCCGCGGCCGCCGGCGGCGACAAGGAAGTGAACCGCTCCACCGGCTTTGGCGGCGCCTGTCCCAAGTGCGAGCTTTCCGGCCGCCGGCTGTCGGGCGCCCACTTCATGGGGGCGAACTTTTCCGGCGCGACCCTGGTGGGGTCGGACCTTCGAGAGGCGCAGTTCCTGGGGTCCAACTTCACCGGCGCGGACCTGTCGCGCGCCGACCTGACCGATGCCCAGATCCTGGGCACCATCTTCACCAACGCCATCATGCAGCACACCCGCATGCGCTCCACCGAGGCCAAGGGCGGCCAGTTCAGCGGCGCGAACATGACCGAGGTGGACCTGAGCGACGCCTCGGCGGTCGGCGCGATGTTCATCAAGACGATCCTGACCAAGGCGGTCTTCCGCTCGACCGAGCTGCAGGGCGCCAACCTGACCCACGCCGACGCCCGCGGCGCCATCTTTCATGACGCCTCCATGGAGGGCGCGGTCCTGGTGAACGGCCGGTTCGACAGGGCGAACTTCCATTCCGCCGACCTCAACATGGCGGTGCTGACTGGCAGCAGCTTCGACGACGCGGATTTCAAGGACGCCGGCCTGCATCATGCGGTGATCGAAGGCGTCGACCTGTCGCGGGCGCGCGGCCTGACCCAGGACCAGGTGGACGAAGCCTGCGGCGACGCCAAGACGCGCCTCCCCAGGGGGCTGACCGTCAAGCCGTGCAGCGGGATCAGCGTGCGCGCGATCATCCGCCAGGGCGCGTCCCGATGGATGCACATTTCTGGGCCGCCGGCGCCTCCGGCTCCGCCGGCGCCCCCCGCGCCACCTTCACCGCCCTATGGGGGTCACTACCTCGTGGATCCCGAGCGGTACTGACCGCCCAGGGCCGCCGCCCTAGGCCTTGATCGGCGGCGCGAGGCGGATACTCAGCTCTTTCAGCTGCTTGTCCGAGACTTCTGACGGCGCATTCATCATCAGGTCCTGCCCCTGCTGGTTCAGCGGGAAGGCGATGACCTCGCGGATCGCTGTCTCGCCGGCCAGCAGCATGACGATGCGGTCGATGCCAGGGGCCAAGCCGCCGTGCGGCGGCGCGCCATGGCGGAAGGCGTTCAACATGCCGCCGAACTGTTCCTCGACCACCGACTGGTCGTAGCCGGCGATGGAGAAGGCCTTGATCATGATCTCCGGCAGATGGTTCCGGATCGCGCCCGAGCACAGCTCATAGCCGTTGCAGACGATGTCGTACTGATAGGCCAGGACGTCGAGCGGGTCCTTGGTGTTCAGGGCCTCCAGTTCGCCCTGCGGCATCGAGAACGGGTTGTGGCTGAAGTCGACGTGGTTGGTCTCTTCGTTCATCTCGAACATCGGGAAGTCGACGATCCAGACGAATTCGAAACGGTCCTCGTCCACCAGCTTCAGGTCGGTTCCGACCTTGGTGCGAGCGGTCCCGGCGAACTTGGCGAACACCTTGGGGTCGCCGGCGGCGAAGAAGCAGGCGTCGCCCTGCCTTAGTCCCATCTGGCCCATCACCGCGTCGGTCTTTTCAGGGCCGAGGTTCTTGGCGATCGGGCCGCCCCAGCCGCCCTGGTCCTCGCTCCAGAAGATGTAGCCCAGGCCCGCTTGGCCCTCGCCCTGCGCCCAACTGTTCATGCGGTCGCAGAAGGCGCGGCTGCCGCCGGTCGGCGCCGGGATCGCCCAGACAGCGTTCTTGGCGTCTTCCAGGATGCGCGCGAACAGGCCAAAGCCGCCGCCGCGGAAGTGGTCGGAGACGTCCTGCATCACCAGCGGGTTGCGCAGGTCGGGCTTGTCGGTGCCGTACTTGGCCATGCACTCGCGGAACGGGATGCGCGGGAACGGATAAGACGTCACCGGCTTGCCGCCCGCGAACTCCTCGAAGACCCCGTGCATCACCGGCTCGATGGCCGCGAACACGTCCTCTTGCGTCACGAAGCTCATCTCGACGTCGAGCTGGTAGAACTCGAGGCTGCGGTCGGCGCGCAGGTCCTCGTCGCGGAAGCAGGGTGCGATCTGGAAGTAGCGGTCGAAGCCGGAGACCATCAGCAGTTGCTTGAACTGCTGCGGCGCCTGCGGGAGCGCGTAGAACTTGGTCGGATGCAGGCGGGACGGCACCAGGAAGTCCCGCGCGCCCTCCGGCGACGAGGCCGTCAGGATCGGCGTTTGGTACTCCAGGAAGCCCTGGTCGATCATCCGGTTGCGGATCGAGTGGATGACCTTCGACCGCAGCACGATGTTGCGGTGCAGGGTCTCGCGGCGCAGGTCCAGGTGGCGGTTTTTCAGCCGGATGTCTTCTGGATAGTCGGGCTCGCCAAAAACCGGCAGCGGCAGTTCGGCGGCTTCCGACAGCACGTCGACGTGTCTCACCCGGATCTCGATCTCGCCGGTGGGGAGGTTCGGGTTCACCGTCTCGGGCGAGCGGGCCACCACCTCGCCGTCGACGCGGATCACGCTCTCGGCGCGCAGGTGTTCGACGGTGTCGAAGCCGGGCGTCTCGGGGCTCAGGACCAGTTGCGTCAGGCCATAGTGGTCGCGCAGGTCCACGAACATCAGCCCGCCGTGGTCGCGCTTGCGGTGGATCCAGCCGGAAAGGCGGACCGTCTTGCCGGTGTCGGCGGCGCGAAGCGCGCCGCAGGTGTGGGTGCGGTAGGCGTGCATTTACCTGGAAAATTCGGCTGTTTTACGAGGCGCGGAAGGGCGCATGTAGGGGGTCGAAAGTCAAGGTGGAGAGGCGTTGCGCAGGGCGAGGTGATAGACCGCCATGACGTCATCGACTTCAAGAAATTGGACCACATCGCTGAGTGACGGCATCCAAATAGAAAGACCGGCGCGCTGATTCCCCACGAGCGCATCACGCCAGCTCGGCATTCGAGACCCGAAAAGCAGCGCACCGCGCCCATCGCGCAGGCGTTTGACGGTCGCGCGGCCCGTGCTTGCTGAGAGCAGCTTCTCGCCGTTGATCCGCCGCAAGATGAGCGCCCGTTCATTCGTCAGTGCGTAGACAGTTCGACCCCGAATCCACGCGTCGGCGACGAAGCGGCCGCCAATCATATAGACGCCGATCAAAACGAACGGCGCGCCCCAAAGCATGAAAAAGAAGGGCGCGTGCGAGCGAATGACACTCGCTTCCCAAAAGATCGCAAAGCCGCCCCAAAGGATGCTGAATGGGACGAGCAAAACATCCTGGGCAAGAAATCTCAGCCCCTGCGGTGCGACCCCGGTCCAGGCGATCTTCTCGCCTGGACCGAGATAGGGGCGAAATTGATCGGCGATCGAAGACTCGATCACCCGCCTACTTCTCCGGGTGCAGCAGCGCCTGGTAGGTCAGCGTCCGGGCCATGGTCCCCAGGTCGTCGCCGCCGGAGCCGCCCATGCGTTGGATCATGCCGACGTAGATCAGGTCGTTGGTCGGGTCGATCCAGAACCATGTGCCGGCCGCCCCGCCCCAGCTCATGGTGTTGTCGCCCTCGTTCATGCCGGCCTTGCGCGCGTCGTTGACCACCTGGAAGTCGAGGCCGAAGCCGACGTACTCGTTGAAGGACGCCACGCCCGTGCCGTTGGTGTTCACCAGCACGTTGTGCGGGATCACATTGGTGTCCATCAGCTCGATCGATGAGGGCGCCAGGATGCGCACGCCGTCCAGCACGCCCTTGTTGAGCATCATCTGGCAGAAGCGCGCGTAGTCCATGGTGGTCGACACCATGCCGCCGCCGCCGCTCTCCATGGCCGGCGGCTTGGAATAGTCGGGCATGGCGGTCCCAAAGAGGTCCTTGGCCTCGACGATCTTACCGGTCGGGCGGTTGTTGACCCGCTCGCCGACGTAGACGGCGGCCAGGCGGCTCGCCTTGGCCGGGCCGGTGTAGAAGCCGGTGTCCTTCATCTTCAGCGGCCCGAAGACGTGTTCCTGCAGGAACTGACCGAAGGATTCGCCCGAGAGCTTCTGGACGATGTAGCCCTGGATATCGACGGCGCTGGAATAGGACCAGCTGGTCCCTGGCTGGAACATCAGGGGAATCGTCGCGGTGCGGTCGATCATCTCCTGCAGGCCGTTGGAGGACAGCACCTTCTTTTCGCGATAGAGCTTGTCCACCGGATGGCGGTCGCCCAGGCCATAACCGAAGCCCGCGGTGTGGCTCATGATCTCGCGCATGGTCGGCGGGCGCTTCATGTCCTCGACCTTGGTGATCTTGCCGTCCTTGTCAGCCTCGACCATCACCTTGAGGTTCTTGAACTCCGGCACATAGCGCGTGACCGGGTCGTCCAGACGCCACTTGCCTTCCTCGAACAGGATCATCATCGCCACGCCGGTCAGTGGCTTGGACATCGAATAGACGCGGAAGATTTCGTCCTTGGGCATGGCCTGGCCGGTGGCGAGGCTCGCCTTGCCGTAGGTCTTGAACTCCACGACCTTGCCGTGGCGGGCGAGCAGCGTGGTCATGCCGGCCACCCGGCCATCGGCCACGGTCTTGGCCATGTAGTCGTCCATCATCTTCAGGCGCTTGGCGTCGAAGCCCACGGCCTCCGGCGTCGTGGTCGCCGAAAGGTCGCGCGCGCCCGCCCTGGCGGCGGACTTGGCCGCGGCCGGCGCGGCGTCGGCGGCGAAAGCCGGCTGAACGCTGCTGACCACCAGGGCCGCGCTCAGGGCCGCAGCGAAATAGGCGCGACGATGCATGATGGAAGTCCCCCTTTTAGATTATCGGCGAAGCTTGCGGTCAGCCGCGCCCGGGCGCAAGCGCGCTTGGATTTCATCGCCGCAACAGGGTCGATGTTGTCAGGCCTCGCCAGCCCGCGGCACACTGGTCCTTAGCCGGCGCGAGACCGGCCCGGAGGAACAGGCATGCTGAGCTGGCAGGTGGGCGACGTGAAGATCACCCGCATCCTGGAGCTGGAGGCGACCGGCGGCACACGGTTCATCCTGCCGCAGGCGACGCCGGAGGTGATCCAGACCATTCCCTGGCTCGCGCCGCACTTCGCCGACGAGACCGGACGCCTGCGGATGAGCATCCACGCGCTGGCGGTCGAAACGCCGACCAAGCGGATCATCGTCGACACCTGCATCGGCAACGACAAGCAGCGCGACATCCCGACCTGGAGCGGCCTGCAGACCAATTTCCTGGCCGATCTGGCCGCCGCCGGCTTCGCGCGCGAAAGCATCGACGTGGTGCTCTGCACGCACCTGCACGTGGATCACGTCGGCTGGAACACCATGCTGGTCGACGGCGCGTGGGTTCCGACCTTCCCCAACGCCCGCTACCTGCTGGGCCGGGCCGAATACGACTACTGGCGCACCGAGGACGAAGGGAACGCCGACCTGGAGCGCTCGCCCTTCCACGACAGCGTCAAGCCAGTGTGGCAGGCCGGGCTCGTCGACTTGGTGGAGACCGACCATCAGATCTCACCCGAGGTGAGTTTCGAGCCGACGCTTGGCCATACGCCGGGCCACGTCAGCGTGCGCATCCGCTCGCAGGGCCAGGAGGCGCTGATCACCGGCGACTTCATCCACCACCCCTGCCAGCTCGCCCGGCCCGACTGGGCCAGCCGCGCCGATTTCGACGCCGACGCCTCGACGGCGACGCGGGAACGGATGTTCGGAGCGCTGGCGGGATCGGAGGTGCTGGTGATCGGCACCCACTTCGCCGCGCCCACCGCCGGCCACGTGGTGCGCGATGGCGAGACCTATCGGCTGGCGGTCTGAGGCCTCCCGAAGATCCCGCCCACCGCGAGTCCACAACGCCTGAGACGAGAGTGGCCTTGAGACGCCGGAGAATGCC
The DNA here is from genome assembly GCA_036268175.1 of Phenylobacterium sp. Classification (GTDB taxonomy): domain Bacteria; phylum Pseudomonadota; class Alphaproteobacteria; order Caulobacterales; family Caulobacteraceae; genus Phenylobacterium. Next base: position 4,044 of record DATAUR010000046.1, on the reverse strand, counting down.
TCTATCCTGACGTAACGTCGGTCGCGGAGGCGGCCTTGGGGCGGACGCATGGCGGGTTTCGACCAGAGCGAGTTCCTGGACCTGGTCTATGGCGCGGCCGTGGAGCCGGCGCTGTGGACGCCGGTCATGGAGCGCTACGCTGACGCCATCGGCGGCGACAAGGGCTGGCTGTCGCTACTGAACATCCTCGACGGCAAGGGTGGTGGCTTCATTTCGCGCATCGACCCTGGTGAGATGTGCCGGTTCAACAACCACTACGCCGACCGCAACCCGCTGCACATGGTCGACGATCCGCACAGCTTTCTGAGGAGCTGGGTCCCGCGCATCCTCACCGATGAGGACTGGATACCGAAGTCCGACCTGCTGAAGAGCGAATATTACAACGACTTCCTGAAGCCGCAGGACATCCATTCCTGCATCATGGTCCGGCTGGCCAGGCGCGGAACCGAGACCGCGACGCTCAACATCACCCGGCCGGCGCGGCGCGGGCAGTTCGAGCGCGCCGAGGTCGAGTTCGCCGAGAGCCTGCATCCGCACCTGATCCGTGCGTTCGAGCTGGGCCAGAAGCTGGCGCTCGACCGGGCGCTGACCGGCAGCTTCGCCACCGTGTTCGACGAGCTGACACATGGCCTGTTCCTGCTCGACGGCGAAGGCCGGGTGCAACACCTCAACGCCGCCGCCGAGACGCTGGTGGCCGCCGGGCGAGGCCTGCAGGTCACCTGCGGCCGGCTGATGGCGCTTGATCCGGCCGCCTCGCGGACCTTGCAGGCGCTGATTGGGCGGGCCGCCTGCCACGAGACCGAGGACCGCACCGGCGGCTCGATGGCGCTCACCACGTCCGCCAGCCTCGCGCCGCTGTCGGTGACCGTCGCGCCGGTGCGCCTGCCGAGCCTGGCGATGCTGGGCGGCGGGTCGGCGGTGATCGTCTGCGTCACCGACATCGAGGCGCAGGTGAAGCTGCCGGAGCAACGGCTGCGCGACCTCTTCGGCCTGACACCGGCCGAGGCGCGGCTGGCGCTGGCGCTCTTCGAGGGCGCGACCCTGGCCGAGGCCGCCGAGGCCCTGACGATCAGCCGCTTCACCGCGCAGAACCACCTGGCGCGGATCTTCGAGAAGACCGGCGTCAACCGCCAGGCGGCGTTGATCAAGCTGATGATGCGCGCGGTCGGCCTGGACTTCGAAGCGCGCGGCTCAGCCTAGCGGCTTTCCGCGCTGCCTCCTTCCCAGGTCACGGCTTCGCCGCCGCCTGCTGCGAGGCCTTGGCCTTGTTCGCCTGGCTGACGATGTAATGGTAGATCGCCTCGGCCTGCCCTTCGGCCAGCACGTTCTTGAAGGACACCATGCCCTTGTTGGCGCGGGCGCCGTCGATGACGATGGATTTCCAGGTCCCGAGGTTGCGCAGCACCGGCGAGTAGCGCAGGTCGGGGATCGACTTTTCGGCCACCCCACCGGCCCCGTGGCAGCCGGCGCAGAAGCGGCCGTAAGCGCTTTCCCCGTCGATCACCTGTTCGTTGGTTCCGGTGAGCAGCGGCGGGTCGAGCACCTTGCCGGGCAGCGACCCGGCGATCGCCTGGGTGGGCAGGCTGGCCGTCCCGTTCAAGGCATAGACCAGCAGCCGCGAGTTGTTGGCGCTTGACGCGCTGGTGCGCGCCTGGCCGGGCGGCAGGCCACGGGCTCCGACCAGCAGGGCCACGTACTGCACGCCATCGATCACATAGGTGGACGGCGCGGCGACCACGTCGGCCTGGGTCGGCGAGGACCACAGCTTCTTGCCGGTCTTGGCGTCAAAGGCGTTGAACTGGCCGCTCCAGTCGCCGGAGAAGACGATGTCGGAGGCGGTGACCATCGTCCCGTGCGGGCCATAGTCCTTGTCCGGCGCGCGCCAGGCCGCCTTTTGCGCCACCGGATCGTAGGCCTCCAGATAGCTCCTGATATTGCCCCGCCGCGGCGCGCCCGGCTGGCCATAGAGTTCGGTGATCTTGTCGGAGGTGGCCACGGTGCCGGTGTTGTAGACCCGGTCTTTCACCTGGAAGGTCGAGGGCGGCGCGCTCTGGAAGCCCGTCGAGCTCTCGGTGACCGGGATGTACACGAGGCCGGTGCGCGGGCTGTAGGACATCGGGTGCCAGTTATGCGCGCCCAGCGGCGCCGGCTGGACGATGGCCGCCTTGGTGTCGGTGTAGCGGACGGCGGGGTTCTCCACCGGCCGGCCGGTCTTCAGGTCGATCTTCGAGGCCCAGTTGGCCGGCGCGAACTTCTCCGCCGAGATCAGTTTCCCGGTGGCCGCGTCCCAGACGTAGAAGAAGCCGGTCTTCGGCGCCTGCATCAGCACATGACGCGGCTTGCCGGCGATCTTCAGGTCGGCGGTCATCAAGGGGTTGGTGACGTCGTAGTCCCACTCGTCGCCGGGCACCTCCTGGAAGTGCCAGGCGTATTTGCCGGTCGTTGCATGCACCGCGATGATCGAGGAGACGAAGAGGTTGTCGCCGCCTTTCGGACTGCGGATCTCCTGGCTCCAGGAAAGGCCGTTGCCGGTGCCGAAATAGATCAGGTCGGTCTTGGGATCGTACAGGATGGTGTCCCAGGCCGTGCCGCCGCCGCCGTACTTCCAGAAGTCGCCATTCCAGGTCTTGGCGGCCTTTTCCAGCAAGGGCGTGTTGGTCGGATCGCCCGGCGCGGCCGGCACGGTGTAGAAACGCCACTTCAGCTTGCCGGTGGCCGCATCATAGGCCGAGACGTAGCCGCGGCAGGTGTATTCCGCCCCGCCGTTGCCGATGATCACCAGGCCCTTCACGATCCGCGGGACCTGGGTGATGGTGTAGGGCTGCTTGGGATCGGTGGTCTGCACCGACCAGGAGAGCTTGCCGGTCTTGCCGTCCAGCGCGATCAGCCGGCCATCCAGCGCGCCCAGATAGATCTTGCCCTTCCAGGCGGCGACGCCGCGGTTGACCACGTCGCAGCAGGCGACCGCGCCATTGGCGGGGTCGACCTTGGGGTCATAGTCCCAGAGCTTCTTGCCGGTCTTGGCGTCGTAGGCCTTCACCTTCGACCAGGCGGTGGTGACATAGAGCACGCCGTCGACCACCACCGGGGTGGATTCCTGGCCGCGCTCGGTGTCGATGTCGCCGTACCAGGCGAGGCCGAGCTTGCCGACATTGCCCTGATTGATGCCGGTCAGCGGGCTATAGCGCTGCTGCGAATAGGTGCGCCCGGCGGCCATCCAGGTCCCCGGCTCGCGGTCAGCGCCGAGCAGGCGCGCGGAATCCACGGCGGCGGCGGCGTAGGGGTGCGCGGCGTGCGAGGCCTTCGCGGGTTTGGCCGGCGTGGATGCCGGCGTCTGGGCGACGGCGGCGAGCGGGCCGCCGAGAATAAGCGCCATGGCCGCGCCCAGGCCAACCACACCGCGACTCGTCTTGTTTTTCATGCGTCCACTCCCCGACCCGCTTTTCTCCCATTCGTCCGGGGGCGGTGCAAGGGAGGCGGCGCGACGGCGCGCCGATCTGTCTGCATCCCGACGCTCGTCTCGCGCGTTGGACGAGCGGGACAATGAGAGATCGAGACCAAAACCATGCGTAAGACCATCACCCTGACCGCCATGGCGGCGCTGATCGCCCTGCCCCTGATCGCTGGATCCACCGACGCCAGCGCGTCCTGCCGCGGCCGCGCCAATACCGGCACCGCCATCGGCGCGGTCGGCGGGGCGCTGGTCGGCAACTCCATCTCGCGCGGCGGCGGCGGCGCGATCCTGGGCGGCCTGGGCGGCGCGGTGCTCGGCCACTCGATCGCCAAGAGCGGCTGCGGCCACAGCCGCCACGCCTACTATCGCCACTCGCACACCCGCTACGCGGCGGCGTCTCGCCCCGTCTACTACGACCGGCGGGGCAACCCGGTGAGCCCCCGCTAGGATGCGCGCGCTCACGATCGCAGCCTGCCTGACGGCGCCGCTTTGCCTGGGCCTGGGCGCCTGCGGCCAGACCCAGACCGAAACCCATTCGGGCGCGGCAAATTCGAAGATCTGCTTCAACTTCGGGCAGAAGGCGGCCATGG
>DATAUR010000045.1:0-30911 GCA_036268175.1 Phenylobacterium sp. | reverse complement strand
ATGCCGTAGCGCAGGGGGTCGACCCAGGTCTCGAAGCGGACGTCGCCGCCCGGCCGGACGTCGTGGCCGGTCTCGTGGAGGCCGCGCAGCAGATTCCAGCCGGTCCCGCCGGACGCCTTGCGGGCGTCGGCCAGCACCTGTTCGGCAGGTCGCGAATAGCCGTCGGCCATCACCCGGGGCCTCGCGCCCGCCGCCCCAGCCGGGACGGCGCAGGCCAGGGCGAGGGCCGCGGCGAGGGCGAGGTTGCGCGAACGGGAGGTCATGCGAGGCGGGATCAAGCCGGGAAGCTTGTCTAGATTGCGGCGCGCCGCGTCCAGTCTCTGTTTACGGCCCTGGTCCTGAACGCCCGGGGGTGAGAGTAATCCCGCGGTCAGGCTGGAGGGGATCATGATGGCGAAGGGTGTTCGGCGAGTCGCGGTGGCGCTCGGCGCGCTGGCGGCGGGCCTGATCGGGGCGGCGAGCGCGCAGGCCGCCACGGTCTCGGTGTCCTTTCCCGCGGCCCGCAGCGCCGCCCCCCTGGATGGCCGGGTGATCCTGATCGTCACGCCCAAGCCCACGCCGGAACCCCGGATGCAGGTCGATCTGGAGGCGCCGCTGCGCACCCCGTTCTTCTTCGGTCAGACGGTTTCCGGCCTGGCGCCCGGCAAGGCGGTGGTGCTGGGCGCCCGCGCCTATGGCTGGCCCAAGCAGAAGCTCTCGCAACTGGCGCCCGGCGACTACTGGGTGCAGGCGGTGCTGAACCGCTACGAGACCTTCCATCGCGCCGACGGTTCGGTGGTCAAGCTGCCGCCGGACATGGGCGAGGGCCAGCACTGGAACCTCAAGCCCGGCAACCTCTATTCGAAGCCGGTGAAGGTGCATCTTGGCGCCAAGAGCGCGATCAGGCTGATGCTCGACCAGCAGATCGCGCCGATCCAGCCCAAGGCCGACACGCCCTACATCAAGCACATCCGCATCAAGAGCGAACTGCTGTCGAAATACTGGGGCCGGCCGGTCTATCTGGGCGCCCATGTCCTGTTGCCGGAGGGCTTCGAGAGCCATCCCAACGCCCACTATCCGCTGATGGTCTTCCACGGCCACTTCCCCGACGACATCGAGGGCTTCCGCACCACCCCGCCGGACTCCAACCTGAAGCCCGACTATTCGGAGCGCTTCCACCTGGCCGGCTACAACCGCATCCAGCAGGAGGAGGCCTACAAGTTCTACAAGACCTGGACGGGGCCCAATTTCCCGCGGTTCCTGGTGATCGAGATCCAGCACGCCAATCCGTACTACGACGACAGCTATGCGGTGAATTCGGCGAACCTCGGCCCCTATGGCGACGCCATCAACAAAGAGCTGATCCCGGCCATCGAAAGGCAGTTCCGGGGCCTCGGCCAAGGCTGGGCGCGGTTCACCTATGGCGGGTCCACCGGCGGCTGGGAGGCCATGGCGACCCAGGTCTTCTATCCGGACATGTACAACGGCGCCTTCGCCGCCTGTCCCGACCCCATCGACTTCCACGGCTACACCAACATCGACCTCTACGCCGACAAGAACGCCTTCTTCCAAAAGGGCGTGGCGGAGAACGAGGAGCGGGCGGCGCAGCGCGATTACCTCGGCCACGTCACCGCCACCCAGCGGGATGAGACCGACATGGAAAGCGTGCTCGGCGACCACGACCGGTCGGGCGAGCAGAACGACATCTGGGAAGCGGTGTTCGGGCCGCAGGGGCCCGACGGCTATCCAGAGCCGGTGTGGAATAAACAGACCGGCGAGATCGACCCCAAGGTCGTCGCCTACTGGAAGGAGCACTTCGACCTGACCGACATCGTCCGGCGCAACTGGGCGACGCTGGGGCCGAAGCTGGCCGGCAAGCTGCACATCTATGTGGGCTCGGCGGACACCTACTTCCTCACCGACGCGGTCTATTTCGCGCAGGACACCCTGGAGAACCTGAAGAACCCGGCCTGGGGCGGCGAGATCGCCTATGGCGACCGGGCCGAGCACTGCTGGAACGGCGACCCGAAGCTGCCCAACGCCTATTCGCGGCTGCACTACAACACGATGTACCTGCCCAAGATCCTGGAGCGCATCGCCAAGACCGCGCCCCCCGGCGCCGACCTGACGAGCTGGCGGTACTGAGCAGCGACTAGCACCGCCTTCTCCCCATTTGCTCGTCATTCCCGGGCTTGTCCCGGGAACCTATGAACTCCGTGGCGAAAGGTGCGCACGGCGCGCCCAACCTTATTCCGGGAGCGTCGCGATCATGGGTTCCCGGCACAAGGCCGGGAATGACGAGGAGAAATTGGGCGCGTCGTGCTCACCCTCGCGCGCGGCGGCGGGCGGGTTCCTTGGCGAAGAAGCGCGGGGTTTCGGTGCGGGATTCCTTCAGCGCCGCCTCCATCAGGTCGGCGGGCATCGGCCTCGCGAACCAGTAGCCCTGCATGCGGTCGCAGCCAGACGCGCGCAGGAAGATCGCCTGGGCCTCCTCCTCGACGCCCTCGGCGACGATGCGGACGCCGAGCGCGCGGGCGGCGTGCAGCATGGAGCCCACCAGCTTGCCGACCCGCGGATCCTGGGCCACGTCGCAGATCAGGCTGCGGTCCAGCTTCACCGTCTGGATCGGCAGGTGCATCAGGGCGCGCAGGTTGGAATAGCCGGTGCCGAAGTCGTCGAGGGCGACGCGCACGCCCTTGGCGCTCAGCCGCTCGATATGGCGGCGCGACAGGGCGAGGTCCTGCAGCAGGAAGGTCTCGGTGATCTCGACGGTGAGCGCGGTGGCCGGCAGCGCGGTCTTGTTCAGCCGCCCGATCAGCTTGCGCGAGAAGCTGGGGTCCAAGAGGTCGCGCGGCGAAACGTTGAACGCCACCGCCTCGATCAGCCCCTGCTCGACCCAGGGCGCGGCGCGCGCGCAGCCGGCCTCGAACACCGCCTCGTCGATGCGGCCGATCAGGCCCAGTTCCTCGGCGATCGGCACGAAGGAGGCTGGGGTGAGGAGCCCTTGGACGGGATGGCGCCAGCGGGCCAGCACCTCGACGCCGACGATGCGGCCGTCCCGGGAATCGACCACCGGCTGGAACCAGGGTTCGATCTCGCCGGCGGGGATGGCGCGGCGAAGCTCGGCCTCGAGCGTGCGTCGGCGCGTGTTCTCGTCGCGCAGTTCTGCGTCGAAGGCCGACCAGCGCCGCCCGCCCTTCAGTTTCACCCGATAGAGCGCCATGTCGGCGAAGCGCTGCAGGTCGCCGGCGTCAGCCGCGTCCTGCGGATAGACAGCGACGCCGACCGAGGCGCCTGGCGCGACCTGCCGACCGTAGATCATGTGCGGCTGGGCGAGCAGGCTCACCAGCCGTTCGGCACGCTTGGCGGCGTCGGGCGTATCGGAGATCACCGCGAACTCGTCGCCGCCCAGCCTGGCCACCAGCTCGCCGGCCTGCGCGTCGCAGCGCAACCGCTCGCCGACCTCGGCCAGGAACAGGTCGCCGGCATGGTGGCCCAGCGTGTCGTTGAGGTGCTTGAAGCGGTCGAGGTCGATGACGAAGAGGGCCACCGAACCGCCGTTGGCCGCGGCCGCCTCCAGGCGCTCGCAGAGGGCGGCGGTGAAGGCCCCGCGGTTGACCAGGCCGGTCAGGCTGTCGGTCTGGGCCAGCCGCAGGGTCAGTTCGCGCTCGGATTCGAGCTCCGCCACACGCGCCGTCAGGGCGGCAAACTGCTGGGCGTGGTCGGGCACGGTTGGGGAAGCCTCAGGCGATCCGGGATGACCGGCGAGGCATAGCGCCCGCGAGGCGAACGCCCCGTTAAACGATAGGCTTAACGCACTCCTATGCCGCACTCGCCGCATCGTCCGCGGTGGGGACGGCGATCTCGTTCTCCCACTTGCCGACCACGGCGGCGGCCACGGAGTTGCCCACCACGTTGGTGGCCGAGCGGCCCATGTCGAGCAGGTTGTCGACCGCCAGGATCAGCAGCAGGCCAGCCTCCGGCAGATGGAAGTAGGTCAGCGTCGCGCTGATCACCACCAGGGCCGCCCGCGGCACGCCGGCGACGCCCTTGGAGGTGACCATCAAGAGCAGCAGCATGGTGACCTGCTGGCCGACCGACATGTGGATGCCGTAGGCCTGGGCGACGAACAGGGTCGCGAAGGTGCAGTACATCATCGTGCCGGTGAGGTTGAACGAGTAGCCCAGCGGCAGCACGAAGCTCGCCACCCGCTTGGACACGCCCCACTGCTCCAGCGCCTGCAGGGTGCCGGGATAGGCGGCCTCCGAAGACGAGGTGGAGAAGGCCAGCAGCGCCGGGGCACGCACCGCCTGGATCAGCTTGAAGGCGCGTGGGCCCACCACCACGAACACCGCCGCCACCAGCAGAACCCAGAGCAGGATCATCGACAGATAAAAGCCGCCCACGAACTTGGCGTAGGTGGCGAGCACGCCGACACCCTGGGTGGCGACGGTGGCCGCCAGCGCCGCGAAGATCGCCAGGGGCGCGGTCTTCATCACATAGCCGGTGACCTTCAGCATGATGGTGGCGACCTGGTCGACCAGCACCACCACGGCCGGCGCCTTCTCCTCGATGGCCGAGACGGCGGTGCCGAAGAACACCGAGAAGACGACGATCTGCAGGATCTCGTTGTTGGCCATCGCCTCCACGATGGACCTGGGGAAAATGTGGGTGACGAAGTCCCGCAGGTTGAACTTGGTCATGTCGACCGCGCCCTTGACGGTCGGGACGTCGGGGATCGCCAGGTGCAGGCTGGCGCCGGGCTGCAGGATATTGACCATGACCAGGCCGATGGTCAGCGAGACCAGCGAGGCGGAGATGAACCAGCCGAGCGTCTTGGCGCCCACCCGCCCGATGGTCGAAGCGTCCTCCATCTGGGCGATGCCGCTGACCAGGGTGGAGAACACCAAGGGCGCGATGATCATCTTGATCAGGCGCAGGAAGACGTCGGTGATGATCGACAGGTTGTCGGCGACCGCCTTGGCGCTGGCGGGGCTGGCGTACTGATTGACCCCCCAGCCGACGGCCACGCCCAGCACCATGGCCAGGACGATGAGGATCGAAAACGTGCGGTTCATGCCGGCCCCGAGGTCGCTAAGCGGCGGCCTTTGTCGCCGGGAAGCCTCGCGGCGTCCATCCCGGGCCGCTGGGCGGCGTCGCGTGGGGAAAGAGGAATGGTCCACGAACCACACGAACCACACGCACGGGTTCGAGCTGGGTTAGGCCCGCGCAGCGGGCGCCTTCAGCTAAGGGATGACCACGGAAAACACGGATAGAGCACGGAAGGCGCGGCTGCGATTCCGTGGTTGTCCGTGTTTTGCGTGGTTTGAATCTGACTGAGCCTCCGCTGGCGCGGAGTCTCGGAAGGTAGACCTCCCTTCGTGGGGTTCGTGGACGAATCCGGCCGTGTCTCGCCAAGCTCCGAGGGTGGCGTGTATAATGGGGCGATGACATCGAACGCAGACGCAGCCGGCATCGTGGACCGGCTGGAAGACGAATACCGCAAGACGGTCGAAGCCCTCCGGAGCGCCCTCAACAGCTTCCTGGCGGGAGGCCCGCCGCCCGATCCGGCGATGCGCGCGGCCGGGGCCTTCGCCTATCCGGAGCTGCGCCTGCACTGGCCGACCGGCGAGCCCTATCCGCGGATCGGCCGCGCCTACGCCCGCATCGGCGCGCCTGGCGACTATGCGGTCACGGTGACCCGGCCCGGCCTGTTCCGCGCCTATCTGACCGAACAGCTCAGCCTGTTGATGCAGGACTTCAAGGTGGAGATCGAGGTCGGCCGCTCCAAGCAGGAGATGCCGTTCCCCTATGTGCTGGACGGCCAGGCCGACGCTGCGCTGGCCGATATCGGCTCAGCCGAGATCGCGCGGCACTTTCCCACCACGGAGCTTGCCTTCATCGGAGACGAGATCGCCGACGGGTCCTGGTCGCACGACAGCGGCGCGCCCCGGCCCATGGCCCTGTTCGACGGCCTGAGGACCGATTTTTCGCTAGCGCGCCTGACGCACTACACCGGCGCCCCGGCCGAGCACGTGCAGCCCTATATCCTGTTCACCAACTACATCCGCTACGTCGACGAGTTCGTGCGCTGGGCCTGCGAGCAGATCCGCAGCGACGGTCCGTACACGGCGCTTTCCGCGGCCGGCAATGTGCTGGTCACCGCCGACACGCCCGATCCGGAGGCCGTCGTGCAGGCGGCCGCGTGGCGCAAGCACCAGATGCCGGCCTACCACCTGATGGCCAAGGACGGCGCCGGGCTCACCCTGGTGAACATCGGCGTCGGACCTTCCAACGCCAAGACCATCTGCGACCACCTGGCGGTGCTTAGGCCGCAGGCCTGGCTGATGATCGGCCACTGCGGAGGCCTGCGCGGCAGCCAGACCATCGGCGACTACGTCCTGGCGCACGCCTATCTGCGCGACGATCACGTGCTGGACGAGGCGCTGCCGCCGGAGATCCCGATCCCGCCGATCGCCGAGGTGCAGGTGGCGCTGAATCGCGCCGCCGAGATCGTCACCGGCGAGACCGGCGAGGTGCTGAAGCGCCGCCTGCGCACCGGCACGGTGGTGACCACCGACGACCGCAACTGGGAGCTCCGCTATTCGTCGAGCGCGCTTAGGTTCAACCAGAGCCGGGCCGTCGCCATCGACATGGAAAGCGCCACCATCGCCACCCAAGGCTATCGCTTCCGGGTGCCCTACGGGACTCTGCTCTGCGTGTCGGACAAGCCGCTGCACGGGGAGATCAAGCTGCCCGGCCAGGCCAACGCCTTCTACGACCGGGCGATCGGCCAGCACCTGCAGATCGGCATCCAGACCATGGACCTGCTGCGCGAGGAAGGTCCGCGGCTGCACTCGCGCAAGCTCAGAAGCTTCGACGAGCCGCCATTCCGGTAAGGGGCTTGGCCGCGAAGGGTCGCTAGGCCGGGAAGGCGTTGACCACGCTGTTGAACAATACAAGCAGCTGGGTTCCGAGCGCGCCGACCGCGGAGACGATGACGATCACGATCAGGCCGGCGATCATGCCATACTCGATGGCTGTCGTGCCGGCCTCGTCCGCGGCGAACCGCGCTACGAACTTGGACAAGGCGTCCTCCTGGCGTCCCGTCGTCGCCCCACCGGCGGACGCCCGTGGGACTGGAAGGCGCGATCTTGCCAAGGTGGAGTGAATCCCCCGTGAACCCTTGGCGTTAACGCCGCAGGAAATCGACGCAGGCGTTCGCCCAAGCAGGTACGGGACGGGTTGGATGGCGGGTTAAAAACCGTTCATTTGACAGGCGGCGGGACGGTGTAAACCTCAGCCGTCGTCCTTCCGGTGAAGCTTTCCTTCAAACACCGCGGGCCAGATGATGTGCGGCGGCGCAGGGAACGTGGATGGCAAGGTCGGGTTTCTGGTGGGCGAGTGTCGCGCCCCTGGCGTTGGCGCTGGCCGCCGCCCCGGCCGGGGCGCTGGCGCAGACCGATACGCCCAACCCGCCGGACGCCATCGCGCAGGCCGCCAGCCCTCCCGCTTCTCCCGCGAAACCCGCGTCTGCGAAACCTGCTCCCGCGAAACCGGCCGCCAAGTCCTCCGCGCCTGCCAAGGGCGCCCAGCCGGCGGTGAAGACCGTCGAGGCGGTGACGGTGACCGGTGCGGCGCCGGACGTGCAGAGTTCGATCGACAAGCAGAGCTATACGCTGAGCAAGGACCTGCAGGCCTCCACCGGCTCGATCGCCGATGCCCTGCGCAACGTGCCCGCCGTCGAGGTCGACCTGCAGGGGAACCTGAGCCTGCGCGGCGACCAGAACGTCACCATCCTGGTGGACGGCAAGCCCTCGCCGGCCTTCGAGGGCTCCGGCCGCGCCGACGCCCTGCAGCAACTGCCCGCCGACCAGATCGAGCGGGTCGAGGTGATCACCAACCCGTCGGCGGCGCTCAATCCCGAGGGCACTGGCGGGGTGATCAATCTGATCACCAAGAAGAGCCGCGGCGGCGGCCTGACCGGATCGGCCTATGTCACCGCCGCCAGCGCCGGGCTGAAGCGGGGCGGCGTCAACCTTGGGTACAACACCGAGACGCTGGCCATCACCGCCTCGCTGGCCGGCAACTACCAGCGCTACAAGAACCACGTGACCGACGAGCGCGACGGCCTGGATGCGGGGAGCGGCGAGTTCCTGAAGAACCTCGACCAGAGCCTGGGCCGCAACCTCACGCGCGGCCCCAACGGGCGGGTCAATCTCACCTGGACGGCGACGCCCAGCGACCAGATCACCGGCGCCTACAGCTACAACGACCTGCTGGTCTACGGCCACCCGGACGACCGCTACACCGACGACGGCGTCGGCGGGGCGCCGGACCTGATCTTCGACCGGTCGGGGCACAGGCGGTTCCTGGAGACCGACAACAGCATCTCCACCGGCTGGAAACATACCTTCAGTGAGGGCCATGAGCTGAGCGTCGACGCGGTCTACAACGACTCGCTGGCGCGCGATCACACGCTCAACACCACCATCCAGACCCTGCCCGCGGCGATCATCCCGCTGGAGCTGATCCGCGACGACGACAGCCGCCACCACGCCGAGCTGCGCGTCGCCTATAAGCAGAACCTGGCGGGCGGCGCGCTCACCGCCGGCTACGAACTGCGCCGCGAGGACAACGACGCCAACTACGAGGACGCCCAGGGTCCGACGCCCACCAGCCTCATCCCCGTCGCCTCGTTGGCCAACCACTACCTCTATGAGCAGCTGGTTCATTCGCTCTACGCCACCTACCAACGGGCGTTCGGCGACCTCAATGTCCAGCTGGGCCTGCGGGTCGAGGACGCGCGTTTCAGCCTCGCCCAACTGACCTCCGGCGAGCGGGACGGCCAGCACTACCAGCGCGCCTATCCGACCGCGCACCTGGTCTACAGGCTCAGCGACGACCGCAAGCTGACTGCCAGCTACAGCGTGCGCGTGCAGCGCCCGCTGCCGGTGTTCCTCGATCCGCTGCGCTATATGACCGACCCGGTCGACGTCCAGAGCGGCAACCCGACGCTCAAGGTCAAGGAAGTGCAGATCTACGAGCTGGGCTACCAGCAGCACGCCTGGAGCCAGGACTTCCAGGCCAACTTCTACTTCCGCGACGCCCACCACGACTTCGCCCAGACCCTGACGGACCTGGGCAATGGGGTGTTCCTGACGACGATCGGCAATTTCGGGACCAGCACCGCCTATGGCGCAGACCTGAGCGCCAACGGCAAGATCACCTCGACGCTGAGCTATAACGCCAGCCTTAGCCCCTATGTGAACCACATCGACGTCGGCAATCTGAACCTGTCGGTGGGCAGCCGCTCGCTGTCCGGCGTCGGCGGGCGGGTGAACCTGAACTGGCAGGTGCGGCCCGACGACATGGTGCAGATCAACGCCATCGAGAACGGCCGCCGCATCCAGGCGCAGGGCGAGTTCGAGCCGAACTTCACGCTGAACCTGGGCTGGCGGCACAAGATCAACGATCGCCTGACCGCCACCGTCACCGGCGACGACCTGCTGGGGTCCAACCGTTTCGAGCGCCGGCTGAGCACGCCGATCCTGTTCGAGGATCTCGAAGTCCGGCCGGTGTCCCGCTCGGTGTTCTTCCGGCTGGACTATCGCTTCGGCGGCGCGGTCAAGAAGGCCGGCCCCGATCCCGGCTTCGAATATGACAACGGCGCCGGCAGCGGGCCGGGGCCCGGCGGCTAGATTGGCGCGGCGAGCCTCGATCCGGCCCCCAAATCCGGCTAGAGCGTCGGCGCATGACCCGGCACATTGACTTCGACGGCATCGAGAACTTCCGCGATTTCGGGGGCTATGAGACGGCGTCGGGACGGACGCTGAAACAGGGCCTGCTGTTTCGCTCCGCCAACCACGCCTATGCCTCCGACGCCGATCTGGAGCGGATGGGGGCGTTGAACATCGCCGCCATCGTCGACCTTCGGCGCACCGAGGAGCGCGCGCGGGAGCCGTCGCGCCGCTGGCCGGGGTTCGCGGGCCAGGTGATCGAGAACGACATCTTCTCCGACCACGCCGACTGGGCGGTGATCATGAGGGGCCTGCCGGAGGTGACGGCTCAGTGGTTCTACGACGACTGCATGGGTTACTACCGCCGGGCACCGTTCGAGCCCCGGCACATCGACCTGTTCCGCCGCTATTTCCACGCCTTGGCGGACGGCGGCGGGCCTGTGGTGGTGCACTGCGCGGCGGGCAAGGACCGCACGGGCGTCATCTGCGCGCTCACCCACCATATCGCCGGCGTCGGCCGGGAGGACATGATCGCCGACTATCTGCTGACCAATGACGAGGGCCGGCAGGCGCGCAAGATCGACTTCCTCGGCGGCTGGATCGAGAAGCAGGTGGGCCTCTCCGTCTCGCCGGAGGCCCTGCGCGTCGCGGTGTCGGTGAACACCGACTACCTGGAGACCGCCTTTGCGGTGATCGAGGAACGGCACGGCTCCATCGACGCCTATCTGGCCGACGTGCTCGGTGTCGACGCGCCCCTGCGCGAACGGCTACAAGCCCGGCTCCTCGCCTAGTTTCCAAGCCGAACCGTCAGGACTGAACATGCAGAGCTTCCAGCCGCCCCGGCGCATCCTGATGGGGCCCGGCCCCTCCGACGTCAGCCCCCGCGTGCTCAACGCGCTGGCGCGGCCGACCATCGGGCATCTGGACCCCGAGTTCCAGGCGCTGATGGAGGAGATCAAGACGGCCCTGCAGCGCCTGTTCAACGCCCCCGACCACGCCTGCGTGCCGCTGCCGGCGCCCGGCACGGCGGGCATGGAGGCGGCGATGATGAACCTGCTGGAGCCCGGCGACCGCTGCGTGGTGGCGATCAACGGGGCGTTCGGCGGGCGCATGGCCGACATGGCCGGCCGCGCGGGCGCGACGGTGGTGACGGTCGACCACGACTGGGGCCAGCCGGTCGATCCGGCGCGGGTCGAGGCGGCGCTCGCCGAGGCGCCGACCAAGGTGCTGGCCTTCGTCCATGCGGAGACCTCGACCGGCGCGCGCAGCGATGCGGCGAGCCTCTGCGCGGTCGCCCGCAAGTACGGGGCGCTGTCGGTCGTGGACTGCGTGACCTCGCTGGGCGGCATCGTCGTGGACGTGGCCGGCTGGGACGCCGACGTGGTCTATTCAGGAACCCAGAAGTGCCTGTCCGCCCCGCCCGGACTGGCGCCCATCGCACTCTCCCAACGCGCCCAGGCGGCGATTTCCGGACGCAAGGAAAAGGTCCGCAACTGGCTTTTGGATTTCAACTTGCTGATGTCCTACTGGGGCGGTGAAGGCGGCCGGACCTATCACCACACCGCCCCGATCAACGCCCTCTACGGCCTGCACGAGGCCCTGGTGGCGATCTTCGAGGAAGGCCAGCAGGCGGCCATCGTCAGGCACGCGGCGGCGCACGAAGCCTTCGTGGCGGGGATCGAGGCCGCGGGGCTTTCCATGTTGGTGGCGAAGAAGGACCGCCTGCCGCAGCTCAACACCGTGGTGGTGCCGGACGGGGTCGATGAGGCCGCGGTGCGCGCCCACGTGCTGAAGAACTGGGACCTGGAATTCGGGGCCGGCATCGGCGCGCTGAAGGGCAAGGTCTGGCGGATCGGCCTGATGGGTGCCTCGGCGACGCCCTGGCACGTTCGCCTGGGCCTGACCGCGCTCTGCGAGGCGCTGGCGGCGCAAGGCTTCAAGGCCGATACAAAAGCGGCGCTCGAGGCGGCGGATCGCCGGCTCAGCTAGCGCGGCCCCGGAATATCCGGCAACGTCCTCCAAAGCGCCGAAAACGGCGCTGGCCTGGGAGGGCAAGCGTTTGACCGATCCGACACCGGCCGGGGCCCCGATCGTTCAAAGTCCGATCGCCGAGAGTCTGGGCCCCGCGTCCGTCGCCGATATGCCGATTGAGGCCGAGTTGGGGGGCGATGGCCGGTTGAGCCGCGGCGGGGTCGCCTGGTCGATCTTCGAAGGGGGCCGCGACCCCTACGTCATCCTGATGACGATTTTCATCTTCATGCCCTACGTCTCGGCCACCATGGTCGGCGATCCGGTGAAGGGGCAGGAGCTGATCTCGCGGTTCCAGCAGTATGCCGGCTGGACGGTGATGGCGACAGGGCCGTTCCTGGGCGCCTCCATCGACAAGCTGGGGCCGCGCAAGGCGTGGCTGGCGGTGACCGTCGTCGGCATGGTCCCGCTGATCGGGCTGCTGTGGTTCGCCAAGCCTGATTTGAGCGGGCTTTCGATCATCGCCACCATGACCGTCGCCTATGGCGCCAATGTGCTGTTCGCCTGGTCGGAGATCCTGCACAACTCCATGCTGATCCGCGCGGCGGGGCTGAAGGGGGCGCACTCGGCCTCGGGCCTGGCGCTGTCGCTGGGCAATGCGGCTTCCGTGGTGGCGCTGGCCTTCACCGCCTGGGCCTTCGCCCTGCCGGGCAAGGTCGCCTGGGCCTGGGTTCCGGCCCATCCGCTGTTCGGACTGAACGCGGCGACGCACGAGCCGGAGCGGGTGGTGGCTATCCTGGCCGCCATCATCCTGGCGGTGGGCTCGATCCCGCTCTTTCTGTTCACGCCGGACGCGCCAAAGACCGGGGTTCCGGTGCTGCGGGCCTTCAAGGAGGGCGCGGCGGATCTGTGGGCCATGCTGACGACGGTTCGGCGCTACAAGGACGCGGTGATCTATCTGGCGGCGCGGATGTTCTTCTTCGACGGCATGAACGGCGTGCTGTTCTTCTACGGCGTGCTGGCCGCCGGCGTCATGAAGTGGGGGCCGCTGGACCTCCTGGCCAGCGGCATCCTGGGCAGTATCGTCGCCACCTTCGGCGGTCAGGTCGGCCGGTGGCTCGACCACAACATCGGGCCGAAGAACGCGCTGCGCCTGGAGATCTTCATGACCATCCTGGCGCTGACTGGCCTTTTGGGCATGGCGCCCGACAAGATCCTCTACTTCTGGCATTACGACGCCACGGCGCATGCGCCGCTCTGGAGCGGACCGGTGTACCGCACCCTGCCCAGCCTGATCTTCCTGGTGATTGGCTTCACCAATTCGATCTTCATCACCGCGCAATACGCCTCGGCGCGCACGGCGCTGACCCGGCTGACGCCGCCGGCGCAGACCGGGGCCTTCTTCGGGGTCTACGCCCTGGCCGGCGTGGCGACGGCCTGGCTCGCGCCCAGCCTGGTGAACATCGGCACGCGGGTGACGCACAGCCAGCAGGGCGGTTTCGCCAGCATCATCCTGCTGCTGATCGTGGGGTTGATCGGACTGCTCTTCGTGAAGGGCGGCGGTGCGGAGGTGACCTCCGTCACGCCTGATCCCTAGCCGGTGTAGGCCACCGAGGTCGACTCGCGGGGCTTCAGATAGAAGGTGTTGCTGAAGGTGATGGCGTTGGGCAGCGTCATCCGCAGCGGCGAGGTGTAGGCATATTGCATGTCAGCCTGAATCACGCTGTCGCCGACCGCCAGCAGGTTCGGCGGGAAGCCGCTGACCGCCGCGCCGGTTCCCAGCACGCTCATGCCGCTGGCCTTGCTCCAGATCACCCGCGGCACGCCGTTGGAATCGGCGGTCACACTGGTCACCCGCAGCGTCAGCGCCGTGGACGTGAAGGGATACATGATGGCGCCGCCGGCGGTGAAGATGTCGTTGATGTCGGCTTGCGAGACCGATGGCGACTGGGCGATCAGGTCGCCCACCACCGAGGCGGCGTGGGCTGCGTGGCGGTTGGCCATCATCGCCATGGTGAGCTCGGCGAAGCCGCAATAGAGCAGAATCGCCACCGGGGCGATCAGGGCGAACTCGATCGCGGCGACGCCGCGTTGGTCGGCGCGCAGGCGTCTCAGCATGACGTACCTATCGGAGGGCTGGTGTTATAGGGCTCGTTGCGGAACGCGGTGGTGCTGGTGAGCAACCGCTTGCCCGAGCCGCCGCCCATGTTCTCGAGCGCGTTGTTCAGGAGCGGCGTGTAAAGGTCCCATTCGAAAAACACCCGCACCAGCACGATGTCCGTGGGGTTGCCCGCGGTGAAACAGGTGCCGCCCGGCTTGGTGGGGTCGAAGGTCGTCGGATTTTGCGGTGGGTTGGCGGCCAGCGCCGAAAAGGTCGAGAAGGTGCGGACGTCGACCCAGAGGTCCGCGGCGCAACGGCTCTGCAGCCAGTTCATCTTCGAACAGACCAGGTTCTTGAAGTCGGCCTTGGTGTTGGCGGCGCTGGTCTGGAACTCGCCGGTGCGAATCTCGCGGGCCGACATCTCCATGGCTGTGTCGAGGGTCGAGGTAGCCAGGAACACCAGGGCCAGTTCCAGCAGGCCAAAGGTCATCAGCATGAGGGGCAGGCTGATCAGGCCGAACTCCACCGCCGTCACCCCGCGGTCCTCGCGGAGGAACCGCGCCAGGAAGCGGCTTAGGCGTGTGGTCGGGGTCGTGCGCACGGCGGTCTGCTCTCGGATCGTCGCAAGCACCCTACCGCGCTGTGGCTAACCAAGGTTTAATCTGTGTCACACCGATGCGATCCATATATATCTTCTGTAATCACAAGTGACGGTTAATCAAAATTAAGGGTTAAACTCAATTTACCAAAGAAAATTATCCTGACGTACTTCGCAATTTACTGTCGATTAAGCGAGACCTGCGAATTTGATGTGGCATTAGGGCGAGCAGGCGAACAGCTTGGAGCCCGCCAACGACTGCTCGCTTAGAAGGAGATGAGATATGTCCAAGTTCGTGACCCGCTTTCTGAAAGACGAATCCGGCGCCACCGCCATTGAATATGGCCTGATCGCCGCCCTCGTCGCCGTGGTCCTGGTGACCTCCCTCGGCCTCGTGGGCACCAAGCTCTCGGCGCTCTTCACCACGATCTCCAACGATCTGAACCCGCCGGCTGGCTAAGCCGCCGCTTCTATCGGTTGAATCCAAGAACCCCCCGACGGGCGACCGTCGGGGGGTTTTTCGTTTGCGTGGCGGCGCCGTGGCCGCCGGCGAAACCCTCCGTTCACTCGCGCACGGCATGCTGGGCCGCCTAGGGAGCCGCCATAAGATGATCCACAGCCTCCAAACCCTGCTTTTGATGATCTTCCCGGTGCTGGTGATCGCCGGCGCGGTGCGCGACCTGACCAGCTACACCATCCCCAACGTGATCTCGCTGGGCTTGGTGGCGGCCTTCCCGGTGGCCGCGCTGGCGCTCGGCCTGCCGCCGATGAGCATCGCGGTGGGCCTTGGCCTGGGCGTCGCGGCGCTGGCGGTCGGCATGGGTATGTTCGCGGCCGGCTGGATCGGCGGCGGCGACGCCAAGCTGTTCGCGGCCGCCGCCCTGTGGATCGGCCTTCCAGGGATGCTGAGCTACCTGGTCTTCACCTGCCTGGCGGGCGGGGCGCTGGCGGCGGGCCTGCTCGCCCTGCGCTCGCCGATGGTGCGCATGGTGCTGCCGACAGGGCCGGCCTGGTTCTGCCGCCTGGCGCAGCCCGGCGAGAACGTGCCCTACGGCGTCGCCATCGCCATCGGCGCCCTGGCGGCCTATCCGGCGTCCAGTCTGGTCGGACGCCTCTGAGCAGGTTGCGGGGCCGGCGCAGATGCGCCTAGGAGAAGGGCCGGTCCTTTCGTTCAGCCCAAGAGCGCCCGCATGTCCGACGTGATCCTCGACGCCGCCGCCGATCCCGTGGGCGGTCCGGTGATCCCGGTGCACGCGGTCCTGGAGCGCGAGGCGGGCCCAGCCCTGGACGCCGCGCCGGTGGCCGCCAAGGCCTATGCGGCGATCACGGAGTTCAAGGGCAAGGCTGGCCAGGTGCTGCTGGTCCCGGGATCCGATGGCGCGCTGGCCAGCGTGCTGTTCGGCCTGGGCGAAGGCGGCGATCCCATGGTCTTCCGTACGCTCGCGGCCAAGCTGCCCGCTGGGACCTACAAGATCGCGCGGACGCCGCAGGGCATGGCGGCGGGCCAGATCGCCGTCGCCTTCGCGCTGGGGAGCTACAAGTTCGACCGCTACAAGACCCACCTGGGCGAGCGGGCCAGGCTAGTGGCCGGCGAGGGCGCCGACGTCGCCGAGGTCCGTCAGGTGGCCCACGCCTGCGCGCTGGCCCGCGACATGGTCAACACGCCGGCCAACGACATGGGCCCGCTGCAGATCGAGACCATCGCCCGCGAGATCGCCGAGCAATACGACGCGAGCATCGCCGTGGTCACCGGCGACGCCTTGCTGGAGGCCAACTATCCCGCCGTCCACGCCGTCGGCCGCGCCGCCGATCCGGCCCGCGCGCCCCGGATGATCGAACTCACCTGGGAGGGACCAAAGGGCAAGAGCGGCAAGGAGCGGCCACTGGTCTGCCTGGTGGGCAAGGGCGTGGTGTTCGACACCGGCGGCCTCGACATCAAGCCGTCCGCCGGCATGCGGCAGATGAAGAAGGACATGGGCGGGGCGGCGCATGCGCTGGCGCTTGGCCGGATGATCATGGCCGCCAAGCTGCCGGTGCGCCTGACGGTGCTGACGCCGGTGGTGGAGAACGCCATCAGTGGCGACGCCATGCGGCCGGGCGACGTGCTGGCGTCCCGCAAGGGGCTTTCCATCGAGGTCGGCAACACCGACGCGGAAGGCCGGCTGATCCTGGCCGACGCGCTGACCCGCGCGGGCGAGCTGGAGCCGGCGCTGACCGTCGACCTGGCGACGCTGACCGGCGCGGCGCGGGTGGCGTTGGGGCCGCAACTGCCGCCGTTCTACACCGAGGACGACGAGCTGGCCGGACAGATCGCCACGGCCGCCAAGGCCGAGTCCGATCCGCTCTGGCGCATGCCGCTTTGGAAGGGCTACGCCGACGCCCTCGATAGCGACGTGGCCGAGATCAAGAACGATCCCGACGCCTGGGCCCAGGCGGGCTCGGTGACCGCCGCCCTGTTCCTGCAGCGGTTCGCCCCCAGCGGACCCAAGTGCGGCCCGTGGGTCCATCTCGACATCTTCGCCTGGAACCCGCGCAACCGGCCGGGCCACCCGGCGGGCGCCGAGGCCCAGGCGATCCGCGGCCTCTACCGCATGATCCGGGACCGCTTCGCATGACCGACGTCCTCGATCCCCGCGTCACGCCCCTGCGCGACGGCATCGCCAGCCGCGAGCTGGAGGGGGTCGTGCGCGCCGAGGTCTATCTGGATCCCAAGGTGATGAGCTGCGCCGTCCCCGCCGCCGGCGTCCATCGCGCGCCGGACCTGGCGTCGGAGCAAATGGATCAGCTGCTGTTCGGCGAGGCCTTCGAGGTCATCGAGGAGGAGGGCGGCTTCTTCTGGGGCCAGGCCAGGCGCGATGGCTATGTGGGCTTCGTGGCGGCCGCCGCGCTGGGCCCGCTAGCCCCGGAGCCGACCCACCGGGTCGCGGCGGTGCGCACCTACGCCTTCGCCGAGCCCAGCATCAAGGCGCGCGCGTCCGGCCCCTATTCGATGAACGCCCTGGTGGCCGTCGAGGCGGTGGAGGGCCGGCTCGCCAAGGCGGCGGGCGCGGGCTGGATGGCCGTGGAGCACCTGACGCCGGTGGGCGCCTTCGAGGCCGACATGGCGGCGGTGGCCGAGCGGTTCCTGGGCGCGCCCTATCTGTGGGGCGGGCGTGAGAGCCTGGGGCTCGACTGTTCGGGCCTGTCACAGGCGGCGCTGTTCGCATGCGGCAAGGCCTGCCCGCGCGACGCCGACCAGCAACAGCAGATGGGCCAGGCGATCGACCGTGGGGATTTCCGCCGCGGGGACCTGGTGTTCTGGCGCGGCCATATGGCCATCGGGCTCGACGAACCTGGACTCGAAGAGGGGCGCATCGTCCACGCCAACGGCCACCACATGGCCGTCGCCATCGAGCCGCTCGACGGCGCCATCGCGCGCATCGACGCCGCCGGGGTTGGCCTGCCGACCGCCTTTCGGCGGCTCTAGATTTGCCTACGGTCAAGTTTCAAAGAACATTGCACGGCGTTACCTGAAGGCCACGGAAAAGGCGTCGTGGGGGCGTCGACAGGAACGTTCCGCGCCGCCTGGGCGTGGCGGCTGGAGCCCCTTTGCATGCGCACGCTCGTCGTCGCCCTGACCCTTTGCCTGGCGGCGGCCGCGACTCCGGCGCTGGCCGGAGAGGTGGCGCTGACCTTTGACGACCTGCCGACCATGGCGCTGTCGCCCAACACCGACTACGCGCAGGTGACCACCAAGGACCTGCTGGCCGCCCTGAAGCGCCACCATTTCCCAGCCATCGGCTTCGTCAACGAGGTCAAGCTGGAGGCCCGCGACAAGCCCGACCGCATCGCCCTGCTCAAGGCCTGGCTGGACGCCGGCATGGACCTGGGCAACCACACCTACGACCACCCGCACTTCACCACCGACGCCGCCGCCGAGATCGCCGAGACGCAGAAGGGCGAGGTTGTCACCCGCGCCCTCCTGGCGGAGCGCCACCGCAGCCCCCACTGGTTCCGCCACCCGTTCCTGGAGACCGGCGCGACCGACGAGGCGCGCAAGACCTTCGAAGACTGGCTGACCGCCCACGGCTATCGGGTGGCGCCGGTCTCCATGGAGAACTCCGACTGGATGTTCGCCATGCCCTACGACCAGGCGGTGCTGAAGGGCGATACGGCCGAGGCGGCGCGGATCCAGAAGGCTTATCTGGATTTCACCGCCCATATCGTCCCTTGGTACATCGGCGCCGCCCAGGGCGTGCTAGGGCGGGAGCCGAAGTTCGTTTTCCTGCTGCACGCCACCCGACTGAACGCCGAGAGCCTGGATGGCCTCGCCGCGATCCTGAAGGCCAATGACCTGAAGCCGGTGACGTTGGCGCGCGCCATGACCGACCCCGCCTACGCCATGGCCGAGGACGCCGTCGGGGCCAATGGCAACCAGTGGGTCACCCGCTGGTCGATGACCCTGAACAAACCCATGCCCTGGGGGACGCTGCCCAAGCCGCCGGCCGACATCGAAGCCATCGACGATCAACTGGAGGGCGCGGTCGGTCCGCCGGCGGCCCCGGCCAAGCCGCCGGCTTAGAGGCCGTTCGCCTTCCCCGAGACCGCGGCGGCGCTGGAACGTCGCCGCCTCCTTGCGAGTTAATGACCTCAAGGTCATTTATTTTCCAAGCATCTGTCCGCCCCTGGCGCAGCCTGCCCGACGGCTCGATCCTTCCCGCCGCCAATTCAGGAGACTTCGCATGACCGATCGACAGGTGCTGATCGCCGGCGCCGGCCCCACCGGCCTGGTCCTGGCTTTGTGGCTGACCAAGTTGGGCGTGCCGGTGCGGATCGTCGACAAGCTGCCGGCGGCGTCCTCGACCTCGCGGGCGCTGGCGGTGCACGCCCGCACGCTCGAGCTCTACTGCCAGGCGGGTCTCACCGAGGCGGTGCTGGAGAAGGGCCACAAGACCCCTGCGGTGCATCTCTGGGTGTCGGGCGAGGAGAAGGCGTCCATTTCGTTCGACAATGTCGGCCAGGGCCTGACGCCCTATCCCTTCCTGCACATCTATCCGCAGGACGAGCACGAGCGGCTGTTGAGCGCCCGCTTGGAGGCGCTGGGCGTGCGCGTCGAGCGTGGCGTGGAGGTGGTGGGCTTCGCCGAGACGGTGGAGGGCCTTACCGTGCGGCTGAAGGGGCCGGACGGGGCGGAAACGACCGCCAGCGCCGCCTACCTGGCCGGCTGCGACGGCGCGCGGTCGGCGGTGCGCCACGGCATGGGCGTGGGCTATCCAGGGGGCACCTACCGCCAACTGTTCTATGTCGCCGACGTGGAGGCCAAGGGGCCGGCGATGAACGGCGACCTCAACCTCGACCTGGAGGCGGCCGATTTCCTGGCGATCTTTCCCTTGGACGAGGGCCGGCGCGCCCGCCTGATCGGCACGGTCCGCGAGGACGAGGGCCTCGATCTCGACAAGCTGAAGTTCGACGACGTCAGCGACCGCGCGATCCGCGACCTGAAGATCGAGGTCACCAGGGTCAACTGGTTCTCCACCTACCATGTGCACCACCGGGTGACGGAGCGGTTCCGGGGCGGCCGGGCCTTCCTGCTGGGCGACGCCGCCCATATCCACAGCCCGGCCGGCGGCCAGGGGATGAACACCGGCATCGGCGACGCCATCAACCTGGCCTGGAAGCTGGCGGCGGTGCTGGCCGGCCGCGCGCCCGACGCCCTGCTGGACAGCTACGAAGCCGAGCGGCGCGCCTTCGCGGTTCGCCTGGTGCGCTCCACCGACCAGGGGTTCAGCCTGGCCACGGCGGAAGGGCCGGTGGCCGATCTGGTGCGCACCAGGCTGGTTCCCCTGGTGTTGCCGGCGGCGGCGAAGGTCGACGACTGGCGGGAGTTCGCCTTCCGCACGGTCTCGCAGATCACGCTCAACTATCGCAACCAGCCGATCAGCGCGGGCCGGGCCGGCGAGGTCCACGGTGGCGACCGGCTGCCCTGGGTCGCGCCATCGCCGGAGAACGGCGGGCGGGACAACTTCGCGCCGCTGGCGCGGATGGTCTGGCAGGTCCACGTCTATGGCGAGGCGAGCCCGGCGCTCACCGCCTGGTGCGCGGACCGCGGCCTGCCGCTGGAGGTGTTCGCCTGGTCGCCGGCCTGCGCGACGCGCGGCCTGAAGGCCGGGGCGGCCTATCTGCTACGGCCCGACACCTATGTGGCCATGGCCGAGCCGTCAGCATCGCCGCAAGCGCTGGAAGCCTATTTCACCAGGACCGGCATCCGGTCCTGAACCGATCGAAAGGCTCAGCCCTGCGGCGTGGCGGCCTTGGTCTCGGTCTTCGGCGGGGTGGGCGTGTTGGTCGGGCCGCCCGCGCCGGTCGCCGGAGTGGCCGTCGAGCCGGTGGCGACGGGCGACTTCGCCCCCACCGTGCCCGCTGACGCCCCGCCGACGCCTGGCGCGCCGCTCGGCCCAGGCGACTTGGCGACGTCGGCCGCGCCGGCCGCCGGAGCTCCGGCGGGGCCAGCAGGGGCCGCCGCGGCTGCCGGATTGGGCTTCGGGATCGGCAGGGTGCCGCCCTGGGTGCGCAGGAAGGCGATGACGTTGATGCGGTCCTGCGGCTGCTTCAGGCCGACGAAGGTCATCTTCGTGCCGTTCACATAGGCCTGCGGGCCCTTGAGGAACATGTAGAGGTGGTCGTAGTCCCACACCGGCTGCTTGGCGCCGAACGCCTTCATGCCGTCGGAATAGTTGAAGCCGGGCTCGGTGGCGGGGTGGCGGCCGACCACGCCCATCAGATCCGGGCCGGTGCCGTTGGCGGTCAGGCTGTGGCAGGACTGGCACTTGGCGAACGTCGCCTGGCCGGCGGCCACGTCGGCCTTGGGAAGCACCGTACCCCAGTCGGGCGGAACGTCAGCCACTTCGGCGCCGCCGGTCTCTTCGGCCACCACGACCTTGAAGCCGGGCTTGGCGACCTTCTCGTCGCCGAACACCCCGCCGGAGAGCTGCACCAGCCCGGCGATGACGAAACAGGTCGCCAGCACGGCGCCGGCGTATTTGTTGAAGGCTAGACTGTCGCTCATCTTCCCGAAATCGGCCCTTTAAGCGCCGGCGTCGGAGGCCAGCGAAAGCGCGGGAATCCCGCCCCTTGTTGCGTCTGGCTCTCTTACACGCTACCGGCGCTCGCGCAACCGCCCAAGCATGGCCTTCGCACTTCAGATGAACCCCATCGTCCTGATCCCCGCGCGCATGGCCGCGACCCGCCTGCCCGGCAAACCCCTGGCGGACATAGATGGCGTACCAATGATCGTCCGCGTGCTGCGTCAGGCGGAGGCCGCTGGAGCCGGTCCCGTGGCGGTGGCGGGGGGCGATTCGGCGATCGTCGAGGCCGTTCAGGCGGCCGGCGGGCGGGCGGTGCTGACCGACCCGGACCTGCCCTCCGGCTCCGACCGGATCGTCGCCGCGCTGGCCGAACTGGACCCGCAGGGCCGTCACGACGTGGTGATCAACCTGCAGGGCGATATTCCCTTCGTCAGGCCCGACGCGGTGTCGGCGGTGGCGAAGCTGCTGAAGGCGCAGCCGTCCTGCGATCTTTCCACGGTCATGGTGGCCGAGGCCGACCCCGCCGAGCGGAGCAACCCGGATATCCCAAAGGTGGTGGCGGCGATGCAGCCCGACGGCCGCAGCGCCCGCGCGCTCTATTTCACCCGCTCGGTGCTCTATGGCGACGCGCCGGTGTGGCTGCACCACGGCATCTACGGCTTTCGCCGCGCGGCGCTGCAACGGTTCTGCGCCGCGCCGCCGTCGCCGCTGGAAAAGCGCGAGCGGCTGGAGCAGCTGCGGGCGCTGGAGCTGGGGATGTCGATCTGGGCGGCGGTGATCGACGAGGCGCCGATCTCGGTGGACAACCCCGCCGACTTGGAACGCGCGCGCGCTCATGCGAGGACGATGCGATGAGCCAGGGACGCATCGCTTTCCAAGGAGAACTTGGAGCCAACAGCCACGAAGCCTGCATGGCCGCCTATCCGGACATGCAGCCGGTTCCGCACGCCACCTTCGAGGACGCCTTCGAGGCGGTGAGGACCGGCGACTGCCAGCTGGGCATGATTCCGGTGGAGAACTCCGTGGCCGGACGGGTGGCCGACGTGCACCACCTTTTGCCCAACTCCGGCCTGAAGATCGTCGGCGAGCGGTTCAAGCCGATCCACTTCATGCTGATGGTCAATCCGGGCGTGACCCTGGACGACGTCAAGATCGCCGTCTCCATGCCGATCGCGCTGGCGCAGTGCCGCAAAACCATCCGGCGGATGAAACTGACCACCGAGGGCGTGGGCGACACCGCCGGCGCCGCGCGCATCCTGAGCCAGACTCCCGACAAGACCCGCGCAGCCGTCTCGCCGGCCCTGGCGGCGGAAATCTACGGCCTGGAGATTCTCGCCCGCGACATCGAGGACGAGCACCACAACACCACCCGCTTCCTGATCATGACGGCGGACAAGAACCCGGCGCCGCCGCCCTTCACCGAGCCCTGCATCACCAGCTTCGTGTTCCGGGTGCGGAACCTGCCGGCAGCGCTCTACAAGGCCATGGGCGGGTTCGCGACCAATGGCGTCAACATCTCCAAGCTCGAGAGCTACATGGAGAATGGCGCCTGGACGGCCACCTTCTTCTACGCCGAAGCCGACGGCCGCCCCGAAGATCGCGGCCTGGCCCTGGCCTTCGACGAACTGAAGTTCTTCTCCGACGAGTTCAAGGTTCTGGGCGTCTACCCGGCCGACCCCTTCCGGACGCGGGGGTAGCAGAAACGGCTCCGGCGCTCAGTCTCCCTCCACCCATGCCTTGATGAGTTGGTGGGCGATGGCGAGTTTGCCCGGGGCGGCGACGCCTTCAAGTTTGCCGGCGATCAGGTCTTTCGCCTCGGCGCGGGTGAACCAGCGGATCTCGGAGAGTTCGGCGAGGTCAGGTTGGCCAGGATCGTCCTCCACCTCGGCGATCAAGCCGATCATCAGGGATGAGGGATAGGGCCAGGGCTGGGTCGAGTGATAGCGCACCTTGCGGGCGCGCAAGCCCGCCTCCTCGTGCAGCTCGCGCGCGCAGGCCTCCTCGATGCTTTCGCCGGGCTCCAGGAAGCCGGCGAGCGCGGAGAACATGCCGGGGGGCCAGCGTTCCTGGCGGCCGAGCAGGCAGCGGTCGCCATGATAGGCCAGCATGATCACCACCGGATCGGTGCGCGGGAAGTGCTCGGCCTCGCAGGACGGGCACTTTCGCTTCCAGCCGCCCTCCTGCGCCTCGGTGCGCTGGCCGCAGACCGCGCAGTGCGGATGGCGACGGCGCCACTCGAACATCTGCTTGGCGGTGGCGACGATGGCGGCCTCGGTGGACGGCAGGCGCAGGGCGACCGAGCGCAGGTCCTCGAACTTGCCGAAGCCCTGCAGGGGGCCGTCGGCGGGGTTGGCCACGTCTTCCAGGTCGACGGCGAAGACGGCGGTGTCTTTCCACAGGCCCATGAACAGCAGCCGCTCCGGCCCGCCGGCCAGCTCGCCCACCAGCTTGGCCGGCAGGTAGGCGATCTGCAGGCCCTGCGGGTTTTCCGGCGTCGGCGCGGGCTCCACGAAGGGCTGGCCGTTCCAGATGGCGATGCCCAGGGAATCCGGCGAGGCCAGTTGCTCGGCGATCCACTCGGGTTTGGCGCGGCGGTCGCTGGCGCGATCCAGTGGATTGCCGGCGAAAGTGTTCAGGAAAACGTCGAGGGCCATGGGCTCGGTACATAAGGCCAAGCCCCCCGACTAGCCAAACCCCTTCGGACCGCCCACATCGGACGGCGAAACCCCAGGGAGCTTTAAACCATGGCCGATGACGCCGCCTACACCCCGCCGAAGGTCTGGACCTGGGACAAGGAGAGCGGGGGCCGCTTCGCCAGCATCAACCGTCCGATCGCCGGCCCGACGCACGAGAAGGAGCTGCCGGTCGGCAAACATCCCTTCCAGCTCTATTCGCTGGCCACGCCCAACGGGGTGAAGGTGACGGTGATGTTCGAGGAGCTGCTGGCGGCGGGGCACAAGGGCGCGGAATATGACGCTTGGCTGATCAACATCGGCAACGGCGACCAGTTCGGATCGGGCTTCGTGGAGGTCAATCCGAACTCCAAGATCCCGGCGCTCATGGACCGCTCCGGTCCCAAGCCGATCCGGGTGTTCGAGTCGGGCGCGATCCTGATCCACCTGGCGGAGAAGTTCGGCAGCGCCTTCCTGCCCACCGAGCAACCGGCGCGGGCGGAGTGCCTGTCGTGGCTGATGTGGCTGATGGGTTCGGCGCCGTTCCTGGGCGGCGGCTTTGGCCACTTCTACGCCTACGCACCCAGCAAGATGGAGTACCCGATCAACCGCTACGCCATGGAGGTGAAGCGCCAGCTGGACGTGCTGGACCGCCGTCTGGGCGAGGCCGAGTACCTGGCGGGCGATGAGTACAGCATCGCCGACATGGCCACCTGGCCCTGGTACGGCGCCCTGGTGAAGGGGCAGGTCTATGAGGCCGGCGAGTTCCTGAGCGTCGATGAGTACAAGAACGTGCTGCGCTGGACCAACCAGATCGCCCAGCGTCCGGCGGTGAAGCGCGGGCGGATGGTCAACCGGGCGTTCGGCGCGCCGGAAACCCAACTGCACGAACGCCACGACGCCAGCGACTTCGACACCAGGACGGCGGACAAGCTGGCGGCCGCCAAGCCGGAAAGCTGAAGACCTAGGGCCTGACGGAGCGTCAATCTGCTAGGGTGTTTCCAACAAATAAGGGGGAACACCATGAACCGGTTCGCATCGGCCGCCCTGGCCTTGGCGTTCGTCACGCTGGCCGCGGGCGCCGCGCCCGCCCAGCCGCCGAAGTTCGACATCCACTCGCCCACCGATCCCAGCCGGGGCGATGCGCTCACCAACCCGGTCTACAAGGGCCCGGAGGTGTTGAAGTTCATCGGCGTGAAAAAGGGTGACCGCATCGCCGACATCTTCGGCGGCCGCTTCACCACCGCCTTCGCCGCCGCCGTGGGGCCCAAGGGCCGCGTCTATTCGGTGACGCCGCAGGAGGCGATCAAGATCCATCCGGAGATCACCGGCATGATCGCGGCGCGCGCCAAGGAGCCGGCCTACGCCAATGTCGAGACCACCACGCCGGCCATCAATGACATGGTCCTGCCGAGCGGGCTGGATGAGGTGTTCATCCGCCAGAACTACCACGACCTGCACGTGAAATTCATGGGCCCGGCCGACGTGCCAGCCTTCAACCGCAAGGTCTTCGCGGCGCTCAAGCCCGGCGGCGTCTTCGTGATCATCGACCACGTGGCGCCGGCCGGCCTGGACGAGGCCACGGCCACCAACCGTCTGCACCGCATCGACCCGGCCATGGTCAAGGCCGAGGTGGAGGCCGCCGGCTTCAAGTTCGGCGGCGAAAGCAAGGTCCTCGCCAACCCGGCCGACGACCACAGCAAGATGGTCCTGGAGACCTCGATCCTGGGCAAGACCGACCAGTTCATGCTGCGGTTCCGCAAGCCTCGCTAGGGCCGCGGCATGCTGCACCTGGATCCCAACGACGAGACCCTGCTGGGCGTCATCATCGGCGCGTTGCTGGCCTCGCTCGGGGGCCTGGCGTCCGGGCGCTACGAGCAGCACCTGCGCCGGCGCGAGCGCGAGCAGAACGCCGCCCAGCTGTTCGGCGAGATCCTGGCGGCGCTGAACCTGATCCTGCGCCTGGCCAAGGACGCGCGGGGCCGGGGCGACCCCTATGGCGCCATCACCCTTCGCTTCCTGAAGGCGGCGGAGCGCGAGACCCAGATCTACGAGCGCAACCGCGAGACCCTGTTCGATGTGCGCGACGCCCCTCTGCGAGCGCGGACCCACCTGTTGCTGCTGCAGATCATCCTGACGCTGGACGCCTTTTTCGAGATCATCGACGCGCTGGCCGCGGGGAAGCCGCCGCCGCCCGGAGGCCCGCTGGGCGGCGGCGACCCGCGCGACGGGCCCTTCACCTTCCTGATGGAGCTGCACGCCCTGATCCCGGCGCAGCTCGCCGCCTACGAGGCCATCGCGCGCCAGACCTTCGACGCCCACGATGCGGCGGTGCAGACGACGCTAGGGCCACGGGCGCCGCCGGCTTAGGTGAATCGGCCCGCCTCTTGCCTGCCCGCCTCTTGCCTCAACGACCCCGATCCGCCATATCCCCGCGCGGAGATCGGCGGCGGGCGGACGCTTCGCCAACCTGGTCAGGGCCGGAAGGCAGCAGCCACAACGAATTCCGTTCCGGGTCGCCGTTCGGTCTCCACTTCCTCCCCACATCTTCGGCGTCATCCCGGTTTCGCGGAGCGAAGACCGCGGGACCCATAGACTCAAGGTCTGTGGCGTCAGAGAGCAGCGTGGCCGCCGCGCCTCTCCTGCACCGATGGGTCTATGGGTCCCGGACAGCCGCTTCGCGACTTCCGGGATGACCGTAAGGCGGGGTGTTTTTCTTGTGAGCGTTCCGGGGCGCGCGGGCTTTGCGCTTTGCCGGGCGCGGAGCGTGCCCTTACATGGACGCCATGGCCGACGAAGACGACCTCCCGCCAGACGATGACGCAGGCCTGCCCGACGGGCCGCCGGCCATCGACATGTTCGGTGGGGCGCAAAAGCCGACGCTGAGCGACGACGCCTCGGCCGCCTACACGGTCATCGCGCGCAAGTACCGGCCGCGAACCTTCGACGACCTCTATGGCCAGGAGGCCATGGTGCGGACGCTGCGGAACGCGTTTGCGTCCGGCCGCATCGCCCACGCCTTCATGCTCACAGGCGTCCGGGGCGTGGGCAAGACCACGACGGCGCGTCTGCTGGCCCGCGCCCTGAACTACGAGAGCGAGACGGTGCACGAGCCGACCCTCGACCTGGCCGTCGAGGGAATCCACTGCAAGTCGATCATCGAGGGGCGGCACATGGACGTGCTGGAGCTCGACGCCGCCTCGCGGACCAAGGTCGACGAGATGCGCGAGCTACTGGACGGGGTGCGCTACGCGCCCGTCTCGGCGCGCTACAAGGTCTACATCATCGACGAAGTGCACATGCTCTCGACCCAGTCGTTCAACGCCCTGTTGAAGACCCTGGAAGAGCCGCCGCCGCACGCCAAGTTCATCTTCGCCACCACCGAGATCCGCAAGGTGCCGGTGACCATCCTGTCGCGCACTCAGCGCTTCGACCTGCGCCGCGTCGATCCGGAGGTCATCGTCAGGAACCTGGAGATGATCTCCGAAGCCGAGGGCGCCCGCGTCGAGGCCGAGGGGCTGATGCTGATCGCCCGCGCCGCCGAGGGCAGCGTGCGCGACGCCCAGTCGATGCTCGACCAGGCCATTGTCCAGGCCGAGCCTGGCCAGACGGTCACCGCGAGCACCATCCGCGACATGCTGGGCCTCGCGGACCGGGCCCAGACAATTTCCCTGTTCGAGCAAGCCATGCGCGGCGAGGCGGGGCCGGCGATCGAGACCTTCCGCACTCTCTATGGCTATGGCGCCAATCCGGACCAGGTGATGCTGGACCTGCTGGACCACTGCCATGGCGCTTCCGTCGCCAAGATGATCGGGCCGCAGGCGCTGGTGATGCCCAAGGACCAGTCGGCCAGGCTGGCGGCGGTGGGCGCCTCGGTCTCGGCCGGGACGCTGTCGCGGCTGTGGCAGTTGATGCTGAAGGCCTATGAGGAGGTGCGCCGCGCGCCCGACGCCGCGGCGGCCACCGAGATGGCGCTGATCCGACTGGCCTACGCCGCCGACCTGCCGGGGCCGGAGGAGGCGCTGAAACGCCTGCAGGCCGGCGACCCGGCTTCGCCGGCAGGATCGGCTTCGCAGGGCCCGGGCGGTGGCGGCGGCGGCGGCGCCGTGGCCTCGGGCGGGAGCGCCGCCAACGCCGTGGCGCGCGGCTTCTCGGCGCCGCAGCCGAGGCCTTCGAGCGAACCGGTCGCCGTCATCAACACCTTCGAGGAGATGCTGGCGCTGATCGAGAAGAAGCGGGACATCTCGCTGAAGCTCGACGTGGAGCGGTTCGTGCGGCCGATCAGCTTCCGCCCCGGCGCCATCGAATACGAGCCGGCGCCCGGCGCGCCCAACAACCTCGCTCAGCGGCTGGTGGGGCGGCTGAAGGAGTGGACCGGCGAGCGCTGGCTGATCGCCGCGCAAGGCGGTGGCGGCGCCGAGAGCCTCTGGGAGCGCCAGAAGCGCGAGGAACGCGAGGTCCGCGCCGAGATCGAGCAGGACCCCTTCGTGGTCGCGGTGATGCAGACCTTCCCCGGCGCCGAGATCCTGGGCGTCCGCACGATCCCGCAGGCCGAGGCGCCGGAGGGTACGGCGATCCCTTCGGACGAAGAGGCTGACGATGAAGACTAGCGCCGCGGCGAAGCCGCAGGATTGTCCACGAACCACACGAACGATTCCGGCGCTGGCTCCGGTTCGTGCGGTTCGTGTGGTTCGTGGACTCATTCTTGCCTGCGGCGCTTTGGGCTTTGTTGGCATCGCCCACGGCCAGCCGGCGACGCCGTTGATCAACGAGCCGGTGGCGATCGCCAAGGGGTTCGACGCTCATATGCAGGTGATCGAGATCGCCCCGGCCGGAAACGGGCCGCTGACCACGACGGGGCAGCGCGGGCATCGCCATCCCGCCTCGACCTATGCCTATGTGACCAAGGGCGCGGTGATCTCCAGGCTGGGCAATGGGCCGGAGAAACGCTTCGAGGCCGGGCAGGCCTGGTCTGAAACCCCCAACCAGCCGCACTATATCGTCAACGCCAGCCGCACCGAGCCCGCCCAGTTGCTGGTGGTGCAGATCGCCAAGGCCGGGACCAAGATGCTGACCCTGCCCCTGCCGCAAACCGAGGTCGCCATGCCGGGAGCCGTCAAATGAAAGACCTGTCCTCCCTGATGAAGCAGGCCCAGGCCATGCAGGAGAAGATGGGCCAGGCTCAGAAGGAGCTGGAGCAGATGGTGCTGCTGGGCCAGGCCGGCGACGGCATGGTCAAGCTCACCCTGCGCGGCACGGGCCAGATCGCCAAGGTCGACATCGACGAGAGCTTGATGGTCCCGGGCGAGGCCGAGATGGTGGGCGACCTGGTGGCCGCCGCCCACGCCGACGCCAAGCGCCAGCTCGACGCCCGCTCCGCCGAGCTGATGGCCAAGGCCGCCGGGCCGCTGGCCAACATGCCCGGCATGCCGAAGTTCTGACTTGGCAAGTTCCGCCGGACCCGAGATCGAGCGGCTGATCAGCCTGCTCTCCAAGTTGCCGGGTCTGGGGCCGCGGTCGGCCAGGCGCGCGGCGCTGGCGCTGCTGAAGCGGCGCGACCAGCTGTTGTCGCCGCTGGCCGATGCGCTCGCCGAGGCCGCGGCGCGGGTGAAGGTCTGCTCCACCTGCGGCTCGCTGGACACTCAGGACCCCTGCGCCATCTGCGCCGACCGGACCCGCGACGGGACCCTGATCTGCGTGGTGGAAGAGGTCGGCGCGCTCTGGGCCATGGAGCGGGCCAGCGCCTTTCGCGGCCGCTATCACGTGCTGGGCGGCCTGCTGTCGGCGCTGGACGGCGTGGGGCCCGACGCCCTGCGCGTCAACGGCCTGCTGGCGCGGGTGTCCGAAGGCGAGGTGCGCGAGGTGATCCTGGCGCTGCCGGCCACGGTCGACGGCCAGACCACGGCCCACTACCTGGCCGACCGCCTGGCGAACAACGCCGGCGTCGCGGTGACCATGCTGGCGCGCGGCGTGCCGGTGGGCGGCGAACTCGACTGGCTGGACGACGGCACCATCGCCCAAGCCATGCGGGCCCGGCGCCCGGCCTAGTGGCAGGCTGGCTCCGACTCACCGTCTGGGCTAAGAACGCAACATGAACGGGTATATGATCCTCGCGTTTGCGAGCGCCGTGGTCGCGGTGGCGGCGGTGGCCTGGGCGCTGTGGGAGCGCTCGAAAGGGCGGATGCAGGCGGAGAACGCCCGGGTGCAGGCCGAGCTGGTGTCGAGCCAGGTGTCGGCTTCCGCGGCGGGCGTGGCCGAGGCGATCCTCAAGAAGAACGAGGAGGCGATCCACAACCGCGAGCAACTGGCCCAGGCGCGGCTGGAGGCGCAGCTGAAGCCGGTGGCCGAAAGCCTGCAGAAGTTCCAGGAGCATGTGGCCCTGGTCGAAAAGACCCGCGCCGAGGAGACCGGCGGCCTGAAGGAACAGATCGCCGCCCTGCTGCTGGCCTCGACGGCCACGCAGGACGAGGCGCGCAAGCTGTCGTCGGCGCTGCGGCGCGGCGCGGGCGTGCAGGGGCGCTGGGGCGAGCAGACCCTGCGCAACGTCCTGGAGCAGGCGGGGCTTTCCAGCTTCTGCGACTTCACCGAACAGGCCTCCACCGACAGCGAGGAGGGCCGGCGCAGGCCCGACGTGATCGTCAAGCTGCCGGGCGGCGGGGTCTTCGTCATCGACGCCAAGTGCTCGCTCAACGCCTTCCTGGAGCTGCAGGAGGCTGCCTCGGACTTTGGCGGCGAAGAGGTCCGCGAGGCCGCCGGCCTGCGCCACGTCCAGAGCGTGCGGGGCCACGT
>DATAUR010000044.1:0-10946 GCA_036268175.1 Phenylobacterium sp. | reverse complement strand
GATGGCCGGCGGCGGTGTGGTCTATCAGGGCGGCCGCACGCTGGATCCGCGGCTGCAGTACCTGGCCGCCCAGGCGCGCGGCGCGCCGCCGATGACCACGCTGTCGCAGCAGGACGCCCGCGCCGGCAGCGCCATGACGCTCGCCGTCGTCAGCGGCGCGGCGGAGCCCGGCGTGCGCTTCGAGGCCGTCGACATTCCAGGGCCTGCTGGGAGGATCCCCGCGCGCCTCTACCGCCCTGAGGCCCAGGACAGCCATGCGCCCCTGATGATCTTCGGCCATTTCGGCGGGGGCGTGATCGGCGACCTGGAGACCTGCCACGCCTTCTGCTCGATCCTGGCCAAGACCGTGCGGGGGCCGGTGCTCTCCGTCGACTACCGGCTGGCGCCCGAGCACCGCTTCCCGGCCGGCCTCGACGACATGATGGCCGCCTACCACTGGGGCCGCGACAACGCCGAACGCTTCGGCGCGCCCATCGCCCAGGCGGCGATCGGCGGCGATTCCATGGGCGGCAACTTCGCCGCCGTCATCTGCCAGGAACTGAAGCGCAAGGGCGAGCCGCAGCCGACCCTGCAACTGCTCATCTACCCCTGCGTCGACGTGGCCTGCGAGAGCGCGTCCATGACCACCTATGGCGACAGCTTCCCGCTGACCCGCGCCACCATGGACTGGTTCATGGGCCACTACCTGGGCCCGGGCGACAGCCCGGCCGACCCGCGGCTGTCGCCGCTGCGCGCCAAGGACGTTTCCGGCTTGGCGCCCGCCGTCATCGTCACCGCCGGTTTCGACCCCCTGCTCGACCAGGGCGAGGCCTATGCCCGGCGGCTGAAAGAGGCCGGCGTACCCGTCGCCTACCGCTGCTACGACAGCCTGGCGCACGCCTTCACCGCCTTCACCGGCGCGGTGCCGCTCGCCGACATCGCCTGCCGCGAGATCGCCGGCCTGGTGCGCGAGGGCTTCGAAGGCCGCATCGCCTGATGAAAGCGCTCGTCGTCGAGGCCCTGCTGCCCGACTACGCCGGCTGCGCGGTCAAGGAGATCGCGACGCCCGCGCCCGGTCCCGGCGAGGTGCTGATCCGCGTCCGCGCGGCGGCCGTGAACTTCCCCGACCTGATGCAGACCCGCGGCGAACACCAGCACAAGCCGCCCGTCCCCTTCGTCCCCGGCATGGAGCTGGCCGGCGAGGTGGAGGCGGTGGGCGAGGGCGTCGCCGCCTTTCGGCCTGGCGATCCGGTCTGCGGCGGCGGCCGGGGCGGCATGGCGGAATACGCCGTCCTGCCGGCGACCGGCCTGCGCCGAAAACCGGACACGCTGAGTTTCAGCCAGGCCGCCGCCTATCCGGTGGCCTATCTCACCGCCTATGTGGCCTTCGAGCGCTGCGCCCGCCTGCAGCCCGGCGAGTGGGTGCTGATCCATGGCGCGGCCGGCGGCGTCGGCCTGGCCGCCGTCGACCTGGCGCGGATCATGGGCGCCAAGGTGATCGCCGCCTCGGCGTCGGACCACAAGCTCGACGTCATCGCCCGCGAATACGCCCCCGACGCCACGGTCAATGTCACCCAGGGCTTCCGCGAGCGGGTGAAGGCGCTGACCGACGGCAAGGGCGCCGACGTGATCTACGACCCCGTGGGCGGCGACGTCTTCGACGAGAGTATCCGCTGCATCGCGTTTGGCGGCCGCATCCTCTCCATCGGCTTCACGTCGGGCCGCCTGCCGGTGCTGCCGGTGAACATCGCGCTGATCAAGGGCTTCAGCGTGATCGGCGTGCGGGCCGGCGAATACGGCCGCCAGTTCCCGGCCAGGGGCCGCGAGAACCACGAGGCCATCTGGAAACTGGCTGACGAGGGCAAGGTGAAGCCCCGCGTCGACGCCGAATACCCCCTCGCCGACTGGCGCGCCGCCTTCGACTCGCTCGCCGACCGCAAGGTGATCGGCAAGACGGTCGTTCGGCCGGATTTGTAGGAAACGAGCATGACCATCGGCAGCGAAGACGAACTGGAAAAACTGAAGGTCGCCGGGCGGCTGGTGGCCCTAACGCTCAAGGCCATGGGCGAGGCGCTGGAGCCCGGCATCACCACCCGCGAGCTCGATGGGATCGGCCGCCGGATGCTGGAGTTGGAGGGCGCCCGCTCGGCACCGGAGCTGACCTATGGCTTCCCGGGCGCCACCTGCATCTCCATCGGCCCCGACGTGGCGCATGGCATTCCCGACGACCGACCAATCGCGGCGGGCGACCTGGTCAACATCGACGTCTCGGCTGAGGTGGATGGCTTCTTCGGCGATACGGGCGCGAGCTTCGCCGTGCCGCCGGTAGCGCCGCGGATCGACCGGCTGTGCCGCGACGGCCGCCGTGCGCTCTGGACCGGCATCCGCGCGGTGAAGGCCGGCGGCGAGCTCGCCGCCATAGGCCGCAGCATCGAAGCCTTCGCCGAGCAGAACCGCTACAGCCTGATCAAGAACCTCGCGAGCCATGGCGTCGGCTCAGCCCTGCACGAAGACCCCAAGGAAATCCCCACCTGGCATGAACCCGCCGAGCGCCGCCGCATCGGCGAGGGCCTGGTCTTCACCATCGAGCCGTTCCTGTCGCTGGGCGACGACTGGGTGGAAGAAACCGGCGATGGCTGGACGCTCCGCCCCGTCGGCGCCCGTCCGGCGGTGCAGTACGAGCACACGCTGGTGGCGACGCGGAACGGGCCGTTGGTGCTGACGCTGGCGGAGTAGGCCGCCCACACCCCTTGCTCGTCATTCCTGGGCTTGTCCCGGGAAACCAGACCCACCACGGCGGCGCCCTCTCCTCAAAAGGTTGACACCGCCGCGCGCTTCCCCTATCCACCGCCGCTCGATTTTCGACCCGGAGTTCTCCCGTGAAGCGGACTTTCCAACCGTCGCGTCTCGTTCGCGCCCGCCGTCACGGCTTCCGCCTGCGGATGTCCACCAAGAACGGGCAGAAGGTGCTGGCTCGCCGCCGCGCCAAGGGCCGCAAGCGCCTTAGCGCCTAAGATCGGGCGCCTAAGCCCAAAGCTGCGCTACGGTGTCGGCCCATGTCCGGCGCCCCCTTTAAAATCGAACGCCTGAAAAAGCGCCCGGATTTCCTGGCCTGCGCGCAAGCCGGCCATTGCGCGCGCGGCGCCGTGCTGGTCCAGGCGCGTCCGCGCGACACCGAACCCCTCGTCCGCGCCGGCTTCACCGCCACCAAACGCATCGGCGGGGCGGTCGAGCGCAACCGCGCCAAGCGCCGCCTGCGCGAGGCCGCGCGGCTGTTGCTTCCCGGGTTGGCGTCTCCAGGTTTCGACTATGTGTTCGTCGCCCGCGGCGGTGTGACCACCCGCCCTTGGCCGCGTTTGCTTGACGACGTGAAAAGCGCGCTGATAAGGCTCGCCGCCGACCGCGACCGCCCAGCGACCTAAGGGCCCTTTACCTCCACCGGACCGCGCCCTCTCCATGAAAGACGATTCAAGCCGCAACACGATCATCTTCCTCGTGTGCGCCGTTGCCCTGTTCATCGTCTATCAGGTGTTCGTGCTCGACCCCGCCCAGAAGCGGAAGGCCGCCGAACTGAAGGCTCATCCGCCGGCCGCCGCCGCGCCAGCCCAGGTCGCCGCGCCCGGCGCCCCGCCGCTCAACGCCCCGCCGGCGGTGACCCGCGCCGCGGCTCTGGCCGCCAGTCCGCGGGTGCCGGTGGCGACGCCGGCGCTGAAGGGCTCGATCTCGCTGCGCGGCGCCCGCCTGGACGACCTGTTCCTCACCCACTACGCCCAGACCACCGACAAGGGCTCGCCGCCGTTGGAGATGCTGCGCCCCGAAGGCACGGCCTATCCCTGGTTCGTCGACTTCGGCTGGGTCGGCCAGAACGTGTCGGGGCTGCCGGGGCCCACCACCCTCTGGACCCTGGCGCAAGGCTCGACGCTCAGCCCCGGCCATCCGGTGACGCTGACCTATACGAACGGCCAGGGCCTGACCTTCGCCCGGCGCATCGAGGTCGACCAGAACTACATGTTCACCCTCACCGACACGGTGACCAACGCCGGCGCCGTTCCGGTGACCATCGCGCCCTATGGCTCCGTGCAGCGCCAGGGCATTCCGCCGGATCCCAACAAGTCCGGCGTCGTCCACGAGGGCTCCATCGGCTACCTCGACGGCAAGGAGCGGGCCTTCACCTACAAGGACCTGACCAAGAACAACGACCAACCGCAGGAATTCAACTCCACCGCCGCCTGGACCGGCCTGACCGACAGGTACTGGCTGGCCGCCCTGATCCCCAACGCCGCCGAGCAGGTGCATGCCGTCTATCGCGACGCCAAGGCCGGCGGCGTCGACGTCTACGAGGCCAACTACACCGGGGCCGCCCGCGTCGTCGCGCCAGGCGCCCAGGTGACCTCGAGCCAGCACCTCTTCGCCGGCGCCAAGACCGTGCCCCTGCTGCAGGACTACGAGCAGAAGCTGGGCATCGCCCACTTCGACGACGCGGTGGACTGGGGCCGGTTCTTCTTCTTCGTGACCCGGCCGATGTTCTGGTTCCTGACCCAGATCTACCAGCGGGTGGGAACCTTCGGCGTCGCCATCCTGGCGCTCACCGTCTGCGTACGCCTGGCCTTCTTCCCGATCGCCAACAAGCAGTACGAGTCGATGACCAAGATGAAGAAGGTCCAGCCGATGATGGAGGACCTTCGCAAGCGCTATAAGGACGACCCTGCCAAGCAGCAGCAGGAGATCATGGCGCTGTACCAGCGGGAGAAGGTCAATCCGCTGGCCGGCTGCCTGCCGATGCTGCTGCAGATCCCGGTGTTCTATTCGCTCTACAAGGTGCTCAACATCTCCATCGAGATGCGACATGCGCCGTTCCTGAACTACGCCGACCTGTCGGCGCGCGATCCGACCACCATCTGGAACCTGTTCGGCCTGATCCCGTGGGACCCGGCGCACGCGCCGGTGATCGGCGGCATCCTGGACGGCACCCTGCACTTAGGCATCCTGCCGCTGTGCTACGGCTTCACCATGTGGCTCTCCACCTCGATGAGCCCGCAGACCGGCGTCGACCCGGCCCAGCAGCGGATGCTGCAGCTCATGCCGCTGGTGTTCATGTTCATCATGGCGCCGTTCCCCGCGGGCCTGCTGGTCTACTGGACCTGGTCCAATGTGCTGACGACGGCGCAGTCGTACGCGATGATGCGCCGCTTCAAGGTCGACAACCCCATCGATCGGATCATCCGCCGCCTGACCGGCAAGACCGCCCCAGCCGGATGAGCGCCCCCTCGGCAAATGGAGACTTCACCGAGGACGAGCTGGAGGCCGCCCGCGTCCTCTTCGCCCATGAGGTGAGCTTCATGATGGGGGCGGTGACTATCGCCGGCCTGCCCCCCGCCGACCTGCCGGAGGTGGCCTTCGCCGGCCGCTCCAACGTGGGCAAATCCACGCTGATCAACGCCGTCGCCGGGCGCCTGCACCTGGCCCGGGCTTCCAATTCGCCCGGCCGCACGCGGGAGGTGAACTTCTTCGTCGCCGACGGAAAGCTGCGCCTGGTCGACCTGCCGGGCTACGGCTTCGCCCGCGCCTCGCGGGGCGATGTGAAGAAGTTCCAGAACCTCGGCCGCGACTATCTGCGCGGCCGTCCGAACCTGAAGCGCGCCTACCTGTTGATCGACAGCCGCCACGGGCTGAAGGACGTGGACAAGGAGGCGCTGGACGCCTTCGACCTGGCCGCCGTCTCCTACCAGATCGTGCTCACCAAGGCCGACAAGCTGAAGGCCTCCGAGGTCGAGGCGGTCACCGCGAAGACGCTGGCCGCCATCGCCAAGCGCCCCGCCGCCTTCCCCCGCGTGCTCGTCACCTCCGCCGAAAAGGGCGCCGGCATCCCCGAACTCCGCGCCGAGATCGTCGCGGCCTGCGCCATTTAATTCCTCCCCTTCGGGGGAGGTGGCGCGAAGCGCCGGAGGGGGTCCGCTCAAAAGCCGGCGAAGCCCCCCTCGGTCAGCTTCGCTGACAGCTCCCCCAAAGGTGGAGCAACTGCTATGAGGCCCCCATGCTCCAGACCGACACCCGCTCCGTCTACGACGCCGACCTCAACCTCTTCCGCGACCAGGTGCGGAAGTTCTATGACAAGGCGCTGATCCCCAACCTCGACCGCTGGGAAGAGGATGGCGTCGTCGACCGCGCGTTCTGGCTGGCGGCTGGCGAGGCGGGGCTGCTCTGCCCGCAGGTGCCGGAGGCCTACGGCGGCCTGGGCGCCGACTACCGCTACAACGCCGTGGTGGGTGAGGAACTGAGCTACGCGGGCTCCAGCGCCGGCATCACCCTGCAGTCCGACATCGTCGTCGACTACATCATCAACTACGGCTCCGAAGAGCAGAAGAAGCGCTGGCTGCCGGGCATGGTCTCGGGCGAAGTGATCACCGCCATCGCCATGACCGAACCGGGCGCGGGGTCCGACCTGCAAGGGGTGCGCACCACCGCCATCCGCGACGGCAACCACTATGTGGTCTCCGGCTCGAAGACCTACATCACCAACGGCCAGAGCGCCGACCTGATCGTGGTGGTGGCCAAGACCGACCCGACGCTGGGCTCCAAGGGCATCTCGCTGATCCTGGTGGAGGGCGACCGGGCCGGCTTCAAGCGCGGCCGCAACCTCGACAAGGTCGGCCAGAACTCCGCCGACACCTCGGAACTGTTCTTCGAGGACGTGCGGGTGCCGATCACCAACTGCCTGGGCGAAGAGGGCAAGGGCTTCGCCTATCTGATGAACCAGTTGCCGCAGGAGCGCCTGCAGATCGCCATCGCCGGCCAGGCGGGCGCCCAGCGCGCCTTCGACGAGGCGGTGAAGTTCACCAAGGAGCGCAAGGCGTTCAAACAGACCGTCTTCGACTTCCAGAATACCCGCTTCACGCTCGCGGGCCTGAAGGCCAAGCTGCAGGCCGGCTGGGCGCACCTGGACTGGTGCATGGCCCGTCACCTGGAGCGCAAGCTCACCGCCGCCGAGGCGTCCGCCGCCAAGCTCTTCCACACCGAGCTGCAATGGGAGGTCTGCGACGCGGCCCTGCAACTGCACGGCGGCGCGGGCTACATGAACGAGTACCCCATCGCCCGTCTCTGGCGCGACGCCCGCGTGCAACGGATCTACGGCGGCACGAGCGAGATCATGAAAGAGGTCGTGGCGCGGTCGATCTGACGGCCGCGCTTAGCTCCAATCGAAGCGGGTAAAGACCGCGATCAGCAGGGGCGTGCTGGCCGCTAGCGCCACACCCGTGCCGATAGCCGCCTGCCGGTAGCGCCGCGCGGTCATGCCGAGGTAGCCCACCCACCAGCCGGCGCAGACGCCGACGGTGTGGACGCCATAGAGGCCAATCAGCACCCACAACCCTACGGGCGCCGGATCGGTCATGTGGGAGACGAAGGTCGCCGAGGCGATCACCTGCGAGCCGTGCACATAGGCGCCCCAGGCGCACACCAGGCTCGCCAGCCCGAACCCTAGCCAGGCCAGTCGCTCTTTCACGGAACCCGCTTCACCACCTCGCCACCCTTCATCACGAACGCCGGGTGTTCCAGCAGCGTCACATCCGCCAGCGGGTCGCCCTTGACGCCCACGAGATCGCCGTAGTGGCCAGGGGTCGCCTGGCCCACGTCCTTGACCCGGTCCAGCGCCTGGGCGGCGGTGAGCGTCGCGGTCTGGATCGCCTGCAGCGGCGTCGCGCCATAGCGCACCATCACCGCGAACTGGCGGGCGTTGGTCCCGTGCGGATAGACGCCGGCGTCGGTGGAGAAGATCATCTTCACGCCCGCCTTCAGCGCCTTACGGAAGTTCTCCCGCTGGATCTCGCCGATGTCGCGGTCCTTCTGGAGGTTCTCCTCCAGCACCCCGTTCTTCTTGCCCTCGGCCTGGGTGTAGTCGGTGTTGTAGATGTCCATGCCGAAGTAGCTGCCGTGCTGGATCGCGAGCCGGATGCCCTCGTCGTCCACCAGGGAGGCGTGCTCGATGGTGTCGACCCCGCCCAGGATCGCGGCCTTGATGCCGTCCGCGCCATGGGCGTGGGCGGCGACCTTCATGCCGGCGCGGTGGGCTTCGTCCACCATGGCCTTGATCTCTTCCAGGCTGAGCTGCTGGGCGCCGGGCGTGTCGCCGTGGCTGAACACCCCGCCGGTGGCGCAGATCTTGATCACCTCCGCGCCATACTTGTGCATCTCGCGCACGCGCTTGCGGCCCTCGTCGGGGCTGTCGATCACCGCATCGCCCTTCTGGTGCATGGACGGTGGGAAGGAGTTCGAGTCGCAGTGGCCGCCGGTCGAGCCAATGGCATAGCCAGCCGGCACGATGCGCGGGCCCGGGATGAAGCCGCCGTCGATCGCCTGTTTCAGGCCCACGTCCTCGAAGTTGCGCGAACCCACGTTGCGCACCGTGGTGAACCCGGCCTCCAGCGTCGCCTTGGCGTGGGTCGTCGCCAGGATCGGCCAGAAGCTGTCGGTGTACTGCAGACGGTTGTAGCCGCCGAACAGCGGCGAGGACGTCAGGTGGACGTGCATGTCGATCAGCCCGGGCAGCAGGGTGACGCCCGGCAGGTCGACCCGCTCAGCGCCCGCGGGGACCTTGTCGCCCTGATGCTCCACCGCGCTGATCCGTCCATCGACGATCACCAGCAGCGGCTTGTCGACATACTTGCCGCTGGCCACGTCCAGCAGCCGATCGGCGCTGACCGCCACGGTCTTCGCGTCCGCCGGCCCCGCGCCCAGCGTCGCTGCCAGCGCCATGGCGGCCGCCGCCGCCGCACCCAACACGATCCGAATAGATTCCTCCCCGGCCCTTATCGTCCAGGCTAGCATGGCCGCGCGAAGGTGACAGGGGCCCCAGCGTCCGCTATCGGAGCGCTCCGAACCGCAGGGGCTTAGGCGCGCCGTGACGCAAGATACGCAAGCGCAGGGATGGGCGACCGCCAGGACGTTGGCCGAGGCCCTGCCCTACATCCAGCGCTACGACCGCGAGACCGTGGTCATCAAGTACGGCGGCCACGCCATGGGCGAGGAAGAGGTCGCCAAACAGTTCGCCGCCGACTGCGTGCTCCTGAAGATGCTGGGCCTGCATCCGGTGATCGTGCACGGCGGCGGCCCGCAGATCTCCGCCATGCTGGAGCGCGCCGGGGTCAAGTCGACCTTCATCGATGGCCTGCGGGTCACCGACGCGGCGACCATGGAAGTGGCCGAGATGGTGCTCTCCGGCGCGATCAACAAGGAGATCGCCAACTGGATCACGCTGGCCGGCCGCGAGGCCGACGTGCGCGGCGTCGGCCTGTCGGGCAAGGACGCCCGGCTGATCACCGTCGAGAAGGTGACCCGCACCTCCAGGGACCCCGACAGCCGCATCGAGCGCGAGGTGGACCTAGGCTTCGTGGGCGAGCCCAAGCGCATCGACAAGAAGCTGATCGAGGCCCTGATCCACGCCGACGAGGACTACATCCCGGTGATCGCCCCGATCGG
Source organism: Phenylobacterium sp. (assembly GCA_036268175.1). Classification (GTDB taxonomy): domain Bacteria; phylum Pseudomonadota; class Alphaproteobacteria; order Caulobacterales; family Caulobacteraceae; genus Phenylobacterium. Next base: position 1,493 of record DATAUR010000044.1, on the reverse strand, counting down.
CGTCGCCGAGGACGGCCAGACCTACAACATCAACGCCGACACCGTGGCCGGGGCGCTCGCCGGAGCGCTGGGCGCCAAGCGCATGCTGCTGCTGACCGACGTGGCCGGCGTGCTGGACAAGTCCGGCGAGCTGGTCCGCCAGATGACTGTGTCGGAGGCCCGCATGGCCATCGTCGACGGCGTCGCCACCGGCGGCATGATCCCCAAGCTCGAGACCTGCATCGCCGCGGTGGAGGCCGGCGTCGGCGCCGTGGTCATCCTGGACGGCCGCCGCCCGCACGCCATGCTGGTGGAGCTGTTCACCGAGCACGGGGCGGGCACGCTGGTTTGCGAGTGATGAGCGCCGATCTGCGCCCCGATCTGCGCCACGTCGACACCTGGCTGTTCGACCTCGACAACACTCTCTACCCCGCCGAGAGCGGCCTGATGGCCGAGATCGAACGGCGGATGACCGCCTATGTCATGCGCGTCACCGGCCTGCCCCGCGACGACGCCTACAGGCTGCAGAAGCAGTACCTGGCCGACTATGGCCTGACGCTGGGCGGCCTGGTGGAGCACCATGGCGTCGACCCCGCCGACTTCCACACCATCTTCCACGACATGCCGCTGGACGGCGTCGCCCGCGACCTGGAGCTGGTGGCCGCCATCGCCCGCCTGCCGGGCCGCCGGCTGATCTTCACCAACGCCGACGCCTTCCACGCCGAGCGCGTGCTGGCCCACCTGGGGATGACCGAGCTCTTCGACGGCATCTTCGACATCGGCTCGGCCGACTATGTGCCCAAGCCCGCCCCCGCCACCTTCGCGCGGATCAATGCCGAGCACGGCATCGAGCCCAAGTCCGCCGCCTTCTTCGAGGACAGCGAGCGCAACCTGAAACCGGCCGCGGCGCTGGGCATGACCACCGTGCTGGTCGGCCCCTACGCCCAGGCCTCGACCGCCGACTTCGTGGACTACAAGATCGACCGGCTCGCGCCCTTCCTGGCGCGGGCCCAGCTGAGAGAGGCCGCCTGAAGATGTCCGCCACTGACCACGCCGACCTGCAGCGCGTGATCGAACAGGGCTGGGAGGACCGCGAGGCCGTCACCCACGCCACCAAGGGCCCGGTGCGCGACGCCGTGCTGGAGACCCTCGAGCGCCTGGACGCCGGCGCCCTGCGCGTCGCCAGCCGCGAAGCCGACGGGACCTGGGTGACCCACCAGTGGGCCAAGCAGGCGATCCTGCTCTACTTCCGCCTCACGCCCAACGCCCTGATGCAGGCTGACGCGCCCGGTCCCTTCTGGGACAAGATCCCGCTGAAGTTCGCCGGCTGGGACGCCGCCCGCTTCGACGCCGCCGGCTTCCGCTGCCTGCCAGGGACCGTGGTCCGCAAGGGCGCCTTCATCGCCAGGGGCGCGGTGCTGACGCCCTCCTTCGTCAACATCGGCGCCTATGTGGACGAAGGCACCATGGTCGACACCTGGGCGACGATCGGCTCCTGCGCCCAGATCGGCAAG
>DATAUR010000043.1:0-23106 GCA_036268175.1 Phenylobacterium sp. | reverse complement strand
GTCGGAGCTGGTGACCCTGCGCTTCTCCGACGCGCTGGCCGAACTGGAAGGCGTCGCAGGCTTCCAGGTCCACCGCTCCTGGTGGGCGGCGGCGGACGCCATCGAGGGCGTCCGCTGGCGGCGCGGCCGGGGCGAACTGCGCCTGGCCGGCGGCGTTGTCGCCCCGGTCAGCCGCACCTACGCCGGGAAGCTGAAGGCGGCCGGTTGGTTCTGACTCCTAGGCCTGGGTCGCGATCCACTCCGAGACGTGGCGCTGCAGCACCGTCAGCGGCATGGCGCCGGAGAGCAGGACGGCGTCGTGGTAGGTTTTCAGGTCGAACTTCGGCCCCAGCTTGGCCTTGGCCTCATCGCGTACCTTGGCCCAGACGGTGTGGCCGACCTTGTAGCTGTTGGCTTGGCCGGGGCTGGCGAAGTAGCGCTCGACCTCGCGCTGGGCGCGGCTCTTCGTATTGCCGATGGTGTCGACCATGTACTGGGTCGCCTGCGCGCGGGTCCAGCGCTTGGCGTGGATGCCGGTGTCAGTGACCAGGCGGGCGGCGCGGAACAGCAGGGATTGCAGGTAGCCCGCCTCGCCCAGCGGGTCGAAGTCGTTGGCGCCCAGCTCCTGGGCCAGTTGCTCGGCGTAGAGCGCCCAGCCCTCCACGAAGGCCGAATAGCCGCCGCCGGCGCGGCGGATGATCGGCATCACAGTGGATTCCTGCGACAGCGCGATCTGCAGGTGGTGGCCGGGGATCGTCTCGTGGTGCGCCAGCGTCCACAGATTGTAGCGCGGCCAGTCGGAGACATCCTTCAGGTTGATGTTGAAGATCGCCGGGCGCGAGCCGTCCAAGGGGGCTGAGTTGTAGTAGCCGTTGGCTGCGCCATCCTGGATGAACACCGGCACCCGGCGCACCTCGACCTTGGCCTTGGGCAGGGTGTCGAAGGCCTTGGGCAGCAGGGTGTAGACGAAGGTGATGTGGTCGTTCAGCAGCTTGAGGATCTCGGCGCGGCCGGCGTCGCTGTCGGCGAACACCTGGTCGGGGCGGTTGTTCAGCGTCACCAGCCGGGCGCCCACCGTGCCCTGGGTCAGGCCCTGCTTCTTGAGGATCGCGTCCAGCCGCCCGGAGATTTCCGCCACCTGATCGCGGCCGAGCTGGTGGACCTGTCCGGGGGTGTAGTCGGTGGTGGTCGAGGCCTTCACCGCGTCGGCGTAATAGGCCTCGCCGTCGGGCAGCGCCCAGGCGGCGTTGTCGGGCTTGGTCTTGGCCTTCAGCGCGGTCATCGCCGCGATCTGGCGGTCGAGCGCGGGGAACACTTCGGTCTCGACGATCTTGCTGGCCCGGCCCTCCCAGTCGCCCGGGACGTTCGCGGTCTTCGCCTTCTTGATCAGCGAGGTGACCATGACCGTGCGGTCCGCCGGCTGGTCGCGCAGGGCCTTCATCTGGCCGATGGAGAGGTCGCAGACGAAGGTGGCGGGGATGGCGCCCAGGGCGACGTCGTGGCGTTGCCGCTCGAGGTCGTTGTCCATCACGTGGGCGAAGGCCGAGAGGCGGGAGAGATAGGCCTCGGCGTCGGTGGAATTGGCCACCTTGTGGGCGTTGTCGAGGAAGTCCGGGATCTCCTGATAGGAACCGGTCTGCTGGCTGATGACGTAGGGTCTGAAGTTGCCGCCGACGTCGCCGAACTTCCACTTGTCGCTGTATTTGACGGTCTCCTCCTGGCCGTAGAGCACCACGTCCAGGTCGATCCGGGAGGCGGCGTTCAGCTTGGCCCGGTCGATGGTGTGGAGCTCGCCGACGCGGACCCGCGTGCGCTCCAGACGCTTGGCGCGGCCGGCGGCCGAATTGTCGTCGAGCTGGAACTTCAGGGCCGCGCGGGGGCCCTTGTCGAGGCCAAGGCCGGTGGCCCGCCTGGGGCTTTCGTCGACCTGCGCCTCGAACATCTGGTCGAGCATGGCGCGCAGCTTGTGGTCCTCCGATCCCGCCGGGAACGGATTCACGCGGGGCGTCTGGGCGAGCGCCGGCAAGGCGGTCGCCAGCGCCGCGCCGGCGGTCGTGGCCAGGAAGCTGCGGCGGTCGAATTGGTTCATGTTTTCCGTTCCCTCAGGTCTTCTTCTTGATGTTCTGGATCAGGCCTTGTGCGCGGCGATGTAGTTGTCGACCACGTGGCCGAGCACGGTCAGCGGCATGGAGCCGGAGAGCAGCACCGCGTCGTGGAACTGGCGGATGTCGAATCTGGGGCCCAGCGCCGCCTTGGCCTTGTCACGCAGGCGCAGGATCGTGACCTTGCCGACCATGTAGCTGCAGGCCTGGCCGGGCGTGACGCAATAGCGTTCGATCTCCTGCTGGTCGAGCGAGATGGGGTCGCCGTCGATCTCGGAGAGCGCCTGCGAGGCCTTCTCCCGGCTCCAGCGCAGGGCGTGCAGGCCGGTGTCGGTAACCAGGCGCCCGGACCGCAACAGGGCGTCGTGGATGTAGCCCAGCTCCCAGTCGGGGTGGTCCTTGTAGAAGCCCATCTCCTGGGCGAGTTGCTCGGAATAGAGCGCCCAGCCCTCGGCATAGGCGCCAAAGCCGCCGGCCTTGCGGATCAGCGGCAGGTCGGCCTGGCGCTGCAGGGTGATCTGCAGGTGGTGGCCGGGGATGCCTTCGTGGAAGGTGGTGGTAGGCATGTCCCAGAAGGGCGCTTCGGCCGTATCCCGCAGGTTGATCCAATAGATGCCCGGCCTGGTCCCATCCAAGCTGCCGCCGGTGTAGTGGGTCGAGGCCCCCTGCTCCGTCGCCGGCGGGATGCGGCGGATCTCCAGCGGGGTCTTCGGCAAGGTCCCGAAGTATTCCGGCAGCCGGGCCTGCATGGCCTGCACCAGCTTGTTGAGGTCGGCGACCTCCTTGGCCTTGCCGGCGTCGGTGTTGGGATAGAGGTACTTGGGGTCCTTGAAGAGCGCGGAGTAACGCTGGGCGACCGTGCCCTGGGTCATGCCGAGCTTCTTGAACAGGCCATCGGCGCGGGCGGTGAGCTCGGTGGTGACGTCGAGCCCCAGCTTGTGCACCTGCGCAGGCGTCATGGTCGTGGTGGTGCGGGTGCGGAGCGCCAGCGCGTAGTAGGCCTCGCCGTCCGGCAGCTTCCAGACGCCGGCGTCGTGGGTCGCCCTGCCCTTCAGCCCTTCGAGGTAGGCCATCTGCCGGTCCAGCGCCGGCAGCACTTTCTGTTCGTAGACCTTGGTCGCCTCGCCCGCCCAGTCGCCCTCGATGCCCTTGGCCTTGGCGCGGCCCACCAGCGACGAGACCAGGGTCGACCTGTCGGCCGGCGCGTGCAGGGTCTTCATCTGGCTGAGCGCGCCGGAGATACAGAAGTCCGGCGGGATCACGCCCAGGCCCACGTCGTGGCGGGCCCGCTCGATCTCCTGGTCCATCACCCGCGCGAACTCGCCCAGGCGCGACAGGTAGGCCTCGCAGTCCTCGCGGGTGGCGATGGTGTGCTGGCTGTCCAGGAAGTCGGGCATCCGTTGATAGGCGCCGCTGATCTGGCTCAGCACATAGGGCGAGTTGCCGGTGGGGTATTGGAAGCGGCGATTGCCCTCATCGGCGGCCTGCAGGTTGTAGAGCACGCAGTCGTAGTTCACCGCCGCCATGCCGGTGAGCACCGCTCGATCGATGGCGCGCAGGCGGGCGAGGTTGGCTGCGGTCTCGCGCCTGCGCCGGTCGATCTCGGCCAGGGACTCGTCGTGCAGCTTGAACTTCGCGCCGGACCGCGCGCCCTTGTCGAGGCCAAGCGAGGTAACCTGTTCGGGGCTGTTGTCCAGCTCCTGGTTGAAGATGTCGTCGAAGGCCTTGCTGAGCTGCGCTTCCGCCCCGCCAACGGTGGCGGCGCACGCGCCGGTCGCCAGGACCAGTGCTGTCCCGGTGGTGGCGGCCAGGAAGCTCCGGCGGTCGAATTGGTTCACAGATGGTCCCCCAGGTCGGCGTCGCCCAGGCCCAGAGGCTAGGCCTTGTGCGCGGCGATGTAGTTGTCGACCACGCGCTCCAGCACGGTCAACGGTATGGATCCGGAGAGTAGCACCGCGTCGTGGAATTGGCGGATGTCAAAGCGCGGGCCAAGCGCGGCTTTCGCCTTTTCGCGCAAGCGCAGGAAGCTGGCCTTGCCGACCATGTAGGTGCAGGCCTGGGCCGTCTGGACGCAGTAACGGTCGATCTCCTGCTGCGCGAACGAGGCCGGGTCGCCGTCGATGTCCGATAGGGTCCGGGACGCCGCTTCCCGGCTCCAGCGCAGGGCGTGCAGACCGGTGTTGGTGATCAGCCGGCCCGAGCGAAGCAGGGCTTCGTGGAGGTAGCCGAGCTCCCACTCGGGATGATCTTTGTAGAAGCCCATTTCGTCGGCAAGTTGCTCGGCATAGAGCGCCCAGCCCTCGATGTAGGCCTGGAAGCGCTCGACCTTGCGGATGAGCGGCAGATCGGCCTGCTTCTGCAGGGTCAGTTGTAGGTGATGGCCTAGAATCCCCTCGTGGAAGGTGATCGTCGGCAGGCACCAGAAGGGGAGTTCGGCGGTGTCCCGAAGGTTCAGCCAATAGATGCCGGGCCGGCTCCCATCCAGGCTGCCGTCGGTATAGTGCGTCGGGGCGCCCTGTTCGGTCGCCGGCGGGATGCGGCGAATTTCCAATGAGGTCTTGGGCAGGGTCCCAAAATACTTCGGAAGCCGCGCCTGCATGGCCTGCACCAGCTTGTTGAGGTCGGCGATCTCCTTGGCCTTGCCGGCGTCGGTGTTGGGGTAGAGGTACCTGGGGTCCTTGTAGAGCTGGGCGTAGCGCTGGCCCACGGTCCCCTGGCTCATGCCGATCTTCCTGAACAGCACATCGGCCCGCGCCGAGAGCTGGGCGGTAATGTCCAGGCCGAGCTTATGCACCTGCGCCGGGGTCAGGTTGCTGGTGGTCTCGGTCTTCAGCGCCAGGGCGTAGTAGGCCTCGCCGTCCGGCAGCTTCCAGACACCCGCATCGTGCGTCGCCTTGAGTTTCAAGGCCTCCAGCAGCGCCATCTGACGATCCAGCGCCGGGAGGACCTGCTGCTCGTAGACCTTGCCGGCTTGGGCGCGCCAATCGCCCGCGATCCCCTTGGCTTTCGCGCGATCGGCCAGAGAAGAGACCAGGGTCGATTTGTCGGCCGGCGCATGCAGGACCCGCATCTGGTCGAGCGCGCCCAAGATGCAGAAATCCGGCGGGATCACGCCTAGAGCCACATCGTGGCGGACCCTCTCGATCTCCTCGTCCATCACCCGGGCGAACTCGGAAAGGCGCGCCAGATAGGCCTCGCAGTCGCCGCGGGTCTCGATGGTGTGCTCGCTGTCCAGGAAGTCCGGGACCTCCTGGTAGGCGCCGGTGACCTGGCTCAGCACATAGGGCGAGCGATCCGTGCCGTAGTGGAACCGGCGGTTGGCTTGGTCATGGATGTCGAGGTCGTAAAGCACGGTGTCGTAGGCGACTCTCGCCTGCTCCCCGAGCCCTGCAGGATCGATCGCACGGAGCCGCGCAAGCTGGCTGGCGTTCAGCGCCTTGCGATGCGCGACGGCGGCGAGCGAGGCCGCCGACAGCTTCGACTTCTCGGCAGCCCGGGCGCCCTTGTCGAGGCCGAGCGAGGTGGCGAGTTCCGGACTCTCGTCCAGCGCCTCGTCGAAGAAATCGTCGAAGGCCTTGTTGAGCTGCGCCTCCGGACTGCTGGCGATCTGACTCCTGGCGCTCGAGGCGGCCCATACCGCGCCGGCGGTCGTGGCGAGAAAACTTCGACGATTGAATTGGCTCACGGTTCTCGATCACTCCGCCGACGCGCCGACGCGGAGGCCCAGACACCGCGCGAAGGGTCACGTCACGCCAACATCCTGACGTTGCGGTCGCAGCCGGTCTTGAACGCAGTTCACGCCGCTACGGCCAGAGCCGAGGCCTTGTGAGCGGCGATGTAGTTGTCGACCACGTGGCCCAGCACGGTCAGCGGCATGGAGCCGGCCAGCAGCACCGCGTCGTGGAACTGGCGGATGTCGAACTTCGGCCCCAGCGCCGCCCTGGCCTTGTCGCGCAGGCCAAGGATCGTGACCTTGCCGACCATGTAGCTGCAGGCCTGGCCGGGGCTCACCGCATAGCGCTCGATCTCCTGGCCGGCATAGTCCGCCGAATCGCCGTCGATGCCGCTGAGCGTCGCCACCGCCTTTTCGCGGCTCCAGCGCATGGCGTGGATGCCGGTGTCGGTGACCAGGCGGCCGGAGCGCAGCAGGGCGTCGTGGATGTAGCCGAGCTCCCACGCGGGCTGGTCCTTGTAGAAGCCCATCTCGTCGGCGAGTTGCTCCGAATAGAGCGCCCAGCCCTCGACGTAGGCCCCAAAGCCCCCGGCCTTGCGGACCATCGGCAGGTCTGCCGCCTGTTGCAGGGTGATCTGCAGGTGGTGGCCGGGAATGCCTTCGTGGAAGGTCGTCGTCGGCATGTCCCAGAAGGGCGCCTCGGCGGTGTTGCGCAGGTTCAGCCAGTAGATGCCGGGCCTGGTCCCATCGAGGCTGCCGTTGGTGTAGTGGGTCGAGGCGCCCTGCTCGGTCGAGGCCGGGATGCGGCGGATCTCCAGCGGGGTCTTGGGCAGGGTCCCGAAGTATTGCGGCAGCCTCGCCTGCATCGCCTGCACCAGCTTGTTGAGGTCGGCGATCTCCTTGGCCTTGCCGGCGTCGGTGTTGGGATAGAGGTACTTGGAATCCTTGTAGAGCTGGGCGTAGCGCGCGCCGACGCTGCCCTGGGTCATGCCGATCTTCTTGAACAGCACGTCGGCCCGCGCGGAGAGCTGGGTGGTGACGTCGAGGCCGAGCTTATGGACCTCCGCCGGCGTCATGGTGGTGGTGGTCTCGCCCTGCAAGGCGAGCGCGTAATAGGCGTCGCCGTTGGGCAGTTTCCAGACGCCGGCGTCGTGGGTCGCCTTGGGCCGCAGGCTGGCCATCAGCGCCATCTGGCGGTCGAGCGCCGGCAGCACCTTCTGTTCGTAGACCTTGGTCGCCTCGCCCGACCAGTCGCCAGCGATGTTCTTGGCCTTGGCGCGGTCGGCCAGCGACGACACCAGGGTCGATTTGTCGGCCGGCGCGTGCAGGGTCTTCATCTGGTCGAGCGCGCCGGAGATGGCGAAGTCCGGCGGGACGACGCCGAGGCCCACGTCGCGGCGCACCCGCTCGCACTCCTCGTCCATCAGCCGGGCGAAGGCGTCGAGGCGCGAAAGGTAGGCCTCGCAGTCGTCGCGGGTTTCGATGGTGTGCTGGCTGTCGAGGAAGTCGGGGACCTGGCTCCAGGACCCGGTGATCTGGCTGACCATGTAGGGACTACCGACGCCGCTGCCGTAGACGAAGGCCTTGTCGCCGCGCTCGGTGATGTCGAGGCCGTAGAGCACGCAGTCGTAGTTCACCGCCGCCATGCCGGTGAGCGCCGCTCGGTCGACGGTCTTCAGGCGGGCGAGCTGTTCGGTGTTCAGCCGGTTGTCGTGCTCCTGCGAGGCGATGGAGGCGTGGCTGAGCTTGGACTTGTCGGCCTTGCGCGCGCCGACATCGAGCCCGAACGAGGTGGAAAGCTCCGGGGTCTCGTCCAGTTCGATGGCGAAGAAGTCCGTCAGCATCGTGTTGAGCTGAGCCTCGGCGGCGCCCGCTTTGCTGTCGTGGACGGCGGCCTTCGCGGCGGACCCGACGAGCGCCAGCGAGGCGCCGGCGGTGAGGAGGACGTGGCGGCGGTTCAGCAAGATGGACGCTCCAGCAAAGCTCAGGACGAAAGGCTTAGGGGGTCCGCGGGACCTCGCCAAGGCGCGCGCAACGAAAAACCGGGCTGCGGCGCGGCGGCCGGTGAGATATGCCGGGTGTCTCGCCGCCAGGGGTCCATCGTTCCATGTCCAGCATCGCCGTCATCGGCGCCGGACCCGCCGGCCTGATGGCGGCTGAGAGGCTGTCGGAGGCCGGCTGCGCGGTGACGGTCTACGAGCGCATGCCGTCGGTGGGACGCAAGCTGTTGATGGCCGGGCGCGGCGGGCTGAACCTCACCCATTCCGAGGGGCTGGAGCCGTTCCTGGCGCGCTATGGCGCGGCGGCGGCGCGGCTCGCGCCAGCCATCGAGGCATTTCCGCCCGCCGCGCTGATCGCCTGGGCCGAGGGCCTCGGTCAGGCGACCTTCGTCGGCTCGTCCGGCCGGGTGTTCCCCAAGGCGCTGAAGGCCTCGCCGCTGCTGCGGGCGTGGCTGGGACGACTGCAGGCGCTGGGCGTCGAAATCCGCACGCGCCACGACTGGCAGGGCTGGGACGGCGACGGTGCGCTGCGCTTCCGAACGCCGGAGGGCGAGGTCGCCGCCCGCCCAGACGCCACGCTCCTGGCGCTCGGCGGGGCGAGCTGGCCGAAGCTGGGATCAACCGGCGACTGGGCGCCTCGGCTGGTGGCGGAGGGTGTCGAGGTGAGCCCGCTGAAACCCGCCAACGCCGGCTTCGACCTCGCCTGGAGCGATCTCATGCGCGAGCGCTTCGCCGGCCAACCGCTGAAGGGCGTCGCGGTCACCTTCGGCCGCACGCGGGTGCGCGGCGAGGCCATGGTCACCCGCCACGGCCTGGAGGGCGGCGCGATCTATGCCCTCTCCGCCGCTCTGCGCGACGCCATCGAGACGAACGGTGCGGCAAAGCTGTGGATCGACCTGCGGCCTGACGCCAGGGCCGACGAACTCGCCTCACGGATCGCCCAGCAGCCCGCGAACCAATCCGTGGCCAACCGCCTGCGCAAGGCCGTTCACCTGACGCCGCTGGAGACCAACCTGCTGCGCGAGTCGCACGGCAAGGACCTGCCCGCCGACCCGGCCGCGCTGGCGGCCGCGATCAAGGGCGCGCCCCTGACGCTCACCGGAATCCGGCCCCTGACGCGGGCCATCTCCACCGCCGGCGGCGTGGCGTTCGCCGGTGTCGACGATCACCTGATGCTCACCGCCCACCCCGGCGTTTTCGCAGCCGGCGAGATGCTCGACTGGGAAGCCCCCACCGGCGGCTACCTGCTGCAGGCCGCCTTCGCCACCGGCGCCGCGGCGGCGGCGGGCGCGCTGCGATGGCTCGAAAGGCCCGTGCTACAATAGGCGCGAGAGGCACGCCGCCATGGACAAACCGACCGCCAGTTTCGACGTCGACGACGCCCTCATCGAAACCTGGGCCGCGGAGATCCGCGAGCAGGGCTTCACGGTCATTCGCGATTTCATGGACACAGGCGCGCTCGCCGCCTTTCGCGCGGCGCTGCAGCCGTTCCTGGGCAGCCATCGCGGGCGCAACGACTTCGAGGGCTTCGAGACCGAGCGGGTCTACACCCTGGTGGCGCGCGGCAAGGTGTTCGAGGGCCTGGCGACGGAACCTCGGCTGATGGCGCTGCTCAGCCGGTTCCTGGAGGGGAACTTCCTGCTCTCGGCGACCCACGCCATCAACCTGATGCCCGGCGAGACGGCGCAGGACATCCATACCGACGATGGCTTCTACCGCCAGCCGCGGCTCAGCCCCGCCGTGGGCTATTCGGTGATCGGGGCGATCGACGCCTTCGCCGCCGCCAATGGCGCGACGGAGGTGATCCCCGGCAGCCACCTATGGAGCGAGGCGGAGATCGAAGCGCGCCGCGCCGAACCTGGCGGGCTGGAGAAATATCTGGTCCCGATGGAGATCCCGGCCGGCGCCTGTTTCGTGTTCCCCGGCAAGCTGCTGCATCGGGGCGGCGCGAACCGCACCGACCGACCCAGGCTCGCCTTCACCAACCAGTATTGCGCCGGTTGGGCGCGGCCGCAGGAGAACTTCTTCCTGTCAGTGCCCAAGGAGATCGTGCGGACGCTCTCGCCCCGCGCCCAGGCCCTGCTCGGCTACGAGCTTTGGCCGAGCTTCATGGGCATGGTCACCGGCTCGCATCCGGCCAAGTCGCTCGAGCCCGGCTGGACGCCTCCGATCGTGGCGCAGGCCAGCCGGCGCTAGGACCAATCCACATTCAGATTGCTCCGCAAGGCCTGAAATCAAAGCTAAGTCGCTGATTCATAAGCCCTCCTCCTCGATGGAGGAGGGTTGGGTGGTGGTGTGGCCGCGACGTCGACAGGCTGGCGCAGGTCGGCTCGGACGCCTCTGGCACCCTTCACACCACCATCGTGCGCACACCACCACCCTGGCCCTCCTCCATTGAGGAGGAGGGAAGCGCGAAGATACCTCGCGCAGTGAATGTGGATTGGCCCTAGTGCAGCCGCCGCTTCCACAGCGCGAACAGGCGTTCCCAGTGGCGTTCGGCGGCGGGCTTGTCGTAGACGGCGCCGCGCTGTGGGAAGGCGAAGCCGTGGTGGACGCCTTCGAACAGTTCCACCTCGGCGTTGAGGTTCTTGGACTTCACCAACTGGTCGAGCGCCTGGACCATCTCCATGGGCGCATAGCTGTCGTGTTCGGCGCAGGCGAAGTAGAGCTCGCCCTTGGCCTGCTGGGCGGCCAGGTGCGGGCTGTCGGCCCGGTCGGTGACCAACTGCACCCCATAGATCGAGGCCGCCGCGCCCACCCGGTCCGGATAGCGGGCGGCGAAGTTGATCGCGTACTGGCCGCTCATGCAGTAGCCGAGCGTGGCGATCTTGCCCTTGCTGGCCGCCGGATCGCGGTCGGCGTAGTCCAGCAGGGCGTCGCCGTCGTCCATGATCAGCGGGATGGTGATCGAGCCCATCAGCTCGAACATCCGCGCCCGCGCCTCGGCCTCCGGCAGGGGCGGCAGGTCCTTCAGCTCCAGGACGCCGGATCGATAGTAGAGGTTGGGCAGCATCACGTAGTAGCCGGCGCTGGCGATCCGGCGGGCCATGTCGCGCAGTTCCTCGCGGATGGCCGGCGCATCCATGAAGAACAGCACCACCGGATGCGGCCCGTGGCGTTCGGGATGGACGATGAAAGTGGTGGTCGCGCCGTGCTTGGTGGCGATCTCGATGGTCTGCTCGATCATGATGGCGTCTCCAGGGATCGGGATCGCGATTTCGCCAGCGCCCCGCCGGCCAGCGCGCCGGCCAGCGCCAGGCCCATGGACACCGCCATTTGCGCCGAGAGCATGGCGTCGCCGGCCGCCGCCCCGCTGCCCAGGTCGATGACGATGTAGGCCAGCCAGATCAGGCCTGCGAACTTCAGGGCGTTGCGCTGCGGCCGCCGCGCGCCCAGCAGGAAGGCGGCGATCGCCAGCAGCAGGGCGCCGGCGAAGGGCGCCGACCAGCCGGCGATACGCGGCGCGGCGGCGGCGTAGTAGCTCTGCGGATGGCCAGGCTCGACGAACTGGGCGTCGGCCGCGACCGCCAGAAACGCGACGCCATAGTTCAGCGCCAGCACCAGCACGGCCACGCCCACCGCCTTCAGCGCGTCGAGCCCGCGCATGGCGCCTAGACCAGCTCAGAAGGCTCGACCTTCTGCTCCTTGAGGAAGGGCTCGGCGTAGTTGATTGTGCCCGTCAGGGTCTTGGGGTCGCCCGAGGCCAGGCGATAGACCGCCTCGGCGATGTATTTGATCGGTTGCACGCGATCCTTGGTGGCCTCGTTGATCAGGCCGTGGACCGCGACGCCAGGGGTGTCGACCAGGCCCGGCGAGACCACGTTGACCGCGATATTGTCGTCGTGGACCTCTGACGCCAGGCCCGTGGTGAACCGCTCCAGCGCCGCCTTGCACATGCCATAGACGGTGCCGCCGCCGCGCCTCGTGTAGGGTGCCTTGGGATGGATGCCGGCGCCCGACGAGATGTTGACGATCCAGCCCTGCTTGCGCTCGCGCATGGAGGGCAGGACGAGCTGGGCGAGGTGGAACGGCGCATAGACCTGCACCTCCATCATCAGCTTGAAGCGCTTTTCCGGGAAGTCGGCGACCGGCATGAAGTAGGTGATGGCGGCGTTGTTCACCAGGATGTCCACGGGGCCGAAGGCGGCGACCGCCTCCTCCACCAGCCGCTCGCGCTCGGCGGCCTGGGCGAGATCGGCCTTGATGAACACCGCCTGGCCGCCGGCCGCCTTGATGCGGTCGACGGTGTCGTGGAGCGTGCCCGGCAGGCGACTTTCCCCCGCCTCGGCGGTGCGGGCGGAGACCACCACGTTGGCGCCCTCCATGGCCAGGCGCACGCCGATCGCCTCGCCGATGCCGCGGCTCGCGCCAGTGACCAGCGCGTTCCGGCCCTTCAGCGGGCCATTGGGGTTGATGCGAGGCTCACTCATGGCCGTCCTCCAAAAGTCTTTTTTCGTAATCCCTGAACGCTTGCGCGGCTTTCGTCCCGGCGCAAGGTTGAAGGCCGAAGGAGAGCCGATTTGCGTATAGCCGACGAGAAGCTGGCGGAGGTGTTCGACCGAGGCTTCACCGTCGTCGAGGGCTTCCTCGACAAACAGACGCTCCGCGACGCCCAGGACGCGCTGTGGGAGATCTATCCCCGGCCGGAGGCCTATTTCGCCGATCCGGACTCCTATCCGAAGTTCGCCAAGAGCCAGTTCGCCGGCCTGCGTTTCTTTCCCTATCCGTCCTGGGCGCTGAACCGGGTGGCGGTCTATCCCAATCTGATCGACGCGGCCGAGCGCTTCCTGCAGACCAACGAGGTCGACTGCTACAAGATCGAACTCTGGGGGAAATACGCCGGGGCCATCGACTACGATCAGCCCCACCACCGCGACTATGAGAACCACACCATCGTGGTGCCCCGCGCCGACCAGCTGATGCCGCAGATGACCTGCTTCATCCTGCTGTCGGACGTCACCGAGCTCGATGGGCCGACCAAGGCGGTGCCGCAGGACAAGACCCGCGACGTGCCCATCGGCATCAATCGCACGGAGTTCGGGCGCTTCTTCGAGGACGAGGTTTCGGTGACCGGGCCGGCGGGTTCGATCCTGATCTACAAGACCGACGTCTTCCACCGGGGCTCCAACTTCAAGGCGCCCGGGCGCTCGCGGTTCGTCATGCCGGTGGACTTCAAGAAGCGCGGCTGGCGCTGGCAGGGCAAGCTCGCCTGGCCGGATCGGGCGGAATACGATGGCTGGAAAGAAGCGATGGTGAGGATGACGCCGCGCCAGCGGGATCTGTTCGGCTGGCCACCGGCGGGCGACCCCTACTGGAACGCCCAGACGCTAAGCGACGTGGCCCTGCGCTATCCCGGCATCGACCTTTCGCCCTATGGCGCGAGGGCGGCGAAGGCCAGAACGCCTGCGGAGTGATCCCAAAAGCCCACGGAAGGCTGAAATTCAGTTCGGCGAAGCGCTGATAGCGCGGTGATCGGCCGGGGCCCCGATTCACTATCTTGGGTAGTCCTTGCGTAACCACGACTTGGCGACGCTCCGCCCTCTCCTATCTCACCCAAGCGGACGTCCGCATCCGGAATCGCCAGTTCCTGCGAGTTCAAAGCGTACCACGCAGCTCAAAACGGAGTATTCTCGATATAGTCTGGGAATTTTCCCTGAAATACGAGTCTCATAATAATCTATTCGCAAATATGAAGCGCAGGTATAGCGAAATATCTTTCAATCAATTCAAATTAATATTGGTCATAATTGTGACAACTACGGCTTTTGCTGAAACCGTCAAAACAACGCTGTTGCAACCTAGCGTAGGATATGCGCCATTGTGGAGGTCGGGGGTTTGGATCAGGCGCCGGGAAACCGGCCGTGCTGGGAGACCCACTATGAAGAGACTTCTGTTTGCCGCGGGGGCGGCGCTCTGTATCGCGGGAGGCGCCCACGCCTCCATCACTCCGATCCTGACGTCGGTCACGGCGGACGGGTCGAACTTCCTGTTCACCTACAGCGCCACCCTGTCGGGTGACGAAGGCGTGACCGCCGGTTCGCAACTGGTGATCATGGACTTCGCCGGCTACGTCGACGGCAGCATCTCCGCGCCGTCCGCCGACGTCACGACCAGCGTGGTGGACACCGCGAACTTCGACGTCGCCACCGGCGGCGTGCAGGTGAATCCGATGTTCAGCGACGATCCGACGATCCCGGATCTGGTGTTCACCTACAACGGGCCGGACTTCCAGACGACCGGCGGCCCGTTCACCCCGATCACCGTCACCCTGACCGCGGAATCCACCCTCGGCGGCACGACGCAGGACGGCTTCAGTTCCCGGGCGATCAGCAACTCCGGCATCGGCACGGTCGGCTCCGCGTCGTTCAACAACGGCGCGGTCGGCGTGGCCGCGGCCCAGGCCCTGCCTGAGCCGGCGTCCTGGGCGCTGTTGATCGTCGGGTTCGGCGGGATCGGCGGGCTGCTGCGCGCCAAGCGGCGCCCCGAGGCGGGATCCTCCTTGGCCTAAGGCGGTTCGTCTTGGCCTGAGAAAGTCCAGTCCTCAGGTCCGGACGAGGCCGGCGCTCCCCGTCTGGAACGCCGGCCTTCGCCCGCCTCGGGTTAAACGGAGGCCCGCGATGGGCTAGGACCAATCCACATTCACGGCGCGAGGGATGTTCGCGCTTCCCTCCTCCTCGATGGAGGAGGGCCAGGGTGGTGGTGTGCGCACGATGGTGGTGTGAAAAGCGCCAGAGGCGTCTGAGCCGACCTGCGCCAGCCTGTCGACGTCGCGGCCACACCACCACCCAACCCTCCTCCATCGAGGAGGAGGGCTTATGAATCAGCAGCTTAGCTTTAATTTCAGGCCTTGCGGAGCAATCTGAATGTGGATTGGTCCTAGCGGTCCCGGTCGAGGATGTTGAGGCGCCGCACGGTGAGGTCGTCGACTTCCAGGCGCCTGATCCGCACACGGCCGACCGCCAGCCGGCCGATCGCCAGAGCGCCGATGGAAACCGCGCCGACGGCGATCGCGCCGAAGGCCGCCGTGGCGATCCAGGCCGATAGCGGCAGCCGCCGCGACTTCACCGCCGGGGCGGCGGTCATTCGCTTCGGCCCCCCAGGACCTGATCCTCCAGCTTCTGGGCGGTCAGGACGTCGGCCACGACGCTCGCCCAGTCGCCGGGCGCCGGCTGCCGGAAGATGCGCATCGAGGGATACCAGGGACTGTCGGTGCGGCCGGTGAGCCAGCGCCAGTCGCCCTTGTAGGGCAGCAGCAGCCAGCAGGGCTTCCCCATGGCGCCGGCCACATGGGCGAGCGCGGTGTCGACGGTGACCACCTTTTCAAGGCCGCGGACCAGCTCGGCGGTGGCTTCCAGGTCGCGCGCGCCGGTGGTCTCGCGGTCCAGGGGGACCAGGCGCGGCAGGGCCTGCAGACCCACCGCGTCGGCCTCGGACATCGAGCGGTTGGCGTCGTCGGGATGGTCGGGCGCGCCACGGGTGATCAGGCCGACGCCGATGCCGCCCCCGCCGCCGGGCAGGTAGGGCGCGGACGGAATCGTCTGCAGCGTCGTGCCCATGCGCCACGGCAGGGACGCCGACAGCACCCAGGCGTCGTGCAGCGGGATATGCACCTGGCCCTCGGCGGCGATCAGCTCGCAGCCCAGGGGTTCGAACAATCGCTTCAAGGCCGGCAGGCACATCAGCGTCACGCGGATGCCGCGCGCCTGCAACGGGCGGACGTAGCGGGCGAACTGGATCTGATCGCCCAGGCCCTGCTCATGCCAGATCAGCAGCGAGCTCACCGGCTCGCCCTGCCACTCCGGGAAGGTCAGCGGCGGCTTGCGGTTCTGGCCCGGCTTGAGCATCCGCGCCTCGTAGTAGGGCCAGGCCTCGGCATAGCGGCCCAGGCGCAGCAGCAGGAAGGCCAGCTGGCGCTGCTGAACCGGATCGCCCGGGTCGCGCGCCAGGGCCTCGCGGTAGACGGCCTCGGCGTCGGCCCAGCGGCGACTGTCCTCCAGCAGGAGACCAAGGTTCAGCGCCGTCGGCGAGGACGGCATGGAGGCCTGCAGGCTGCGATACAGCCGCTCAGCCTCGGCGGCGCGCCCCGCCTCATGGGCGGCTACCGCCATGTCCCAGACCTGAGTGGCGGTATAGGTCTTGCGGGCGGGCGTCGGCGGGGAATTGGGCGGCACGCGGGGCCTTCAGGCTGCAACGGAAAAGTTCGCCGGATGTTTGGCGGCGCCGTTCCCGGAAGGCAAGCTCGGCCGTCGAAGCCCCCGAGCTCTAGGCGGCCTTCTGCAGTTCCTGCTTCACCCGTTCGGCGAGCGTCTTGATGTCGATGGGCTTGGGCAGGAAGGAGACGTTGGTCTCGCCTTCCAGGAGGTCGGAGAACTCGCTCTCCGCGTAGCCGGAGATGAACATCACCGGCGCCGCGCCCAGATAGCCGCGGGCCTGTTTCAACAGGTCCGGCCCCTGCATGCCGGGCATCACCACGTCAGAGATCATCAGGTCGATGGTTCCGGCATGGGTCTCGGCCAGCTCCAGGGCCTCCTCGCCGCTGGCCGCCTCGATCACCTCGTAGCCGCGGGCGCGCAGCAGCTTGGCGGCCACCCCGCGCACGGCGTCCTCGTCCTCGACGAACAGGATGCGGCCGGCGCCGGAAAGGTCGCGGGCTACCGGGCGCTTGGGCGCGGGCGCCACGGGCGCGGCGGCGACGCCGGCCACCGGCACGTGGACCGGCAGGAAGATGCGGAAGGCGGCGCCCTCGCCAGGCTTCGACTCCACCGCGATCCAGCCGTCCGACTGCTTGACGATGCCATAGACGGTGGCGAGGCCCAGACCGGTCCCCTCGCCCACCGGCTTGGTGGTGAAGAAGGGGTCGAAGATCTTGTCGAGCACGTGCGGCGGGATGCCGGGGCCGTCGTCGGAGACCTCGATCATCGCCTGGTCGCCCTGGGCAGTCGGATAGCCGAAGCCTTGGGCCTGTTCCTGGGTGACGCGGGCGGTGCGGATATTGACCGCGCCGCCGCCGTGGGCTCGGACGCTGTCGCGGGCGTTGACCGCCAAGTTCATCACCGCGGTTTCGAGCTGGCCGCGGTCGGCGCGCACCTGCGGCAGGTTGCGGCCGTAGTCGGTGGTGAGCTTGACGTCCTCGTAGAGCACCCGGCGCAGCAGCACCTCGAACTCGCTGATCAGTTCACCCAGGTCGAGGATCTCGCGCTGCACGGTCTGCTTGCGCGAGAACGCGAGCAGCTTGCGCACCAGGTCGGCGGCGCGGGTCGAGGTCTGCTTGATCTCGTTCAGGCCTTCGTAGCTGGGATCGCCCACCGGATGGCGGGTGGCCAGCACGTCGAGCTGCATGAAGATGGCGGTGAGCAGGTTGTTAAAATCGTGCGCCACGCCGCCGGCCAGCTGGCCGATGGCCTGCATCTTCTGGCTCTGGGCGAGCTGCAGCTCGATCTGCTTCTGCTCGGAGACGTCCACCAGGTAGGCGACCCAGCGGCCCCCCTCTTCCGAAATGCCACTCTTCGAAAGGTAGAGGTGAGCGATGCGGGCCGGGTCGTGGGCCAGACGCACCTCGACCGGGGCGCTCGCGCCCGCGCCGGCGGTGAGCTTCTGGGCGGCGTCGGCGCGGCTGGCCGGGTCGATCAGCTCCCCGAAGGCCTGGCCCTTCTCGCCGCCACCGGCCACGGCCTTCAGCGCAGGATTGGCCTCGACGATCCTGGCTTCGAAGGGGTCGTCGCCTTCCAGCAGGGCCGCGCCGAACGGCGAGGCGGCGGCGAAGGCGTCCAGCACCTTGGGCGGCGGCGGCATGGCGCCGGAAAACGCGGTCAGCACCTCGATGGCCGCCGATGGCAGGGCCAGCGCGCCGACGCCCGGCCCGGTCAGCCGCACCAGGAAGCGGCGCGGGCCCAGCGGCGAGACCAGGGTCTCATGCTCGGCTCCGCCGGTCTTGATGGTCGCGCGGCTGGTTTCGCCGCGGCGGGCGGCGGTCAGCGCCGCGAACAGGCTGGCGGCCGAGGCGCCGGACTTGGGGAGCCGCGCGCCCAGGCCGATGGTGGACTTCCAGGCGGCGTTGGCGGCCTGCACGCGGCCGTCGGGCGCGGCGATGGCGGCTGGCTCGCTAAGCGCATCGACCAGCTGCTCGGCGCCCGGCTCGTTCTCGGCCGGCGCATCGGCGGAACCGCGCAGCACGAACAGCCCCAGGCAGGCGACGCCCGCCAGGCCGATCAGCAGCAGCAAACCCGCCAAGGTGGTCGGGCCGGCGTTCATCGCCGGCGCCGCGGCGAAGGCGACGGCCATCAGGAAGAACACCACCGCCGCGGCGATCAGCGGCTCGATGCGCCCCTTTCGGGTCTTGCGGACCTGTGGCTCGGCCATGGCCTGCGACAGCGCCTCCTTGTCGGCTCCCCCGGTCTTGGACGGCAGGGGCCCTTGGGCGACGTCGCCCGGCGAATCGGTCACTGGCATTCTGTCACACAGATCATCGGGTTACAGGGCGCCGCTGCGCAGGGTCCGCGCCTGGACCTTACGCCCGGCGTTCAGGATGAAGCCGATGATCTTGGCGACGGCCTCGTAGTGGGCGGTCGGGATGATCTCGTCGATGTCGACGGTGGCGTAGAGGGCGCGGGCCAGCGGCGGGTCCTCGATCACCGGCACGCCGGCCTCCTCGGCGATGGCGCGGATCTTCAAGGCCAGGCTGTCGACGCCCTTGGCGACGCACAGCGGCGCCGGCGCCTCGTTGGCGTCGTACTTCAGGGCCACGGCGTAGTGGGTCGGGTTCATCACCACCACCGTCGCGGTCGGCACCGCCTGCATCATGCGCCGACGCGCGCGCTCGTGGCGCATCTGCTTCTGCTTGGCCTTGATGTGCGGGTCGCCTTCGGACTGCTTGAAGTCCTCCTTCAGCTCTTCCTTGGTCATCCGCATGCGGGCGAGGAACCGCTGCCGCTGCCAGAACCAGTCGGCGCCGGCGACCACGATCAGGAAGGCGGCGACGGCGAACACCAGGCGGCGCAGGATGTCGGCGGCGAAGCCCAGCATGGCGGCGGGATCGAGACTCGCCAGGTTCTCCAACTCGTTGATGTGCGGATTGAGCACCCACCAGGCGAGCAGCGCGGTCAGGCTGACCTTCAACAGCGACTTCAGGAACTGCATGAAGCCGTCGATGCCGAAGATTCGCTTGAAGCCGGCGGCCGGCGAGACCTTCTCGAAACTGAAGGACAGCTTCTCCGGGCTGAACATGAAACCGGTCTGGATGACGTTGCCGAACACGCCCGCCGCGCAGGCCGCCAGCACCACCGCGCCCATCACCGGGGCGGCCGCCATGACCGCGGCGCGCATGATCTGCACCCCGCCGTTGTTGTCGAGGCTCATGGAGTCCGGGTGGGCGATGAACGGGGTCAGCGCGCCCATCAGGTTGCGGGAGAGATAGCCGCCGCCCAGCGCCACCACCGAAGCGGCGCCGGCCAGCGACGCCAGGGAGGCGACGTCCGGCGTCTTGACCACCTCGCCGCGCTCGCGCGCCTGCTGCAGTTTGCGCGGTGTCGCGTCTTCTGTTTTGGAGGCGGCGTCGTTCGTGTCGCTCATGGCCGGTCGCTCATGCGCGTCACGCGAACAGCGAGATCAGGTCGCGGTAGTGGTCGATCCACACCATGCCGATGACGCCCAGGCTCAGCGCGAAGATCGAGAGGCCGAGGATCACCATCAGCGGCGAGGCCACGAAGAAAATCTGGAACTGCGGCATCACCCGGCCGACCAGGCCGGTGGCGATGTTGAAGATCAGCGAGAAGGCCACCACCGGGGCGGCCAGCTGCAGGCCGAGCGCGAACGACTTGGCCACAGTCTGGATCGCCAGCAGGTTGGCGTCGCCCAGCGGGATCGCCCGGCTGAACGGGAAGATCGTGTAGGAGCGCACGATCGCCGACAGGAACATATGGTGCAGGTTGGTGGTCATGATCAGCACGATCCCCAACAGGCCGAGGAAGGTGCCGATGGTGGTCGAGGGCGCGGCCTGGGTCGGGTTGGCGGTCTGGGCGAACCCCAGCGTGGTCTGGATCGAGATGATCTCACCGGTGGCGGCGAGCGAGGCCATGAACAGCCGCAGGATCGCGCCGATCATCAGGCCGATGGCGCTTTCCTTGATCACCGCCAGGCCCAGGCTGCCGCCGTCGGCCGGCACGGGGGGGACCGAAGGGCCGACGACCGGGAACAGCACCAGCGCCAGCAGCAGCGCCAGCGCCAGCCGCACGCGCACCGGCACGAAGGTCTCGCCGATGCCCGGGATCAGCATCACGATGGCGCTCAGCCGCGCGAAGATCAGGCCTGCGGCGTAAACCTGCTGGGCGGTGGCGTAGTGTTCCATCCGCGCCCGCCCCGCCGCTAGAGGCTGGCGATGCGGGCGGCGATGTGGCGCATGAACCCGTTCATCAGCGCGCCCATCATCGGCAGGAAGATCAACAGCGAGACGAAGATCGCCACGATCTTCGGAGCGGCGACCAGGGTAGCTTCCTGGATCTGCGTCAGAGCTTGCAGCAGGCCGATGCCGACGCCGACCAGCAGGCCCACGATCAAGACCGGCGCGCAGAGCTGCAGCGTCAGCCAGATGGCGTCGCGCCCGACGTCCAGAACCTCGGCGCCGTTCATAAGGACCTCTTGGAAAACCTGGAGAAATTCGCTCAGCAACGAACCTCGCCAGCATCGTCCGGCATGGTTAATGAAAGCCTACGGACTGGGCAGAATTTGCCGCTCCAGGGCCTTCGCCGCCTCGGCGGGCGAGGCCTTCTGCTGGTCCCGGTCGACGCTCAGATTGGCCGCCTGCATGGCCGAAAGCGGGATCTTGCCGATCAGCGGCGTCAGCGCATCGAGCAGCCGCTTGTCGTGCGCCCGTTTGGGCGAGATCAGCACCACGGCGTCATAGGGCGGGATCGCGCCTTTGGGGTCGCTCAGGATCACCAGATGGTCGGCGGCGATCCGGCCATCGGAGGAGAAGGCCGAGATCACGTCCGCCTCGCCGCCCATCAGGGCGCGGTACATGAAGGTCGGCTGATAGGACCGCTTGGCCTTGAACTTCAGGTCGTAGGCGCTCTCCACCGCCTTCCATTCCGGCCGCGACAGGAACTCCAGGTCCGAGCCCAGGGTGAGCTTGGGCGCCTGGCCGGCGAGGTCGGCGATCGAGGCGATGTGCAGGGCGGCGGCGCGGTCCGGGCGCATGGTCAGGGCATAGGCGTTCTCGAAGCCGAGCGACCCCAGGACGGTGACGCCATCGCGCTTCTTGAGCTCGGTGGTGAGTTGTTTCATTACTTCAGCGCGGCCGGGATTATCCTTTCGGTTCAAGACATTGGTCCAGAGAGTTCCTGAGTAGTCGACGTAGGCGTCGAGCTCTCCGGCCGCCAGCGCGCGATAGGCGACCGCCGAGCCGAGATCCTCCTTACGGCTGACTTCGGCCCCCACCGCCTGCAGCCGGTCGGCCATCAGGTCGGCCAGGATGTACTGCTCGGAGAAGTTCTTGGCGCCGACCGTGTAGGTCTGGGTTTGCCCCACGAGCCCCACGGCCAAGGGCGCGACGGCGAGCGCCACCCCGCCCAGCAGCACGCCCACCCCGATCAGCAAGAGGCGCGGGCTGCGTCGGCGCGCCCCGACCTCGATCAGGCCGAGCAGTTGGTCGGCGATCAGCGCCAGCACCGCCGAGGCCGCGCAGCCGAACAGCACGAACACCCAGTTCTCGGTCTGCAGGCCCGCGAAGATGTAGTTGCCAAGGCTAGTCTGGCCGACCGGGGTCGAGAGCGTCGCCGCCCCGATGGTCCAGACCGCGGCGGTGCGCACGCCGGCCATGATCACCGGCGCCGCCAGCGGCAGCTC
The DNA here is from genome assembly GCA_036268175.1 of Phenylobacterium sp. Lineage (GTDB taxonomy): Bacteria > Pseudomonadota > Alphaproteobacteria > Caulobacterales > Caulobacteraceae > Phenylobacterium. The sequence continues at coordinate 1,513 of DATAUR010000043.1, read as the reverse complement.
CACCTGCCAGAGCCGCTGGGACGAGGTCATGCCGACTCCGTCGGCCGCCTCCTTGATCGCCGCCTCGACGCCCAGGATGCCGGCCGCGCCGTTCCGCAGGATCGGCAGCATGGAATAGAGCGTCAGCGCCAGCAGCGACGGCAGGAATCCCAGCGCCGAGAAGCCGTGGCCGAACGTCGCCTGGCTGAGCGCCGAGAGCGCCAGCAGCAGCGGATAGAACAGCGCCAGCAAGGCGAGGCTCGGGATTGTCTGGATCAGGCTGGCGCCCGCCAGCACCGGCCAGCGCAGCCGCGCGCTGCGGCTGGCCGCCACCGCCAGCGGCAGACTGATCGCCAGGCCCAGCGCCAGGGCGCTGAAACTCAAGAGCACATGCCAGCCGAGATATTCCGGCAGCAGCGCGAAGGCGGCGGCGAGTTTCGGGCTCATGGCGCGGCGCTGAGCTTGGCGCGCAGCCGCTCGGCCTGGCGTCGCGGCGCTTCCAGCAAGGCGCGGACGCCCTCGTCCGTCGCCCCGGCCAAGAGCTCGGCGGGCGCCCCGTCGGCGACGATGGCGCCATCGCGCAGCACGACGATGCGGTCGGCCAGCAGCACGGCCTCAGCCATGTCGTGGGTGACCATCACCGTGGTCAGGCCCAGGCGCTCGTGCAGCGAGCGGTAGTCGGTTCCCAGCGCATCGCGGGTGAGCGGATCCAGCGCCCCGAACGGCTCGTCCATCAGCATCAGCTTGGGCTCGGCGGCGAGCGCGCGGGCGACGCCCACCCGTTGCCGCTGGCCGCCGGAGAGCGCGTCGGGCGTTCGGCCCGCCACCTCCAGAGGCAGATCGACCAGGCCCAGCAGGTTGGCGACCCGGGCGTCGATGCGCTTGCTGTCCCAGCCCAGCAGCTTGGGCGTGATGGCGATGTTCTCGGCCACCGTCAGGTGCGGGAACAGGCCCACCTCCTGGAAGACGTAGCCGATCTTGCGGCGCAGCACCGACGGCATCAGGGCCGCCACGTTCTGGCCCATCACCCGCACCTCGCCGGCGTCCGGCGTCACCAGCCGGTTGACGGTCTTGAGCAGGGTGGTCTTGCCTGACCCCGAGGCGCCGACCAGGGCGGTGAAGACGCCGGCCTCGAGGGTCAGGTCGACGCCGGCCAGGGCCGTGTACGCGCCATAGCGCTTCTCAACCCCCGAAAGCTCGATCGCCGGCCCCGCCATGCGCAAGGCCTAGCACGAGTTCGGGGAAGGTCCGCTAGTGGCGTGCTGTCAGGGCATGCGTTCGACCCATCGTGAATGCGCCAGGATCAAGCCCGATGACCAGTTCGCGCCACTGGCGGACATTGGCTCCCTGGCCGAAAGAGGACGTTCGGCTGCTCGCCGGTTCGATGTCTGCTTTCGACCGAGGCTGTGTAAAAACGCGAAGCAGTTCAAGTTGCTGACATCGCCGCATCGGGGGTGTTGGGATGAACCGCTTCGTCGAGGGTGAGGATCGCCGTCAGCCGACGCTGCTTCCGAGTTGCCTGGACGACTACGTG
>DATAUR010000042.1:0-23511 GCA_036268175.1 Phenylobacterium sp. | reverse complement strand
CCTGACGACGGTGGACGTGTTGGCGGCCCTGGCCTACGCGGCGGACTATCTGCGCGAACATCCCGTCATCGCGGCTGAATAGACCTTGCGATTTCTCATCGACGAAAGCTGCTCGCGCAGCGTGAGCGATGCGCTGGCCGACGCAGGCCATGATGTGCTGGTGGCGCGCACGGCCTGGGCCGGAGTTGCAGATAGGGTCCTGGGCCGATCTCGCATTTGAGCAAGGCCGCGTCATCGTCTGCGAGGACTTCGATTTCGGTGATCTGGCCGTCCGCGACAAGGTCCCGATGATCGGCGTCATCCTTGTCGCCTGCCCCAACCAGACGATTCACGAGCGGGCGGCCCGCCTGCTGGAGGTCGTCGCCGACTTGGGGGACCGTCTGCTGGGCGCCCTGACCCGCGTCGAGACCCGACGAGTTCGTCAGCGCCCGCTGGTCTAGGCCACCCGCACCCGCGCCGTGCTCTCCGGCAGGTCCTGTCCGAACGCCCGCTGGAAGAACTCGGCCACCGTGCCGCGCTCCAGCTCGTCGCACTTGTTCAGGAAGGTCATCCGGAAGCCCAGCGCGATGTCGCCGCCGAAGATCTCGGCGTTCTGGGCCCAGGTGATCACCGTCCGCGGGCTCATCACCGTGGAGATGTCGCCGTTCATGAAGGCGTTGCGGGTCATGTCGGCGACGCGGACCATGGCGTTGATCGTGCGCTTGCCGTCGGCGGTGTTGTAGGTCGGCGCCTTGGCCAGCACGATCTCGGCTTCCACGTCGTGGGCGAGATAGTTCAGCGTGGTGACGATCGACCAGCGGTCCATCTGGCCTTGGTTGATCTGCTGGGTGCCGTGATAGAGCCCCGTCGTGTCGCCCAGGCCGATGGTGTTGGTGGTCGAGAACAGCCGGAACCAGGGGTTCGGCCGGATCACCCGGTTCTGGTCCAGCAGGGTCAGCTTGCCCTGCGCTTCCAGCACCCGCTGGATCACGAACATCACGTCGGGGCGGCCGGCGTCGTATTCGTCGAAGACGAGCGCGATCGGCCGCTGGATCGCCCAGGGCAGCATGCCCTCGCGGAATTCGGTGATCTGCTTGCCGTCCTTCAGGACGATGGCGTCCTTGCCGACCAGGTCGATGCGGGAGACGTGGCTGTCCAGGTTCACCCGCACCAGCGGCCAGTTCAGCCGCGCCGCCACCTGCTCGATGTGCGTCGACTTGCCGGTGCCGTGATAGCCCTGGACCATCACCCGGCGGTCGTTGGCGAAGCCGGCGAGGATCGCGCGGGTGGTCTCCGGGTCGAACTTGTAGTTCTCGTCGAAGTCTGGAACGTGGGCGTCGCGCTCCTTGAAGGCCGGGGCCTTGAAGTCGAAATCCACGCCGAAGGTCTCGCGCGCGTTGACCTCATGGTCGGGGACCAAGGTCAGAAGCTTGTCTTCCTGGGTATCGAAAGCGGTCATGATGGCGTTCGATTACAGGCTTGCCCGGACAGAGGCAAACAGGTGTTTCTAGAGGCCGCGCGCCCGGCAGAGGCGTGAGGAGGCGAGGCCACACTCCCGAGGGACAAGCATGGACGCCATACTGGACTATCGAACGATCGCGGTCGCGCCCCAGGCCTCGGGGTTCGGCGCGGAGATCACCGGGCTGGACCTGACGCGGCCCCTGGCGCCCGAGGTGCTGGCGGAGGTGAAGACCGCCTGGGCGCGGCACGGGGTCGTCGCCTTCCCCGACCAGCCGCTGGAGCTGGACGCGCTGGAGGCGTTCACGCTCAGCATCGGCGGCTTCGGCCTCGACCCCTACATCAAGCCGATGGCCGGCCGCCCGAACGTGCTGGAGCTGCGCCGCGAGCCCGACGAGAAGGCCACCAACTTCGGCGCCGGATGGCACTCCGACTGGAGCTTCCAGGAAACGCCGCCGGCCGCGACGCTGCTGCATTCCAAGGTGGTCCCGCCGGTGGGCGGCGACACCCTGTTCGTCGATGCGTGCCGCGCCTACGAGGCCCTGTCGCCGGCCATGCAGCGGATGCTGCAGCCGCTGCGGGCGATCCATTCGGCGCGGCAGGCCTATGGGACCAAGGGCGTCTTCTCCCGGGAAACGGAGAAGCGGACCCTGCAGATCGTCGTCTCGGAGGAGGCCGACGCGGCGCTCACCCACCCGCTGGTGCGCACCCATCCGGTCACCGGACGCAAGGCGCTCTACGTCTCGCCGGTCTACACCGTGGGGATCGAAGACCTGACGCCGGAGGAGGCCAGGGCGATCCTGGGCTTCCTGTTCGCGCACCTGACGCAGGACCAGTTCATCTATCGTCACAAATGGCGCGAGCAGATGCTGCTGATGTGGGACAACCGCTGCACCATGCATTTCGCCGAGGGCGGCTATGACGGCCACCTGCGCCTGATGCACCGCACGACGGTGGCCGGTGAGGTCCCGGTCTAGATTGCGCTGGCGGCCGGGCCGCGCGACGGTCCCGCGGCAGTTGGGGGATGCGAAGACCATGACGAAGACGACGACAGCCTGGCGCCGGGGTTCGGCGGCGCTGGCCTTGGGCGCGGCGATCACGCTGGGCGGATCGGTCCTGGCCCAGACCGATTCGTCGCCGCCGTTCTCCACTTGCGGGAAGGGCGCGTCGGCGCCGGCCTGCGACGCCATCCGCGGCGACCGCGCTGAGGGCTGGCCCGCCCAGTCCCGCGCCGAGGTCTTCGCCCAGCACGGCATGGTCGCCACCAGCCAGCCGCTGGCGGCCCAGGCGGGGCTGCAGGTCCTGAAAAACGGCGGCAACGCCATCGACGCGGCGGTGGCGACGGCGGCGGTGCTGAACGTGGTCGAACCGATGAATGTCGGCGTCGGTGGCGACCTCTTCGCGATCGTCTACGTGGCCAAGGCGCACAAGCTCTATGCCCTGAACGCCAGCGGCATGGCGCCGTCGGGCGCGACGCCGGAGCACTTCGCGGCGCTGGGCTACCACGCCGACCCCAGGAACTGGGGCGCGGGCTCGGGCATGCCGCCGGGCGGCGTCCTGACGGTGACCGTGCCCGGAACCGTCTGGGGCTGGGACGCCATCCTCAAGCGCTTCGGGACGCTGGGCTTCAAACAGGTGCTGGCGCCGGCCGAGGCCTACGCCCGCGAGGGCTTCCCGGTCAGCCAGCGGATCGCCCACGACTGGCGCCTGCCCAAGGCGCTGCCGCTGAAAGCCTGCTGCACCAGCGTCGATCCGGACTCGGTGGCCGCCTGGTACGTCGACGGCAAGCCGCCGGTGGCCGGCCAGATCTACCGCAATCCCGACCTCGCCAAGACCTTCCGCCTGCTGCAGGCCGGCGGCGCCAACGCCTTCTATCGCGGCGAGATCGCCAAGGCGCTGGTCGCCAAGTCCACAGCGCTCGGCGGCACCATGACGCTGGACGACCTCGCCAACTATCACGGCGAATGGGTCGAGCCGGTGCACACCAGCTATCACGGCCACGAGGTCTACGAACTGCCGCCGCCGTCGCAGGACTGGGCGGCGCTGGAGATGATCAATGTGCTGGAGCAGTGCGTCCCGGTCTGGGCCCCCGGCCAGACGCTGGCCAGCCTTGGCCCGCGCAGCCCGGAATACTGGCACCTGATGGTCGAGGCCAAGAAGCTGGCCTACGCCGACCTGATCCGCTTCAACGCCGACCCCGACTTCGTGAAGGCGCCCATCGACCGGCTGCTGTCGAAGGCCTACGCCCGCTCGCTGTGCGGCAAGGTCGATCCGCGGCACGCCTCGGCCACCGGCCCGGCCGGCGAGGCGTCGGGCCTGGGCGACACCATCGTGCTCTCCACCGCCGACGACCAGGGCAACATGGTGGCCTGGGTCAATTCCAACTATTCGGGCTTTGGCTCAGGCATCACCGTGCCGGGGTACGGCTTCATCCTGCACAACCGGGGCGGCCTGTTCAGCCTGGACCCGAAGTCGCCCAACGTCATCGCGCCGCACAAGCGGCCCTACAACACGCTGGCCGCCGGCTTCGTGATGGACGGCTCCAACCCGCTGATGACGCTGCTCCTGATGGGCGGCGACATGCAGGCCCAGGGGCACGCCCAGGCGCTGGTCAACATCTTCGACCTGGGCGCCAACCTGCAGATGGCCACCGACATGGCCCGCTTCCGCCACAGCCAGGTGCCCAACCGCCTGGTGCTGGAGGCGCCGCTGAACGACCTGGTGGGCAAGGACCTGGCCGCCATGGGGCACAGGCTCGGGCCGGCCGACAGCGCGGCCATGGGCGGCTTCCAGGCGATCGCGGTCAGCCACCCGGAAGACAAGGCCCGCCGCGTCTACCGTGCCGGCTCCGACCACCGCAAGGACGGCCAGGCGGTCGGCTGGTAGGCCTCAGAGTTCGATCTGGCGAGGCTCGGCGGCGGGGTTGGCGGCCGTGGCCGGCGGCTGCTGGGCGACCCACTGGCGGGTGGCGAGGCCTTCGGTCAGGCGCTTGGCGAGCGACGCCACCGTGAAGGGCTTGGAGAGGAAACCGTCCGCCCCCACCGCGCCGGCCTGCATCACCCGCGCCTCGGTGGCGTGCGACGAGACCACCACCGTCGCCACATTGGCCACCTTCTGCTGCGGCGAGGCGCGCAGGAAGCGGACGAACTCCAGGCCGTTCTCGCCCTCCAGCTCGATGTCGGTGAACAGCAGGTCGACCGGGTTGTTCTTGAGGATCGAGAGCGCGTCCGAGCAGGCGCCGACCCGCGCGATGCGGCGGATCCCCAGGCCGCGCAGCACTTCGGAGATCAAGGTGCGCGTGTTGGCATTGTCGTCCAGAACCACCACGGACAGATCCTTCAGGTCCAGGTATTGGCGCTGGGATTGCGTTGCTTGCGCTTGCATCGCTTAGTTGTGCTCTGAAGACTTAGCTGCGACGAATTGGCACGGGTCTAGACTGAGCCCCCTAATTCTTGCCTAACGCCGTTCGACTAAAAGAACGCGGTTGCGCGGTTTTCTTCAGCCGGTGAGGCTGACGTGCGTCGCCCCCAGCGAGGCCAGGGCGCCGGCCCGGCTGGGCGAATTCGCCCGGTAGACCATCACCGACTTTGCCATCCGCTTGGCGGCGCCGATGGCGCCGGTCGCCCAGCCCTGGAACTCCGCATCCCCCAGGCCGGACGGGCATTCGAAGGACAACGCCTGCAGCCCGGAACCGGTCAGATTGCGCACCACCGCCGGCGTGGGGTTCAACAGCCGGCCGGCCACCAGCAGGGTGAAGGGGCGAACCAGCGACGACGCGGCCAGCAGCATGCCGGGCGGAACGCCCTCGATGTCGCAGATCTCGCTGATGACGCCCATCTTCACCAGGCTGCCGGCGGCCTTCAGGTGCTGCACCAGCAGGGCTCGGCCGCGCTGGCTGGAAAGGCTGACGAACGACAGCGGCACGATCAGGCTCAGCGGATTTTCGGCGGCGCCGCTGGCCTTCAGCCGGTCGATGCCCCGCAGGATGGTGGCGATGTCGGCGCGCAGCAGGTCGGCGGCGGATAGCTGGGCGATCCGCTGTTGCGAAAGCTCCTCGTCGGTCGCCACCACGATCACCCGCCGGATCATCCGAAAGCCGATGCGGGTGAAGCCCTTCAGCTCGTAGACCGGCTCCAGCGTCGCAGAGACCCTAAGCTCGCGGCCATCGTTGCAGACGAACGGCGTCCAGCGCTCCAGGGCGGAACTGTTGTCGTCCGGCGAGGGCCCTCCGGCGCCGCCCACCGACGCGAACGATCGGCTGGACACCACCAGCTCCGGCGCCTCCTCCGGCGCATCGGCGCCTTGGGCGGCGCGGCCTGGGCGCAGATCGATGGGCTGCGTCTCCAGGCGCCCCTGGGAGATCTGGGTCACCTGCATGACGCTGGCGGTGGCCATCTCGTCGTCGCCCAGGAAGTGATGCAGCACCTCGCGCAGGTAGCGCAGGCAGGCGCCCTGGCCGGCCAGGCGGCTGAGATCCGGATGCACGATGAAGAAGTCGGTGTCGGAGACCCGCAGGTAGACGCCGCCGTCGCCGACGCCGCGCTCCAGCACCCGGTCGGTGAAGCCGTAGATCTGGTCGCGCTTGAACACCCAGCGGTCGGCCAGGCGCTCGCGCACCGCCTCCAGGGAAATGACGTTGACCTTGCCGTCCGCCAGCAGTTGCGGATCGCTGAACTGTTCCAGCGACGCTTCCAGACCCGCCGAGACCAGGCGTGGCGCCGGCGGTGGTGTCGGGACCGGTGTCGGCGACCCTTCACTCATGGTGGTCTCCCGGTGTCGCTCACCGCGATAGTTGCGGAAACGCGTTAACAAATGCACGCCGCGGTTGAAATCAATCTCACGGGCCCCGCCCGCGCGGGCGTTCAGGGCTGGCGGTAGACCTTGCCGCCCTTCATCACGAAGCGGACGTCCTTCAGGGCCGCGATCTCCTGGGTCGGGTCGCCGGCCACCGCGACCAGGTCGGCCAGGTAGCCGGCCTTCACTTGGCCCAGGCTCGCTTCGTGGCCCAGGATCCTGGCGTCGGTGGCGGTGGCCGCGGTCAGCGCCTGGATCGGCGTCATGCCGTCCTTCACCATCCAGGCGAGCTCGCGCCAGTTCTCCCCGTGCGGAAAGACCCCGACGTCGGAGCCGGAGCCGATGGTGACGCCGGACGCCAGGGCGCGCTTGAAGGCCCCGGCCGCGGCGACCATCCCGGGCGTCGGCGGGCTCTTTCCGGGCACATAGTGCTGGAAGTAGATCGAGGTCGCCTCCGGCGCGGTCAGGGTCGGGATGTAGGCGATCCCCTTTTCCTTCATCAGCTTGAAGGTGGCTTCGGTGGCGCCATAGCCGTGCTCGATGGTGTCGACGCCGGCCATCACCGCGTTGCGGATGCCCGCGTCGCTGGCGGCGTGGACGGCGACCGGGCGGCCAGACGCGTGCGCGATCTTCACCGCCGCGGCCATTTCCTCTTCGGTCAGGGTGGGTTTGGTCTCGCCGTTCGGGCCCGTGCGGTAGTCGCCGTAGAGCTTGATCCAGTCGGCGCCCATGGCCGCCTGCTCGCGCACCGCGGCCATCATCTGCGCCTCGCCGGACACCTCCTGCGCGCCCTGCGGCAGGTCGAGGTCGGCGCGCCAGCCCCGCTTGGGGCCATAGCTGCCGGTGGCGACGATGGCGCGGGTGGCGACGAACATGCGGGGGCCCGCGACGATCCCCTCGTTGATGGCGCGCTTGAGCTGCACGTCGGCGTCGGCCGCGCCCTCGGTGCCCAGGTCCCGCTCGGTGGTGAAGCCGCTCATCAGGGTCCGCGTGGCGTCGCGCCCAGCGCGCAGCACCCGGTAGGTCGGCGCCTCCTTCAGCACCTGATCGTCCCAGGCGACCTCGTTGTAGGCGTGCAGCAGCAGGTGGCCGTGCGCCTCGATCAGGCCCGGGATCAGGGTCTCGCCGGGCAGGGCGACCACCTGCGCGCCGGCCGGCGCCTTGACCTGCGCCTTGGGCCCCACGCCGACGATTCTGTCGCCCTCGACGGCGACCACCCAGCCGGCGTGCGGCGCGGCATCGCCCGCGCTCCACACCGCCGCTGGCTCCAGCAGGTAACTGGTGGGCTCGGCCGCCATGGCGGAACCGAACAACGCCAGCGCGAAAGCTGTTCCCAATAGGGCTGAATTCACGGTCATTGACTCCATAATAGGGAGTGATAGGGAATAATAGGGAACATCGCAGACCCGCCCGCGACTCCCCCGAGAGCCCCCGATGTCGGAAGAAGTCTACACCGTCGAGCAGTTCGCCGAACGCCTCAAGGTGCACCCCAAGACCGTTCTGCGGTTCATTCGCGACGGCCGGGTGCGCGCGGTCAAGGTCGGCAAGTCCTACCGCATCCTGCGCACCGAGATGGAGGCCATGACCGGGGTCTCGCCGGCGACCTACCAGAGCGCCATTTCGGCGTTCCAGGGCGTCATCGAGCGCCAGGCCGGGAAGCGCGGCCGCCGCCCGGAAGCGCGGGTCACCAGCATCGTCGACCTGCCCGACGTGGCGCCCGACGCCGCCCAGCGCATCGCCCGCACGCTGTCCGCCGCGCGAATGGGCCAGACGGCGCACGCCGAGCTGATGAGCCTGGACATCGCCCACGACCCGAAGACCCGCGTGCTGAAGATCATCATCGTCGGCTCGCCCGGCGACACCGCGACCATGCTGAAGATGGTCGAGGTCCTGGCGGAGTCCTGAAGGTGATCCGCAACATCGCCGGGCGCCCGGTCTACGTTTGCGTGGACGAGGGGCCTTCGCTCGCCGACGACTATGAGCTCTCCGGCCTGATCGGCGAGTTGTTCGATGCGAGCGCGAAGATCGTCGCCATCCCGCTCCCGCGCCTCGGCCCCGACTTCCTGCGGCTCTCCACCGGCGTCGCGGGCCGGGCGCTGCAGAAGCTGGTCAACTACCGCTTCCAGGTGGCGATCCTGGGCGACGTTTCCGCGCCCGTGGGCAACAGCGAGCCGCTGCGCGACTTCGTGCGCGAGTCCAATCGCGGCGCGACGGTCTGGTTCGTCGATGACCTCGCCGCCCTGGAGGCGAAGCTGGCGGCCGGCCGCTACGGCAAAGCGTAGGCCACCACCGCGTCGCTCTGGCGCTCCTCGTCGATCTTGGCCGAGCCGCCGGCGGCGATCACCACGTACTGCTTGCCGCCGACCTCATAGGTCATCGGCGTGGCGTGGGCGCTGGCCGGCAGCTCGGCGCTCCACAGCTCCTTGCCGTCCGCCGCGGAGAACGCCCGCAGGGTGCGATCCATGGTCCCGCCCTGGAAGATCAGGCCGCTGGCGGTGACGATGGGGCCGCCCAGGATGAAGGAGCCCTTGGCGATGTGGCCAACGCCGGGCTGAAGTTCCTCGAGCGACCCCAGCGGAACCCGCCAGGCGATCTTGCCGGCGTCGAGGTCCAGCGCCAGCAGCTCGCCATACGGCGGCTTGATGCAGGGCAGGCCCGACGGCGCGCGCAGGAACGCGCGGCTCATGGCGTAGGGCGTGCCCTCCTGCATGGTGGTCTCGGCGCGCAGGTCGCCGTGGTCGCCCTTGGCGAATTTGGCGGCCGGGATCATGCGCACCTTGGCCGGCAGGTTGGTCACCGAGACGATCAGCCGCCCGTGGCCGGCGTCCCAGGCGAACCCGCTCCAGTTGACGCCGCCCAGGTTGCCGGGGATCGCCAGGATGCCGGCCTCGCTGGGGGGCGAGAAGATGCTGTGGCCGGACATGGCCGCGATGGTGTCGGCGCAGAACTTGCGGTCGGCGGCGGTCAGTCCGAACGCCTCCTGTGGCCCCTCGGACTGCGGGACCAGCGCCGGCGTCGCGGTGGGGAACGGCTGGGTGGGCGAGGCGACCTCGCCCTGCAGGGTGCTGGCCGGAACGGGGCGTTCCTCCACCGGCAGCACCGGCTTGCCGGTCACCGGATCCAGCACGAAGACCATGCCGGTCTTGTTGCCGGCGATCACCACCGGGGTCTTGCGGCCCTTTAGCGTGAGCGTGGTGGCCAGCGGGGCGGCGGCGGTGTCGTAGTCCCAAAGGTCGTGGTGGACGAGCTGGAAGCCCCACTTCAGCTTGCCGGTGCGTGTGTCCAGCGCCACCACCGAATTGGCCCAGCGGTTGTCGCCGGGCCGAAGCCCGCCCCAGTAGTCGGGGCTGGCGCTGCCGGTGGGCACATAGACCACATGGCGGGCCGGGTCGGCGCTCAGCACCGTCCAGGCGTTGCCGGCGCCGGTCTTCCAGGCCTTGTCGGCGACGCCCTTGGGCTTTTCCAACGGCTCCCAGGACCAGATCAGCTTGCCGGAGCGGGCGTCGAAGCCGCGGACCACGCCGTCCGGCATGTCGGCGCGGGCGTTGTCGTCGATCGCCGAGCCCACCACCACCACCCCGTCCACCACGATCGGCGGCGAGGTCATGTGGTAGCGGCCGGGCGTGTAGCGGGCGACGCCCCGCAGGCTGACCACCCCCGCCTCGCCGAACCCGGCGCAGGGCTGGCCAGTCGCGGCGTCCACCGAGACCAGCCGGGCGTCCAGCGTCGCCTCGTAGAGCCGTAGCGCGCACGCGCCCTTTCCGGCTTTGGCGTCCCGCCAGGCGGCGAGGCCGCGGTTGATCATGCCATCGCCATAGGGCGCGGCCTTCTCGATCTTCGGATCGTAGGCCCAACGCTCCTTGCCCGTGGCGGGGTCGAGCGCGATCACCCGGTTGAAAGGCGTGGTCAGATAGAGCCGATCGTCCAGCATCAAGGGCGTCGTCTCGAAGCCGCTGCGCTGCACGCCGCGGGTCTTGCCGTCGGAGATGTCGCCGGTGTGGAAGGACCAGGCGGGCTTGAGCCTGGCGACGTTGGCCGGCGAGATCTGCGTCAGCGGCGAGAACCGCGTGCCCTGCAGGTCGTGGCCATAGGCGCCCCATTCGTCCGCCTGGGCGAGCGGCGCCGCCGCCAACGCCGCGGCCGCGCCCAGCATCGCCGCGCGCCTCGAAACTCCCATGGACTTCCTCCTCGAACTATCCCGCATCGTCGCCCCTCCGACGGGTCGCTGAAAAGACTTTTGACCGACGAATTCGGACGCTCGCCCCCGCTGCCGGGGACGCCAAGGCGCCAGGCCGCCCTTGACGCCGCCGCGGCCAGAACGTTTCTCCGGCGCAGCGTCGCGCGAGGTCTCCCATGGAAAAACGCAGCATCGGTCCGTTCGAGGTCTCGGCCATCGGGCTGGGGTGCATGGGGCTGTCGCACGGCTACGGCCCGCCGACCGCGCGGGACCAGGCGGAGCGGGTGCTGCTGGGGGCGCTCGACGCCGGCTACACCTTCTTCGACACCGCCGCGGTCTATGGCCTGGGCCACAACGAGACCCTGGTGGGCGAGGTCCTGGGCCCGCATCGCGACAAGTTCGTGCTGGCGTCCAAGTGCGGCATCACCGTCGGCGACGAGCGCGGGATCGACGGCAGCCCCGCCAACCTGAAGGACACCTGCGAGCGCAGCCTGCGCCGCCTGAAGACCGAGGTCATCGACCTCTACTACCTGCACCGCTGGGACAAGCGCCTGCCCATCGAGGACAGCGTCGGCGCGCTCGCCGACCTGGTCGCCGAGGGCAAGATCAGGTCCATCGGGCTCTCGGAGGTCTCCGCCCCGATCCTGCGCCGGGCGCACGCCACCCATCCCATCGCCGCCCTGCAGACCGAATATTCCCCCTGGACCCGCAATCCGGAGATCGCCGTCCTCGACGCCTGCCATGAGCTCGGGATCACCTTTGTCGCCTTTTCCCCGGTGGGGCGCGGCTTCCTGGCCGGCGGGGCGCGGGACCCTTCGAAGTTCCAGGCCGGCGACATGCGCATCGCCATGCCGCGCTTCCAGGGCGACGCCTTCGAGGCCAACCTGCGGCTGCTCGACCAGTTCACCGCGCTGGCGGGCGAGGCCGGCTGCACGCCCGCCCAGCTCTGCCTCGCCTGGCTGATGCGCAAGGATCCGACCCTGGTCTCGATCCCTGGCACCACGCGGCCCAAGCACATGCGCGAGAACGCCGGCGCCGCGGAGATCACGCTTTCCGACGACGTCGTGGCCCGCGTCGACAGCCTGGTGAACGAGCGCACCGTCACCGGCTCGCGCTATCCGCCGGCCCTGCAGCGGGCGGTGGACACCGAACGCACCCCGGCCGAGTCGGAGGCTTAGGCGCGATCATGACCTACCGGCTCTACTATTCGCCTGGGACGGCCAGCATGGCCGTGCACTGGATGCTGATCGAGCTTGGCGTTCCTTTCGAGACCGTCCGCGTGGACTTCGAGACCGGCGCGCAGCGCGATCCCGCCTATCTGGAGCTGAACCCCGCCGGCCGGGTCCCGACGCTGGTCATCGACGGCCGGCCCTACAGCGAATCCGCCGCGCTGATCATGCTGCTCGCCGAGCGGTATCCGCAGGCGGCGCTGGCGCCCCCGCCCGGCGATCCGCAGCGGGCGCGGTGGCTGGAGACGGTGATCTTCCTGGCCAACACCGTCTCGCCGGCCATGCGCGACTGGTTCTACGCCGACAAGGACGGCGCGCCGCAGGGGGCCGACGCGGTGCGCGCGCTCGCCCGCGGCCGCATCGAGGACGCCTGGCCCAGGCTCGCCGCCCTGCTGGGCGACGGGCGCGCCTATCTGTTCGGCGAACGGCCCGGCGCCGCCGATTTCCTGGCCGCCATGCTGATGCGCTGGTCGCGCAACATGCCCCATCCCGCCAGCGAACAGCCGGCGCTGGCGGCCTATCTGACGCGGATGAACGGGCTTGCCTCCTATGCCGAGCTCTGCCGTCGCGAGGGGCTCACGCCCTGGCCCTGAGCCTGCAACACGCCGGTCTTGGATTTCCACATCTCCGCCCCAAATCAGGCTTAGCCCTTGCGGCGACACGCCCAAAATCTTCCGAAAGGATAGGAGGAGATCGCCATGCGAAAACCACTCGCCGATGTCGGCGCCAAGCTCCTGACGGCCGCGCTGGCGCTCGGTCTGGTGCTGGAGGCGACCGCCGCCGGCGCCCAGCCGCCCCCGCCGCCGTCTTACGGCCCGCAGCCGGGCTACGGGCCGCCGCCGCCCGGTGGGCCGCCGGTGGGGCCGCCGTCCGGCCAATACGCCCCGCCGCCTCCCGGCTATGAGGGCCAGGGCGCTGTCTACGACGACCGCGCCCAGAGCTACGACCGCGAATACGCCGACCGCTATTCGCAATGGGCGGCGCGCTACTGCGTCGACAGGCGCAACAACAACACCGCGGCCGGCGCGATCATCGGCGGCATCCTGGGCGCGGTGGTTGGCTCCAACGTCTCGGGCCGGCACTCGAAGACCGGCGGCTCGATCATCGGCGGCGCGCTGGGCGCCACGGCGGGAGCGGCGATCGGTTCCAACTCGGCCTCGTCGTCATCCTGCCCGCCCGGCTACTACACCCGCTCCGGCGCGCCCGGCTTCTACTATGGCCCAGGCCCGGTCTACGCCGGTCCCGCCTGGTATAATCCCTGGTTCTTCGAAGGCGGCGTCTGGGTCTATCGCCCCTACCGCTACTGGTACTGGACCCACGACGCCTATTGGCGCCCAGGCTGGCGTCCTGGCCGCTGGGACTACCACTACCGCCGCTGGTAGCGCCTAGACGGCGGTCCGGTCGGATGTCGGCTGGACCGCCCCCCGCCGCGCCAGCTTCTCGATCAGGTCGCGTCCGGTCGGCGTGTCCCAGGCGGGCGCGCCGTCCTTTCCGCCCGGCATGCCGAGCGCGCGGCCGCGCAACCGCCCTTCTGCATCGGCCACCAGCAGGCAGGGCAGGGAGAAGCCGCTGAACGTGGCGCCGGGCGGCAACTTGAAGCCCTCCGGCGGCTTGATCTGGGCCAGGGTGTTCGCCAGGCCCCGATGGTCGTCGGTGGCGTCCAGCAGGGTGGCGATCTCGACCCCCGGCATCCGCGCCAGCCGCGCCTGGGCTTCGGCCTGTGTGCGCAGGGCGTGGACGCCGGTGGCGATCGGCACGATGGCGAAGCTGTCGCCGCCATAGGTCCGGTTCAGCCGCGAGAGCGACGGCATCTCCGCAAGGCACGGCGCGCACCACTCCGCCCACAAGGTCACCAACAATGTCTTGCCGCGCCAGCGGCGTATGGACTGCGGCCCGTCGCCTCCCACTAGCGGGATCGCTTCCGGCCACAAGGCCGGGGCCGCCGGCGCGACGAACAGCTTGGCCATGGCGTTCTGCGCCAGGGGACCGGTCGTAAAGGCCGGGGCGGTCGACCATTCCACGGGCTCGGGACGCGGCGCGGCCAAGGCGGCGCTGGATGAGACGGCGGTTGCGGCCAGCCCGGCCAGCAGCGCCCTGCGATCGGTGGACATCGGAGCCTCCCTTCCCAGATCTCGCCTGGGTTGCGAAGCTAGACCATGCCAGCCTTGCGGAGCGTCTGGTAGGCCTTGATCACCCGCTGCAGGCGGTGTTCGCCGGCACGGTCGCCGCCGTTGGCGTCGGGGTGCAGGCGGCGGACCAGCTCGGTGTAGCGGGTGCGGATCCTTGGGCCGTCGGCGTGGCTGTCGAGGTCGAGATCGGCCAGCGCGTTGCGCTCGATCTTGCCCATGGCCCGCTCTTCCGGCTCGGCGGTCGGCTTGCCGCCGTTCTTGCCGAACAGGTTGAAGGGGTCGCGGTAGCCGCCGTCGCCTTTCTTGAACTTGTTGGAGAAGGCGGCGGCTTCGCGGCTCATCCGGCCGGCCTTCATCTCCCAGGTGGGGCGGCCGCCGGTGAACAGCTCGTCCTGCTGGCGCTTGCGGATCTCGCCGTCGCTCATGCCGGCGAAGAAGTTCCAGTTGCGGTTGTACTCGGCCGCGTGCGGCTGACAGAACCAGTAGTGCTCGTTCAGCATGTCGCGCGATTTGGGGGCGCGCGCGGTCGCCGCCTTGTTGCAGCCCGGATGGTCGCAGGCCCGTTCGCCGGGCTTCAGCGCGTTCACGTCCTCGGCGCGCGCATCCTCCTCCGGCTTGGGGGGACGCACGCGGATGTCGACGAAACGCGGCTTGTATTGAAACGCGGCGGGCATGCTCCAAGTATGGAGGCGAGATAATCCCTTTCAAGAATTGAAGATGCAGACGATGGGCGCCATATTCGATGCCATTCACGACAAGCTGACCGCCGCCTTCGCGCCGACAAGGCTCGAGATCGAGGACGATTCCGCGCGGCACGCGGGGCACGCCGGCGCCCATCCAGGCGGCGAAAGCCATTTCAACCTGACCATCGAATCGGCCGCCTTCGCCGGGACCGCCAAGGTGGCCCGGCAAAGGATGGTCTACCGCGCGCTGGCCGAGGAACTGGCCGGCCCGCTGCACGCCCTCTCGGTCAAGGCGCTCGCCCCGGGCGAGGGTTAGGGCGGACCGACCGATCGGCCCTCGGACCGTCGCCTCCCGTCCTCCTTCCCCCTCGATGGGGGAAGGCCGGCATGGGGGTGAGCGCAATGGGATGAAGCGATGGGCTCCGGCCGGCGCCGGCACCCTCTTGCGCCACGTGCGTCGCCTCAAGCGTCTCCCCATCGAGGGGAGGGCCGGCGTTGAAGGCCCGCCGGTCTTAGCCGACCCGGGCGCGCAGTTCGCCCAGCACCCGCGCCAGGTCGCCCTCGCGGAACGGCTTCTGCAGGACCGGCGTGCCGCGGTCGGCGTCTCGCAGGCCGGCGTCGCCATAGCCGGTGGCGAAGGCGAAGGGGCAGCCCTTTTCCCGCAGGATGTCGGCCAGCGGGAAGATCGGCTGGCCGCCGAGGTTCACGTCCAGCACCGCGCAGTCGATCTGGGCCTGGCCGGCGAGTTCGATGGCCTCGTCCAGGCGCGAGGCCGGGCCGACCACCTGGCAGCCCATGTCCGACAGCATGTCCTCGATCAGCATCGAGACCATCATCTCGTCTTCCACCACCAGGACACGGAGGCCTTGGAGGCCGGCAAGGTCGGTCATCTAAGAAGTTCCTCGGGCGTTCGGGCGGCGACCCACCCGCGTTCGGCGGCCAAGCAACAGGCGTTGGCGGCGACAATCAAGCGCGATCTTCAGTTGTGTCGGACAGCCGACAAAAGTTCAGCCGTCTTCGCGCGGTTCCGCCGGCCAGATCCGCAGCTTGGTGATCCGGTTGACCTTGCGCTCCAGCACCGTGAAGCGGTGGTCGTGGAAACTGAAGGTCTGGCCGGCCTCCGGGATGCGCCGCGCCTCGTGGATCAACAGGCCGGCGACGGTGACCGCCTCGTCGTCGGGCAGGTCCCAGTTCAGCGCGCGGTTCAGGTCACGGATGGTCACCGCGCCGTCGACGGAGACCGAGCCGTCCTCGGCGGCGTGGACGCCGGTGGGGGCCACGTCGTGCTCGTCCTCGATCTCCCCGACGATCTCCTCGAGGATGTCCTCCAGGGTCACCAGGCCCTGCAGGGCGCCGTATTCGTCGACCACCAGGGCGAAGTGGGTGCGACGCTTCAGGAAGGCGGAGAGCTGGTCCTTCAGGCTGGTGGTCTCGGGGATGAACCAGGGTTCGCGGATGATCGCGGCCATGTCGATGGCCTCGATCTGCCCGTCCGCGTCGGCGATGGCCTGCAGCAGGTCCTTGTTGTGCAGCACGCCGACGATGTTCTCCGGCTCGTCGCGGTAGAGCGGCAGGCGGCTGTGGCCGCTGTCCAGCGTCTCGGCCAGGATCTCGCGCGGCGACAGGTCGGCGTCGACGGTGGCGATGGCGTTGCGGTGGACCATCACCTCGCTGACGTCCATCTCCGCCAGGTCCAGCACGCCGCCCAGCATCCAGCGGTCGTGGGTCTCCACCAGGCCCTCGGCGTGGTGGTATTCGACCGCGCCGCGGATCTCCTCGTGGGCCGCCAGCACGTCCATCTCCATGCCCAGGCGCACGCCGAACAGGTTGAGCGTCCGGCGCACCACGTACTGCACGCCGAAGATGATCGGCCCGAAGAACTTCACCACCAGCAGGGTGGGCGCCGACAGCAGCCGGGCGATGTCGTCGGAGCGCAGGATGGCGATGGTCTTGGGCAGGATCTCGGCGAACACCAGGATCAGCACGGTCATCACCGCGGTGGCGGCCGCCACGCCCCAGGCGCCGGGGATCACCTTGGCGAACACCGAGCTCGCGAGCTCGGTGGCCAGGATGTTGAAGATGTTGTTCCCCAGCAGCACCGCGCCGATCATCATCTCGCGGTCGCCAAGCAGGCGGTTGACCCGGCGGGCGGCGCGGTCGCCGTCGCGGTCGAGCTGGTGCATCCGGGCGCGGCTCGCGCCGGTCATCGCCGTCTCGGCGGCGGAGAACAGGGCCGAGGCCGCCAGCAGGGCGAAGACCACCGGGGCGAGCGCCATCAGGGCGGCCATCAGACGGCGCCTTCCTGTCGCAGGAACGTCTCGACCGCGCGGCCGTCCACGTCCTTGGCCACCAAGGCCTCGCCCAGCCGGCGCGCCAGGATGAAGGTCAGCCGGCCGCTCTCCGCCTTCTTGTCCTGCGCCATGTGGCGCACCAGCCGCTCGGCGGCGAAGGGCGCGCGGGCCACGTCGGCGAGCGTGGCCGGCAGGCCGGCGGCGGCGATGGCGGCCGACGCGCGGGCGGCCTCCTGCGTCGCGCAGAGGCCCTGCGACGCCGAGAAGCGGAAGGCCAGCGCCATGCCCGCCGCCACCGCCTCGCCATGCAGCAGGGCCGCGCCATAGCCGGTCTCGGCCTCCAGGGCGTGGCCGAAGGTATGGCCAAGGTTCAAGAGCGCGCGGCGGCCCTGTTCGGTCTCGTCCTCGGCGACGATCTGCGCCTTCATCTCGATGGAACGCGCGACGGCGTGGGCCAGCGCCTTGGGCTCCCGCGCCAGCACAGCGGCGGCGTTGGCCTCCAGCCACTCGAAGAAGGCGAAGTCGCCCAGGAGGCCGTACTTGATCACCTCGGCGTAGCCGGCGCGCATCTCGCGCTCAGGCAGGGTGGCCAGCACGTCCAGGTCGGCCAGCACCAGCTTGGGCTGATGGAAGGCGCCCACCAGGTTCTTGCCGCGCGGGGTGTCGATGGCGGTCTTGCCGCCCACCGAGGAATCCACCTGCGCCAGCAGGGTCGTGGGAATCTGCACGAAGTCGACGCCGCGCTTGTAGATCGCCGCGGCGAACCCCGCGAGGTCGCCGACCACCCCGCCGCCAAAGGCGGTGACCACGTCGCCGCGGTCCAGCTCCAGCGCCAGCAGGCGGTCGGTGACTTGCGCCAGGCCCTCGAAGCTCTTGGTCTGTTCGCCCGGCGGCACGATCACCGCCAGGACGGCGATCCCGGCGCGCTCCAGGGCGGCGGTCAGGCGCGCGCCGTGCAGCGCCCAGACCGTCTCGTCGCTGACGACGGCGGTGCGCCGCCGCTTCAGCAGGGGCGCCATGGCCTCGCCCGCGCCGTCGATCAGGCCGGGACCGACCCGCACTTTGTAGCTCCTCATGCCCAGGCCCACGAGAATCTCACGGCTCATGACGCGCGCGCCTCCAGATGCGCGCCCAGTTCGCGGATCAGCTGCTCGACGGTGACGTGGTGCGCCTCGTCGCCGGTCTCGACCGTCAGGTCGGCCTCGCCATAAGCCGGATAGCGGGCCAAAGCCTGGGCCTGCAGCACCTCCATGGGGTCCTTGCCGATCAGCAGCGGCCGGCTGTCCTTGCGCGCCACCCGGCGGGCCAGGATGGCGAGGTCGGTCTTCAGCCACACCGACACGGCACGGGATTTGATCAGCTCGCGGGTCTGCGGGTTCATGAAGGCGCCGCCGCCGGTGGCCAGCACGTGCGGCTCCTGGTCCAGGAGGCGGGCGATCACCCGGCGTTCGCCCTCGCGGAAGGCGTCTTCCCCCAGGTCGGAAAAGATGTCGGAGATCGAGCGGCCGGCGGCGGCCTCCACCTCCGAATCGGCGTCGCGGAACGGCAGGTCGAGCGCGTTGGCGAGCCGGCGTCCGACGCTGGACTTGCCGACGCCCATCAGGCCGACGAGGGCGATGGTGCGGCGGCGCAACGGTGCATAGCGATCCATGGACAGCGAAGGTCTACACGAGCCGTCGCCCTCGCGCCAACTTCCCGCGCCCGCTATGCTCGCGCCATGTCGCGTTTCACCTGCCTGATGGCCACCCTCGTCCTCGCCGGAGCGGCCGGTTCGGCGCTGGGACAGGAGCTGACGCCGCCCGCGCCGCCCGCCGCGCCGCCGCCGGCGACGGCTCCCACGCCCGCGCTGCCCCTCGCGGCGCCTGCGCCTCTCGCGACGCCCGCGCCGTCGTCCGCGCCGTCGTCCGCGCTGAGGCCCGCCGACACCGGCGTCCAGGTCTCGACCCTGGCGGCGCCGGACGCCTTCACCACGCCTGGCCGCAGCACCGGCCTGCCGCCGACGCTGTGGCGCGGGACCTCGCTGAAGACCGCCGGGACCGTGCTGCCGCTGCTGGCGACCAAGCCGCTCAGCCCCGCCGCCGCCGCCCTGGCGCGGCGCGTGCTGGCGACCGGGGCGCCTGGCCCGACCGGCGTGGGCGAAGACGCCGCCCTGACCGCCGCCCGCGCCAGCGCCCTGATGGCCCAGGGCGACCCCAAGGGCGCGGCGGCGATCCTGTCGCGGGCCCCGGGCATCGACCGCAACCCCGACCTCGCCCACGCGGCGGCGGAAAGCGCGCTTTTGGCCGGCGACGACGCCCGCGCCTGCGCGGTGTCGGACAGCCTGAGCGCCGGGCGCGACGAGATCTATTGGCTGCGCCTGCGGGCCTATTGCCAGGCGGTCGCCGGCCACGCCGACCAGGCCCAGCTCACCTTCGAACTCGCCCAGACCCAGCAGCGGGACGTGGTCTATGGCCGCCTGATGGGGGTCAAGATCGCGGGGTCGGGCAATCCGGGCGCGGCTTCCCTGCGCAATGGCCTCGACTACGCCCTGTCGCGCAGCCTCGGGCTCGACCTGTCGATGGCCAAGGCCTCGCCGGCGGTGGCGGCCGCGCTCGCCGCCGCCGAGCCGGAGGAGCCGACCTTCGACGCCACCGCCGCCCAGGCCGATGTCGCCGGCCTGGTCGACGCGCTCACCAAGGGCCAGCCGGTGGACGACGCCCTGATCTCGGCCCTGCTGGCGACCGCCGGCGCCACCGATCCCAAGGTCCGCGCGCGGGGCCAGGCCGCCGCCCTGCTGGCCTTCGCGCTCTCCGGCCCCTTGACCATCGACACCCGCGGCCAGATCGCCGCCCTCACCCTGCCGGAGGGCAAGGCGCCGGTGGGCCGCGACCTCGCCCTCGACTCGGCGACCGAGCACAAGCTGATGGGCGAATCGGCCCTGCTGGCGCTCTGGACCTCCGCAGAGGCGGGGCCGGCCGGGCCAGCCCTGGGCGACCGGGTGCGGATCGTCCGCGCCCTGCACGCCGCCGGCCTGGAGACCGACGCTCGCGACTTCGCGCTCGAAGGGCTGCTGGCCCTGAAATGAGGGGCCTGGACGCCAGCCAAGGCGGCGGCCAAGGGGGCAACTGGGCCGAAGCGTTCCTGGAGATGATGTCGGTCGAACGCGCCGCGGCCAGGAACACCCTCACCGCCTACACGCGCGACTTGACCGACGCCTCGGGCTTCCTGGCCGCGCGGGGCCGTGACCTCGCCGACGCCTCGGCGGAGGACGTGGAGGCCTATTTCATCGCGCTCGGCGCCCGGGGCCTTTCGCCCGCCACGGCGGCCAGGCGCCGCGCGGCGGTCCGGCAATTCTATCGCTTCGTGCTGGGCGAGGGCTGGCGGGCCGACGATCCCTCGCGCCGGGTGGAGGCGCCGAAGAAGGGCCGCTCACTGCCGAAGGTGCTGAGCCGCGCCGAGGTCGACCGCCTGATCGCCGCCGCCGGGGCCAAGGACGGCGCGCAGGGGCTCAGATTGGCCTGCATGGTGGAGCTCGCCTATGCGTCGGGCCTGCGCATCTCCGAGCTCACCGGCCTGACGCTGGCGGCTCTGGCGCGCGACCCGGCCTATCTGATCGTCAAGGGCAAGGGCGGCAAGGAGCGGCTCGCGCCGCTGAACGACGCCGCGCGGACGGCGGTGAAGGCCTATCTGGCGGTCCGCCCCGCGTTCCTCGCGAAAGGCGACAAGTCGAACCCCTGGCTGTTCCCCTCGCGCGGCAAGGAAAAGCGCCTGACGCCCCGCCGCTTCGCCCAGTTGCTGGACGAGGCCGCCGCCGACGCCGGCCTCGATCCGGCCCGGGTCAGCCCGCACGTCCTGCGCCACGCCTTCGCCACCCACCTGCTGGAGGGCGGCGCGGACCTGCGCGTGGTGCAGACCCTGCTGGGCCACGCCGACATCGGCACCACCCAGATCTACACCCACGTGGCCGGCGAGCGCCTGGCGCAGGTGGTGGCGACCAAGCACCCCCTGTCGCGCAAGCGCTAAAAGGCCCCACCTCCTCCCTCACGGGGAGGAGGAGCTCTCCAGACCTCGGATCTCTTAAGCGCTAGCCGGTGATCCGATAGCGGCCGTCGGCGTCGGGGCAAACGCGGACGTAGCGGTAGTCGCGGCCGGCCGGGTCCACCGGCGCGGTCACCAGGCGGCAACGATGGTTCTCGTAGTAGGCGTAGTCGTAGCGCCCGCTGCGGAACGCCGGGTCCTCGCGGTACGGCATGGTGTCGGCATAGGCGTAGTAGGGCCCGTGCCCGTCGCAGCGATAGCGGTCGTGGGCGTTGCCGACCGCGGCCCCGATGCCGCCGCCGATCACGCCGCCCAGCACCGCGTTTTCGCTGTGTCGGCCGGGCGCCGACAGGTTCGCGCCCAGCGCCGCGCCGGCGATCGCGCCCAGGATGGTCCCGGCGGTGGCGGCGCTATGGTCGTTGCGGCAGACCACCGGCGGCGGGGCTATATAGCCGGCCGGCCGGCCATAGTCGGTCGCGTAGGGCGGCGGGCCCTCATAGGGGCCCCAGCGAGCCACGTCCCACGCCGGCGCGGGGCCATAGACGCGGATATAGGCGCCGTAGCCATAGCGGCGGTCATAGTCGGCGCGGGCCCGCTCCCAGTCCGCGCGGCGGCGGTCGTAGGCGAGGCGGGCGGCCCGATAGTCGGCGCGGCTGGCCTCGTAGTTGTCGCGCCGCGCGTCGTAGGCGTCCTTGCGGGCGTCATAGGCGTCCTTGCGCGCGTCGTAGTTCTGCCGTTCCTGCTGATACTGCTGCTGGTCCTGCTGGTATTGCGGTGTCGGCTGGTACTGCGGCCCAGGCGGCGCCTGGTCCTGCGGCGACTGCTGATACTGGTTGGCTGGGTATTGCGGGGCGGCCTGCGGCTGCGCCATGACCGGAAGGGCCGTGGCCAGCGCCAGCATCGAAGCCATTCCAATCTTCAGGGGGGCGTTCATCTTCGGGTCTCCATTCTCCTCTGGGCGCGGACGGCATATCGCCGGTCTGCGCACATCTTCGGCGCCATCAACCCGCCGGCGCGGACGAGGTTGCATCACGGTTCCCAGGGGAACTTCCCCCGCCGGGCCGGCGCTCTTGTGAGGCGGAGCCATCGCGCCTAGTTTCCGGCCCCGCTTCCACGTGAAGGGCTGAGTGGCTGGAGATGGCTGTGCATTACCTCGAGTTCGAGCGGCCCATCGCCGACATCGAGACCAAGATCGAGGAGCTGTCCAAGCTGTCGGAAACCGCAGGCGCCGGTGCGTTCGACGCCGAGATCGAGGCGCTGCGGGCCCGCGCCCAGGAGATGCGCCGCGACGCCTACGCCCACCTGGACGCCTGGCAAAAGGTGCAGGTGGCGCGCCATCCCGACCGCCCGCACTTCGTCGACTACGCCGCCGGCCTGATCGACGAGTTCGTGGAGATGAAGGGCGACCGCAAGTTCGCCGACGACCAGGCGATCATGGGCGGGCTTGGCCGGTTCCGCGGCCGCCCGGTGGTGGTCATGGGCAACGAGAAGGGCCGCGACACCGTCACCCGCGTGAAGCACAACTTCGGCTATGCGCGGCCGGAGGGCTACCGCAAGGCGATCCGCCTCATGGAGCTCGCCGAACGCTTCAACCTGCCGGTGGTGAGCTTTGTCGACACCACCGCGGCCTATCCGGGCGTGGCGTCGGAAGAGCGCGGCGTGGCCGAGGCCATCGCGCGCTCCACCGAAAAGAGCCTGCTGCTGGGCGTCCCCATGGTCTCCATCGTCACCGGCGAGGGGGGCTCTGGCGGCGCGCTCGGCATCGCCTGCGGGAGCCGCGTGCTGATCCTGGAGCACGCCGTCTACTCGGTGATCCCGCCGGAGGGCGCCAACTCCATCCTGTGGCGCGGCGCCCGCACGCCGGAGGACGCCGCCAAGGCCCTGAAGATCACCGCCCAGGACCTGCTGGCCATGAAGATCGTCGACCGGATCATTCCCGAACCTCCCGGCGGCGCCCACTCCGACCCCGAGGCCGCGCTGAAGGCGGTGGGCGATGCGGTGGAAGAGGAGCTGAAGGCGCTGGAAGGCTTCACCCCCGACGAACTGCGCAAGACCCGCGCCGAACGCTACTACGCCATCGGCCGCCAGGGCCTGCAGTAGGGCGCTTTCGCCTTGCCTCCCGCGAAGCGGCGGGAGGGGGACCGTCGGCCGACACTCAACCCCTCTCGCTCGACGCCCCCCCTTGCCCGACACCCCCTCTTGCCTGATGCCCCCTCTTGCCTGACGCAGCGTCCCGGCGTTCAGTGTGATCCAAACAACTGTTTGGAGGGACGTCCCATGGCGCTGAAGACCCGGTTCACCGAGCTGTTCGGCATCGAGCATCCCATCGTCCAGGGCGGCATGCAGTGGGTCGGCCGCGCCGAGCTGGTGGCCGCGGTGGCCAACGGCGGGGGCCTGGGCTTCATCACCGCGCTGACCCAGCCGACGCCGGAGAAGCTGACGGAGGAGATCGCGCGCTGCCGCACGCTCACCGACAAGCCGTTCGGCGTGAACCTGACCATCCTGCCGGCGATCAAGCCGCCACCCTATGCGGAGTACCGCCAAGCGATCATCGAGGCCGGGATCAAGATCGTCGAGACGGCCGGCAACAAGCCCATCGAGCACGTCGAGGAATTCAAGAAGCACGGGATCAAGGTGATCCATAAGTGCACCTCGGTGCGCCACGGCCTGTCGGCCGAGCGGATGGGCGTCGACGCCATCTCCATCGACGGCTTCGAATGCGCCGGCCATCCGGGCGAGGACGACGTGCCCGGC
>DATAUR010000041.1:0-16022 GCA_036268175.1 Phenylobacterium sp. | reverse complement strand
CGTTCAGTGTGATCCAAACAACTGTTTGGAGGGACGTCCATGGCGCTGAAGACCCGGTTCACCGAGCTGTTCGGCATCGAGCATCCGATCGTCCAGGGCGGCATGCAGTGGGTCGGCCGCGCCGAGCTGGTGGCCGCGGTCGCCAATGGCGGGGGCCTGGGCTTCATCACCGCGCTCACCCAGCCGACGCCCGAGAAGCTGACCGAGGAGATCGCGCGCTGCCGCACCCTGACCGACAAGCCGTTCGGCGTGAACCTGACCATCCTGCCGGCCATCAAGCCGCCGCCCTATGCGGAATACCGCCAGGCGATCATCGAGGCCGGGATCAAGATCGTCGAGACGGCCGGCAACAAGCCCATCGAACACGTCGAGGAGTTCAAGAAGCACGGGATCAAGGTGATCCATAAGTGCACCTCGGTGCGCCATGGCCTGTCGGCCGAGCGGATGGGCGTCGACGCCATCTCCATCGACGGCTTCGAATGCGCCGGTCACCCGGGCGAGGACGACGTGCCCGGCTTGATCCTGATTCCGGCGGCTGCCGACAAGATCAAGATCCCGATGATCGCGTCCGGCGGCTTTGGCGACGCGCGCGGCCTGGTGGCGGCGCTGGCGCTGGGCGCCGAAGGCATCAACATGGGCACCCGCTTCATGGCGACCGTGGAATCGCCCATCCACGAGAACATCAAGCAGCAGATCGTCGCCAACGACGAGCGCGCCACCGAGCTGATCTTCCGCACCATGCACAACACCAGCCGCGTGGCGAAGAACGTCATCTCCACCCAGGTGGTGGCCATGGAGAAGGAGGGCGCCAAGTTCGAGGACGTCCGCGAACTGGTGGCCGGGACCCGCGGCCGCAGCGTCTACGAGGTCGGCGACAACGACGCCGGCATCTGGTCGGCGGGCCAGATCCAGGGCCTGATCCACGACATCCCCACCTGCGCCGACCTGATCCACCGCATCGTCCGCGAGGCCGAGGAAATCATCCACGCGAGACTGGATCGCATGGCGGGAATGCGCGCGATGGCGGAGGCTTGAGCCTAGTCCCTCCCCCTCCGGGGGAGGTGGCGCGGAACGCGTCGGAGGGGGTCCGCTCAAACGCTGATGAGGACCCCCTCAGTCAGCTTCGCTGACAGCTCCCCCAATGGGGAGCGACTTTTCTAGCGGAGCGCCCCCAGCGCCTCGCCCAGCTCGTCCACCGCCTCGGCGGTGGTCGCCCAGGAGCACATGAACCGCACCGAGCCGTCGAGGAAGCGGCTCGACGCCCAGCCGGCGTCGTGCAAGCGCAGGCGGGCGGGCTCGTCCATCTCCACGAAAACGCCGTTGGACTCCACCGCGTGGGTCAGGCGGAACGGCATGCGCGCCGCCAGGCGCGCGGCCATGGCGTTGGCGTGGGCGGCGTGGCGCAGGAGGGCGCCGTCCTCCAGCATGCCCACGAACGGCGCGGCGTAGAACCGGCCCTTGGACGGCAGTTGCCCCGACTGCTTCAGCCGCGCGCCGAAGCGGGGCGAGAGCGCGGGGTTCAAGACCACGATGGCCTCGGTGGGCGTCATGCCGGCCTTGGTGCCGCCGATCGCCAGCAGGTCGACGCCCAGGCCCTTGATCGCCTTCAGGTCGAAGCCCGCCGCCGCCGCATTGGCCAGGCGCGCGCCGTCCAGGTGGACGCCCAACCCCTGGGCCTTGGCCGGAGCGATCAGGCCATCGAGCGCCGCCACCGAATAGACCGCGCCATATTCGGTGGCGTTGGTGAGCGACAGCGCCGCGGGCGACTGGACGTGGGCGTTCTCGCCTTGGCCCAGAGCGTCCGTCAGGGCAGCGCCGTCGATACGGCCCGAGGCGCCGGGCAGCGGGACGATCTTCAGGCCGTGGCCGAAGAAGTTGGGGGCGCCGGTCTCGTCGATGGTCAGGTGCGCGTGGCCATGCGCCAGCACGCTCTCGAACGGCCGGCAGAGCGCCGCGGCGCAGATGGCGTTGGCCGCGGTGCCCGACGCCACGAACCGCACCTCGGCGTCGGCGTCCAGCAGGCCGCGCACCAGGTCGGCGGCCCGCGCGGTGATCGGGTCCTCGCCATAGCTGGGCGTGAAGCCGGAGTTGGCGGCCACCAGGGCGGCCATGGCCTCCGGCGCGGCCGGCGCGGTGTTGTCGGACATGAAGTCGTAGCGGGCCATGGCGGCGGTCAGCTCGCGGTCGCGGCCATGATGTCGCAAAAGGTCGTCAGGTCGATATTGCCGCCGGAGACCACGCAGACGATGGGACCTTCCACCTGCGCCTTGCCGGTCAGCGCGGCGGCCAGCGGCAGGCAGCCCGCGCCCTCGGCGATGACCCGCGCCTTCTCGGCCATCAGCCGCATGGCCTGGCGGGTCTGATCGAGCGTGATGACGATGGAGCCATCGACGATGGGGGTCATCCGCTGCCACATGCGCGGGAAGACGCTCTGGCCCCCGGCGCCGTCCACGAAGGAGGCCTGCCACTCCGGGTACTTCTGCGGCGAGCCGGCGGCCAGCGAGCGGGCGTAGGGCGCGGCCGTGTCGGGCTCGGCCGCCCAGACCTTGATCCCCGGCTTCCTGGCCTTCACCGCGCTGCCGACCCCGGTGATCAGGCCGCCGCCGCCGACCCCGCAGATCACCGCCGCCGCATCCGGGCAATCCTCCAGGATCTCCAGTCCCATGGTGGCGTGGCCGGCGATGAAGTCGTCGTCGTCGAAGGGGTGGATGAAGGTCCCCTCGACGCCCGGATAGGCGCGCTCGTCCAGCGCGTTCCAGGCGCCTTCGTAGGAGACCAGCACCAGCCTGGCGCCCAGCGCCCGCATCCGCTCGAGCTTGGCGGTCGGCGCGGTCTCGATGGCGACCACCGTGCAGGGGACGCCGGCCTTGCGCGCCGCATAGGCCACGCCCTGGCCCGCGTTGCCGGCGCTGATCGTCCAGACGCCCTTGCCGCGGTCCTCGTCCGACAGCAGGGCCACCGCATTGGCCGCGCCGCGCAGCTTGTAGGCGTTGATCGGCTGCAGGTTCTCCAGCTTCAGTCGGATGTCCGGGGCGTTCGGCCCCAGCTCCAGCCGCACCAGCGGCGTGCGCACGCAGGTCCCGGCGATCCGCCCGCGCGCGGCCTCGATCTCGGCCAGCGTGATGGGGCGAACGGGCGGGACGGTGGCGGGCATGGGGCTCTCTCTCACACTAAAGGCTGCGCGCCCAGGCCCGGACCTCTTCCACGAACAGCTCCGGCTCCTCCATCGCCGCGAAATGGCCGCCTCGGGGCATGTCGGTCCAGCGGACGATGTTGTAGGCGCGCTCGGCGAACGACCGGGGCGGCGCGGAATACAGCGGCTCGCCCGGGAAATTGGCGAAGGCGGTCGGCGTCTCGCAGCGCTCGCCGGGCTCGAAGGCGAGGCCGCCTTCCTCCACCAGGCCGCGGTAGTACCAGGCGCCGGTCGCGAAGCTGTCGGTCATCACATAGAGCATGATGTTGGTGAGCAGGCGGTCCTTGGGATAGGCGTCGTCCAGGGTCTTGCCCGACAGGTCCGACCAGTCGTGGAACCGCTCGGCGATCCAGGCGGCCTGGCCCACCGGATTGCCCGCGCCCAGCCAGGCGATCGACTGCGGCTTGGAGATCTGCAGACGGAAATAGGCGCCCAGCACATCCATCATCCCGGCCGAACGCTGCGCCCAGGCGATCTCCGCCTCGTCCCGCGGGCCGCCGTGCGGCCGGAAACCCAGCATGTTGAGGTGGATGGCCCTGGCGTGGGCGCCGTGGTCGCGGCCGAGCCACGAGGTCACCATCGCGCCCCAGTCGCCGCCCTGCGCCAGGTATGTCTCGTAGCCCAGCACCTTCGTCATCAGGGTGTTGAAGAGGCGCGCGGTGGTGCGCTGGCCGATCGGGCGGCTGGGCTTCGAGGAAAAGCCGAAGCCCGGCAGGGACGGGATCACCAGGTCGAAGGCGTCCGCCGCCTGGCCGCCGAAGCGGCTGGGGAAGGCCAGTTTCTCGATCGCCTGCCAGAACTCGTAGTGTGACCCTGGCCAGCCGTGGGTGACGATCAGCGGCCGCTGGCCGCCGGCCTCGCCCACCACATGCAGGAAGTGCAGGTCGAAGTCCTCGACGCGCGCGGTGAACTGCGGAAAGCGGTTGAGGTCGGCCACCGCGCCTCGCCAGTCGTAGGCGCCCGTCCAGTGGTCGCACAGCCCCTGCAGCCACGCGCCGTCGCAGCCATAGGCCCAGCCGTCGGGCACGGCAGGGATCGGCGGCCAGGGATAGGCGCGCACCTGGCCCAGCACGGCCTCGACGGCGGCCTCGCTCCAGCTCACCTC
Organism: Phenylobacterium sp.; assembly: GCA_036268175.1. Lineage (GTDB taxonomy): Bacteria > Pseudomonadota > Alphaproteobacteria > Caulobacterales > Caulobacteraceae > Phenylobacterium. The sequence continues at coordinate 11,724 of DATAUR010000041.1, read as the reverse complement.
GAACGGCTTGATTTCCGACATCGCGCGCCTCCGGCTTGGGGACGACACTTCGGGCCTGCCGCCGGGGCGGTCAAGCGGCCTCAGTCCTGCGGGCGAAGTCCGCGAATGAGGGCCGTATCGAAGCCGCGGAAGATCATCCGCGCGCCGCCCGGCGGCAGCATGCCGGCGAGCTCCAGGATCACCGCGCCGTGGATCGCCGCCCAGTTCATCAGGCCGATCTGCTCGGCGTCGCCGGACATCAGCCCCTCGGCCATGGCGTCCTTGATGTAGCCGGTCATGGTCTTCTGGGCGCGCTGCCCGGCGGCGACCAGCTCCGGATACTTCTCCGCGTGCGGCTGGTTGAAGTCGAACATCAGCTTGTAGGCGTGCGGGTTCTCGACGGCGAAGGTCACATAGGCCTCGCCCACCGCCGTGCCGATGGCGCGTGCGCCCACCGCGCTATCGCGGGCCTGCTCCAGCGCCACGGCGAAGCGGTTGAAGCCGTTGGCCCGAACCGCGGCCAGGATGTCCTCCTTATCCTCGAAGTAGCGATAGGGGGTCATCGGCGAGACGCCGAGCTCGGCGGCCAGCTGGCGCATGGTCACCGCGTCCGGCCCGCGCTCGGCGAACAGCCGCTCGGCGGCCTCGCAAAGCCGCTCCCGGAAGTCAGCAACATCGGTATCTGAAAGGACGCGCGGCATGTCGACTCGCAGACTTGCACGAAAAGTGTTGCAGAACGCTACTTTTTACGTAATAAATTTACATCGTAAGTTTTCAAGGGACTCATGGCCATGGACGGGAACGTACGGCTCAACCCCTATCTGGCGGGCAACTTCGCGCCGGTCCGCAGCGAGGACGACTTCGACCTGAAGGTCACCGGCGAGATTCCGGCCGGCCTGCGGGGTGCGCTGTTCCGCACCGGCCCCAACCCGCAGTTCGAGCCCCGCGACCCCGAGCACTACCACTGGTTCGGCGGCGACGGCATGGTCCACGGCTTCTACGTCGAGGACGGCAAGGTGCGGTATCGCAACCGCTATGTCCGCACGCCCAAGTGGGAGCTTGAGCACGAGCACGGCCGCGCCCTGTTCGGCTCGATGGGCAATCCGATGACCGCCGACCCGCTGACGGTCGGCAACGAAGGCGGTGTCGCCAACACCAACATCCTGTTCCATGCCGGCAAGCTCCTGGCGCTGGAAGAAGCGCATCCTCCCTTTGAGATGGATCTCGCGGGCTTAGGTTCCCGGGGCTACGCCCGCGCCTATAAAGGCAACGTCACCGCCCACCCGAAGATCGATCCCAGGACCGGCGAGATGGTCTGGTTCGCCTACGGCGTCGGCGCCCCGCTGTCGGCCGGCATGAGCTATGGCGTCACCGCCGCCGATGGCGCGGTGGTGCGCCGCGACGACTTCCAGGCGCCGTTCGCCGCCATGGTCCACGACTTCATGGTCACCCAGAACCATGTGCTGTTCCCGATCCTGCCGCTGACCGCCAGCCTGCAGCGGGCGATGACCGGCCTGCCGGCCTTCGCCTGGGAGCCGGACAAGGGCGCCCAGGTGGGCGTCATGCGCCGCGACGGCGAGGTCTCGTCGATCCGCTGGTTCAACGCCCCGGCCTGCTACGTCTTCCACCCGCTGAATTCCTGGGAAGAGGGCGACAAGCTCTATTGCGACGTCATGCGCTACAACGTGGCCCCGCTGTTCCCCAAGGCGGACGGCTCGCCCGGCGAAAAGGCGGTGGCCCGCCTGGTCCGCTGGACCTTCGACCTCAGCGCCGCGTCCAACGCCATCCAGGAACAGGCGCTGGACGACCTCGACGGGGAATTCCCCCGCGTCGACCCGCGCTTCGAAACGCTCAAGCACCGGCACGGCTGGTACGCCGCCGATCCCACCGGCCAGGCCGGCGTGCGGCTGAACGCCATCGCCCACCTGGACCTCTCGACCGGCAAGCGGCAACTCCATGCGCTGGATGCGGGCGATGCGACGTCCGAGCCGGTGTTCGTGCCCCGCTCGCCCGACGCGGCGGAAGGCGATGGCTGGATCGTCGCGGTGATCTACCGCGCCGCCGAGAACCGCAGCGACTTCGCGGTGTTCGAAGCCCAGGACGTCGCCCGCGGTCCTATAGCGGTGGCCGAGATGCCCAGACGCGTGCCCTTCGGCTTCCACGGCAACTGGGTCAGCTTCTAGGCCGGACTAGGCCTCGCCGCAGTCGCAGCCGCCGTCGTCCTCGCAGTCGATCTCCTCGACCAGGCGCTTGGCCTGCCACAGCTCCACCGTCGGCGCGCCGTCTTCGCAGAGCGCCTCGGCCTGGTCGACGGCGGCGGCGTCGTCAGGCGCCTCCAGCCATTGGCCGTTGAGGATGCGGTGCTGGCTGTCCACGCGGTAGGCTCGGTAGGTGGTCATCTCTCAAACCCCCAGACTGGAGCTTGAGAAAACGAGCGGCCTTGCAAACGGTTGCGCTTAGACCAGCGCCCCGTGGCAGTGCTTGAACTTCTTGCCGGAGCCGCAGGGGCAGGGCGCGTTGCGGCCGGTCGACTCCCAGTCGTCGGGCAGGGCGGTGACCGGCAGCGCCTGGCGCTGTTCGGTGTTCAGCCCGTCCGGCAGGGAGCCCATCCGCGCCGCGTTCTCGCCGGTCAGCGGGTCCAGGTGGATCTCCTGGAACTGGCCGGGCGGCGGGGCGGGCGGCGCTTCGAACTGGAACTCCACGGTCATCAGCCAGCGGGTGACGCTCTGGCGCAGGTCGGTGAGCAGGGTCTCGAAGAGGGTGAAGGCCTCGGTCTTGTATTCGTTCAGCGGATCGCGCTGGCCATAGCCGCGCAGGCCGATGACGTTGCGCAGGTGGTCCAGGTGCATCAGGTGCTCGCGCCACTGCAGGTCGATCATCTGCAGGACGAAGCTCTTCTCCACCGTGCGCATGTGGTCGCCCACCTGGGCGTCGCGCTCGGCGACCCGCGCCTCGGCGGCCTTGAGGATGCGTTGCTCGATCTCCTCGTTGGCGATGCCATCCTCGGCCGCCCATTCCTTCAGCGGCAGCTCCAGGCCGAGGAAGCTCTGGACGTGGTGGTCCAGGCCTTCGATGTCCCACTGCTCGGCATAGGCCTTGGGCGGCAGGAAGCGGGTGACGAAGTCCTCGATGGTGTCGCGGCGCATCTCGGCGACCACGTCGGAGATGTCGCTGGCGGCCATGAACTCGGCGCGCTGTTCGAACACCGCCTTGCGCTGGTCGTTGACCACGTCGTCGTACTTCAGGAGGTTCTTGCGGATTTCGTAGTTGCGCTGCTCGACGCGCTTCTGGGCGGTGGCGATGGCGCTGTTCAGCCACTTGTGGGTGATCGCCTCGCCTTCCTGCACGCCGAAGGTGCGCATGATCCCGTCCAGCCGCTCGCCGGCGAAGATGCGCAGCAGGTCGTCCTCGCAGGACAGGAAGAACTTGGAGTGGCCGGGGTCGCCCTGACGGCCGGTGCGGCCGCGCAGCTGGTTGTCGATGCGGCGGCTTTCGTGGCGCTCGGTGCCCAGCACGAACAGGCCGCCGGCGGCCAGCGCCTGCTGCTTGAGGGTGGCGATCTCGGCCTCGATGCGCTCCTTGTGCTGCAGCGCCATCTCCGGCGTCACCTCGATGCCCTGCGCCAACTGCTCGTCGCGCCAGGCCATCACCTTCATGTCGACGTTGCCGCCCAGCTGGATGTCGGTGCCGCGGCCGGCCATGTTGGTGGCGATGGTGACCGCGCCCGGCACGCCGGCGTCGGCGACGATCAGCGCTTCCTGTTCGTGATAGCGGGCGTTCAGCACGCTGTGCGGCACGCCCTTGACGGTCTTGCCGGCCCCGTCGATGAAGCTGTGCGCCTTGAGCATCTCCGAGAGCTGCTCGGACTTCTCGATGGAGACCGTGCCCACCAGGATCGGCTGGCCACGCTTATAGCAGTCCTCGATCAGGCCGATGATCGCCACGTGCTTCTCGGCGGCCGTGCGATAGACCTCGTCGTCGTCGTCGATGCGCACCACCGGGCGGTTGGTGGGGATCTCGGCCACGTCCATCTTGTAGATGTCGAGGAATTCCTGCGCCTCGGTCGAGGCCGTGCCGGTCATGCCCGACAGCTTCGTGTAGAGGCGGAAGTAGTTCTGGATGGTCACCGAGGCCAGGGTCTGGTTCTCGGGCTGGATGACCGCGCCTTCCTTGGCCTCGATGGCCTGGTGCAGGCCTTCCGACAGGCGGCGGCCCTGCATCATGCGGCCGGTGAACTCGTCGATCAGGATCACTTCGCCGGCGCGGACGATGTAGTCCTTGTCCAGCTGGTAGAGCACGTTGGCGCGCAGCGCCTGGTTCACGTGGTGCACCACCGAGACGTTGGCGGAATCGTAGAGCCCCGCGGAATCCTCGGCCAGGTGGCCGCCGGCCAGCAGCACTTCCTCGATCTTCTCCGAGCCCTCTTCGGTCAGGATCACCTGCCGCTGCTTCTCGTCGAAATCGTAGGTGGTGGGGTCCTTGACCATCTCTTTGATCAGCAGGTCGATGGTCTTGTAGAACTCGCTGCGGTCCTCGGTGGGGCCGGAGATGATCAAGGGCGTGCGCGCCTCGTCGATCAGGATCGAGTCGACCTCGTCGACGATCGCGAAGTTGTGGCCCCGCTGGACCATCTCGCTGGCCTCGTAGACCAGGTTGTCGCGCAGGTAGTCGAAGCCGAACTCGTTGTTGGTGCCGTAGGTGATGTCGGCGTTGTAGGCGGCCTGCCGCTGGTTCTGGGAAAGGCCGTGGACGATGACGCCCACCTCCATGCCTAGGAACCGGTAGACCTGGCCCATCCACTCGGAGTCGCGTTGCGCCAGGTAGTCGTTGACGGTGATCAGGTGCACGCCCTTGCCGGCGAGCGCGTTCAGATAGACCGGCGCGGTGGCGACCAGGGTCTTGCCTTCGCCGGTGCGCATCTCGGCGATGCCGCCCTGGTGCAGCACCATGCCGCCCACGAGCTGCACGTCGTAGTGCCGCTGGCCCAGCACGCGACGGGCCGCCTCGCGGACCACCGCGAAGGCCTCGTCCATCAGGTCGTCGAGGGTCTCGCCGCGGGCCAGGCGGTCGCGGAATTCCACGGTCTTGCCGCGCAGGTCGGCGTCCGACAGGGCCTGGGTCTGGGGCTCCAGCGCGTTGATCTTCTGGACGCGCGCCAGCATCGACTTGACCTTGCGGTCGTTGGAGGAGCCGAAGAACCGTTGGAAGATGCTCAAGGGGAAAGTCCGTTGGTGGCGGCCAGGCGCGGCCACCGCCCTTCGCCTACCCTGAAAAATCGCGCTTTTCGAGGCGCGGGAGACTTAAGCAGCGCACCCCTCGAAGTCAACGCGACCGGCCCGCGCAGCGGGCGGGGTGTCGCCGATGGGTCACCAGATCGCCAGCCCCTGGCTGGTCGGCAGCTCCATCACCGGGATGCCCCGCTTGGCGAACCACTCCGTCTCGGCGATGTGCTGCGCGCGGTAGGGCAGGGCGCCGAAGTCGTCCAGCACGATTACCGCGCCCGGAACCAGCCGGTCCTCGATGGCGTCCAGCGCGCCGATCTCGGCGGGCGCGTTGTTCATGTCGATGTGGGCGAAGGCGATCTTCTCCGGCAGCCCTTGCGAGAAGCTCTCCGGCACCGGCCCCTTGATCACCGTCACATTGGGAAAGTCGGCGAACCGCACCTTCGTGGCCTCGAACAGGCCGGCGCCGTGCTCGGGCATGGCGTTGTGGTTCATCGAGGCGTCGTGCTCGAAGAGGTCGTAGAGGAAGTACTGGCGATCGCCCAGGTCGACGCTGTCCATCAGGATGCGGGCGCTGGTGCCCTTGTAGCAGCCGCACTCCACGAAATCGCCCTCGCGGCGCAGGGCCTGGCGCGCCGCCCAGACCACGTTCGCCGTGCGCCACATGACGCCGCGCTCGTGGCCGGCCTTGGCGTGGGTGTCCCAGGCCTTGATGAACCGCTCGTCGTTCAGAAAGCCCAGGTTGCGGCCAAAGGCGATCAGGTTGTCGCCCGCGAACCACCCCTGCTTGACCGACGCCGCCGCGATCAGCCCATCGAGGCTGGCCTGGAAGGCGGCCATGTCCTGGACGCCCCAGAAGAATCGGCTGCGGTACGAACGAGTTTCCATGCCCCAGCCCTTTAATCGGCGCCTCGGATTTGACCAAGGGTTGAGCGCGGCCGCTCCGCTCCTCTCCCAACCTCTCCCGCGATGCTGCGCATCCGGGAGAGGAGCAGATTTATCGCTGAATATTTGACTCTCGCCGATCTTCATGTTCTTGTTTTGTTCATGTCACACCAGGCGGACAAACGGGCCCGGGCGGAGGCCATGCTGGGCGAACTCGCCGAGCATGCGCTTGTCGTCGCCAAGGACCTCTCCCAGCGGCTGCGCGAGTGCGAGGACACCGCTGAAGCCGTGGCGCTGGCCGACGCCTTCCACAAGATCTCCCGCGTGGTCCGCCTGACACTCGCCCTGGACTTCAAGCTCGACCGGGACGCCGCGCGGGACGATCGTGAGGCGGCGAAGCTCGAGGCGGCGGCGAAAGCCGAAGCCCTCCGCTCAGCGCCGAAGCCGGCGCCTGAATCTCGCGCCCCCGATCCCATCGAGGCCCGCAAGGCGCGGGTCGGCAACCTGCTCTATCGCCTGCTCTGGACCGAGTCCGAGGGCGACGCCGAAGAGTGCGATATCCTGCAGGAGGACCTGCGGGTCCGCCTGGACGAAGCGGCCCGAAGCCCCGACTTCGAGACGCTGCCCATCGAAACCCTCTGCCGCCGAATGATCGCCGACATGGGGCTCTCGGGGAAGCTGAGGCTCAGCCTCTGCGAGGCGGCGCCCGCGTTCCCCTCCCTTTCAGGGGAGGGACAGGTCGCGCAGCGATCAGGGTAGGGAACCCGCGTTCAAGCTCTGAATCGCAGACCTACCACCTCAGCCCTCCGGCCCACAGTTCCCCACCCGTCTCGCATTCGCTCGCCACCCTCCCCACGAGGGGGAGGGGAAGCGCGCGCCCGAACGCAAAAGGCCCTCCTCACGAGGAGGAGGGCCCGCATTGTCGCGTCTCGACGAAAGCCTAGAAGACCTCGAACAGGCCCGCCCCGCCCATGCCGCCGCCGATGCACATGGAGACCACGACATTCTTCGCCCCGCGACGCTTGCCTTCCTGCAGGACGTGGCCGGCCAGGCGGGCGCCGGTCATGCCGAAGGGGTGGCCGATGGCGATGGACCCGCCGTTGACGTTGTACTTCTCCGGATCGATGCCGAGCTTGTCGCGGCTGTAGAGGCACTGCGACGCGAACGCCTCGTTCAGCTCCCACAGGTCGATGTCGTCGACCTTCAGGCCGTGGCGTTCCAAGAGGCGCGGGATGGCGAACACCGGGCCGATGCCCATTTCGTCGGGCGCGCAGCCGGCCACCGCCCAGCCCTTGAACACGCCCATGGGCGAGAGGCCGCGGCGCTGAGCTTCCTTGGCCTCCATGATCACCACCGCGGCCGAGCCGTCGGAGAGCTGCGAGGCGTTGCCGGCGGTGATGTACTTGCCCGGACCCTTCACCGGCTCAAGCCTGGCCAGGCCCTCCATCGAGGTGTCGGGGCGGTTGCACTCGTCGCGATCGACCACGTAGTCGACGATGCTTTCTTCCTTCGTCTCCTTGTTGACCACTTTCATCTTGGTCTTCATCGGGACGATCTCGTCCTTGAACTTGCCGGCCTGCTGGGCGGCGGCCATGCGGCGCTGGCTCTCCAGGGAATATTCGTCCTGGTACTCGCGGCTGAGGCCATAGCGCTCGGCGACGATGTCGGCGGTGTCGATCATCGGCATGAAGATCGCCGGATACATCTCGGTCAGCTTCGGATCGAAGTTGTCCTTGCCGGCGCCCATGTTGGGCATGGAGATGGTCTCCACCCCGCCGGCCACCACCACCTCGGCGCCGTCGTTGCGCACGTAGTTGGCGGCCATGCCGATGGTCTGCAGGCCCGAGGAGCAGAAGCGGTTGACCGTGACGCCGGAGGTGGTGATCGGCAGGCCGGCGAGCAGGCCCGCCTGGCGCGCGACGTTGCCGCCGCCGTGGGCGACATTGCCCATGAACACGTCCTCGATGGCCTCGGGCTCGACACCGGCCTTGGCCACCGCGTGCTTCACCGAATGGGCGGCGATCGAGACGGTGGGGGTGATGTTGAACCCGCCGCGGGCGGACTTGGCCAGGCCTGTGCGGGCGTAGGAGACGATGACGGCTTCGCGCATTTTAAATGTTCCTCCGAAATATTGGCCGCGGCGCCCCGATCCGGCGGGCGCATTCGGGGGCGACCTTTGCATCCCGGACGTGAAATGGCTAGGGACGGGCGGCGCCGTCAAAGCAGTTTGGCGACGAGACCTTCCCGTCCGTTCGAGGGTGATCCGCATGGCCGCTGACCGGCCCTCCCGATCCGCGTTCCTCGCCGCCGTGGCGCTCGCCGCGCTGCTGGGCGTGGCCGGCTGTGGCCGGGGCGGCGGGATCGAGCACGCCCCCGAACGCGGCGACCGGGCGGTGGCCAAGGTCGACGGCCAGACCGTCTGGTCTTCCGACGTCAAGCGCGAGGCGGTCGCCCAGGGCCTGATCGGCGAGGGCGAGCCGCTGGACGTCTCCTCCGACCTGTTCCGCCGCACCCTGGACGAGGTGGTCGACCAGCGCTTGCTGGCCGGCGAAGCGCTGCGCCGCAAGCTCGACAAGGATCCGATGGCCCAGCGCCGCCTGGCCGCCGCCCGCGATCGGGTGCTGGGCGACATGCTGGTGGAAAGCGTGGTGGCCGACGCGGTCAACGACAACGCCGTGCGCGGCCTCTACCAGGAGCAGTTGAAGCTCGCCAAACGCTCGGAGGAGATCCACGCCCGCCAGATCGTCGTGCCCACCGCCGCCGACGGCGAGGCGGTGAAGAAGCTGCTGGCGTCTGGCGCTTCGTTCGAGGCGCTGGCCATGGAGAAATCCACCGACGCGGCGACAAGGTTCAACGGCGGCGACCTCGGCTACTTCACCATCGACGTCATGCCCGAGGCCTATGACGCGGCGCTGAAGTCGACCAAGCCCGGCCAGATCGTCGGGCCCTTCGCCATCGACGGGGGCTTCGCGGTGGTCAAGGTCGAGGACCGCCGCGAGGAACAGCCGATCACGCTGGAGGCCGCGCGCCCGCAGATCGTGCGGTTCCTGACCTACGACCAGATTCGCGACCTGCTGGAGAAGCTGCGCGGCCACGCCAAGGTGCAGGTGATGATCAAGACCGATACGCCGAGCCAGGAGGTTCCGCCGGCCGACGCCCCGAAAACCGCGCCGGTCGCCGCCGCGTCCGCGCCACCGCCGCCACCGCCCGCGTCGCCTACCGCCAAGGGAGCCCGGAAATGACCGGCAAACCCGCCAAGGACGCCATGCCGGTCTCGCCGCTGGCCGTGCCCTTCCCGAAGATGCCGCCGATCGCCGGCGTGCAGATGGCCACCGCCCGGGCCGGCTTCTACAAGCATGAACGCGACGACCTCTTGGTCATGCGCTTCCCGGACGGGGCGAGCTGCGCCGGAGTGTTCACCCGCCACGGCGTGGGCTCGGCGCCGGTGGACTGGTGCAAGAAGCAGTTGGCCGCGACGAAGGGCGAGGGCGTCCGCGCGCTGGTGGTCAACGCCGGCTGCGCCAATTCCTTCACCGGCCGCCCGGGCGCGGAGGCGGTGCGGCGCGTCTGCGCGGCGGCGGCCAAGCGGTTCGGCGGCGGCGCGCGCGACGTGATGACCGCCTCCACCGGCGTGATCGGCGTGCTGCTGGACGACGCCCGGATCGTGCGCAGGCTGCCCGATGTCGGCCAGGGCCTCACCGAGGACGGCTGGGCGGGCGCCGCCCGGGCGATCATGACCACCGACACCTTCCCGAAGGGCGCCCACGTGGTGGCCGAGATCGACGGGGTCAAGGTCAGGATCAGCGGCATCTGCAAGGGCTCGGGCATGATCGCGCCGGACATGGCGACCATGCTGGCCTTCGTGGTCACCGACGCGGCGATCGCGCCCGCCGCCCTGCAGGAGCTGGCCAGCCGCTATACGCTCTCGACCTTCAACGCCGTCACCGTCGACGGCGACCGCTCCACCAACGACACCCTGCTGCTGTTCGCCACCGGCAAGTCCGGGGCGTCTCGGATCGCCCGGGCCGGCGACAAGCGCCTGGCCGATTTCCGCGAGAAGCTGGAGGCGGTGCTGCTCGACCTCGCCCAGCAACTGGTCCGCGACGGCGAGGGCGCCAGCAAGTTCATCAAGGTGACGGTGAACGGCGCCAAGACCCCGGCCTCGGCCCGCAAGATCGCCCGCACCATCGCCGAGAGCCCGCTGGTCAAGACCGCCTTCGCCGGCGAAGACGCCAACTGGGGCCGCATCGTCATGGCCGTGGGCCGCGCCGACGAGCCGGTGAACCGCGAGCGGATCACGGTCAGGTTCGGCCCTCTGGTCGCCGCCCAGGATGGCTTGGTTTCGCCCACCTACGACGAGGCCAAGATGAGCGCCTACATGAAGAAGAAGGAGCTGGAGGTCAGCGTCGAGGTCGGCGTCGGCCGGGCGTCCGCCAGCCTCTGGACCTGCGATCTCACCAAGCGCTACGTGGAGATCAACGGCGACTATCGCTCGTGAACGGCGGCCCCGCCGCGGCGCGAAAAAGGTTCACATCTTGAGGGGTTGACGCGGCCGTGGCGCCGGTTCATTCCGCCCCGGCGGCAAGGGTCCGGTCCTCCGGACACGAACTGCTTCAACAGGAACCCTAAACCCGATGCCTGGCGACAGTACCAGTCGATCTAACGCGCCGCAGCAGGCGCTTCGGTAGGGGTCGTTAGAGCTCTCCCGCGGCGGCCGTTGCGGCCGGAGTGCGAGATGAGCCCATGGTATTCCTGAACGGAGACCGGCAAGGCGCGCGGCCGCTGGCGCGGTTCCTCGCCGCCGACGTCGCGCCGTCGTGGGCCGACGTCGCCGCCTTCGTGCTGCTGGCCGCTGTCGCGGTGCTGGTGGTGCGCGGCGCCGGCGAGATGAGCGAGCCGCTGTCGCAACTGCGCGCCACGCCGGTGAGCCTCAATCCCTGGCGGCTGCCGGAATATGCGCTGCTGACCACTCTGCGGATGTTCGCGGGCCTCGGCGCGTCCCTGATCTTCACCTTCACCATCGCCACCCTCGCCGCCAAGAGCCGCAAGGCCGAGCTGGTCATCGTGCCGGCGCTGGATATCCTCCAGTCCGTGCCGGTGCTGGGCTTCCTCACCTTCACCGTCACCTTCTTCATGGGCCTTTTCCCCAGCCGCGAGCTGGGGCTGGAGTTCGCCTCGATCTTCGTCATCTTCACGGCCCAGGCCTGGAACATGACCTTCAGCGTTTACCAGTCCCTGCGCACCGTGCCGGCGGACCTGGACGAGGCGTCCAACATGTTCGGCCTGTCGCCCTGGCGCCGTTTCTGGCGGCTGGAGCTGCCTTTCGCCATGCCGGGCCTGATCTGGAACATGATGATGTCCATGTCCGGCGCCTGGTTCTTCGTGGTCGCCTCCGAGGCCATCACCGTGCGCAACCAGACCATCGCCCTGCCGGGGATCGGCTCGTGGCTGTCGCTGGCCATCCAGCGGCGCGACTTCACCGCCGTGGGCTGGGCCGTGGCGGCGATGATCATCGTCATCCTGCTCTACGACCAGCTGCTGTTCCGCCCGATCGTCGCCTGGGCCGACAAGTTCCGCTTCGAACAGACAGCCGCCTCCGAGGCCATCACCGTGCGCAACCAGACCATCGCCCTGCCGG
>DATAUR010000040.1:0-26129 GCA_036268175.1 Phenylobacterium sp. | reverse complement strand
GCGATGATCGACCAGGCGCTCGCCGAGACCGACGAACTCTTGGTCCGCTTCCGCGCCATGCAGCGGATCGGCGAGATCGAGCGCCGCGACCGCCAGGCCTTCTTCGAGCCGGTGCGGCTGCAGAACGTCCTGGCGCATGTGATCGAGCTGCACGAGCCCTTGGCCGAAGACCGCGGCGTCGCCCTGGCCGCCGAGATCGCCGCCGACGCGCCGGAGGTCTCCGCCGATCCGACCCTATTGTTCGAGGCGGTCAGCAACCTGGTGGACAACGCGCTGAAGTTCACCCCGCGCGGCGGCCGGGTCTGCCTGCGGCTGACGGCCCGCGAGGAGGGCCCGCGCATCGAGGTGGCGGACAACGGTCCCGGCGTGCCGCAGGACGAGCGCGACGCGGTGCTGCAGCGCTTCTACCGCACCCAGCGCGCCCGCGCCGAGCCGGGCTCGGGCCTGGGCCTCAGCATCGTCGCCGCCATCGCCCGCCTGCACCACTTCACCCTGGTGCTGGAGGACGCCCATCCCGGCCTGCGCGTGGCCCTCAACTGCTGGCCGCGCGGGATCGAGGCTTAGCGGCGGCCGAAGAGGCGCTGGAGCAGGCCGGGCCCTTTGGGCGGCAGGACCGGCTGCAACTCCGTGAAGAGGACACCTTGATCCATATCGTCCCGATAGCCGGAGATCGCGGCCACGATTTCGGGCGCGGCGTCGAACATGAAATCCACATCCGCGTCTTCGCCTTCTGCGTCCTGTTCCGCGCGCAGGCGTTGTTCGATATCGGCGAGTTCCGGCGGCGGCGTCCCTTCGACGACCAGGCTATCGATGCCCCTTTCAGGCTCATGGACGACCGACCAGGTTTGCAGCCCATCGCGGAAACCCCGGGCGATGCTGACCATCACATGTTCTTCGACCTGACAGGACAAGACTTCCGCTCCGGCCGACAGGGACGCCAGCAACTTGGGTTTGGGATAGTCGAAGTCCTGGGATCGCACGATCATCCAGCCGTTCCGCATATCGCCGAGCCCGAGAAACGCGCTCCACCTCTCGATCTCTCGACCCGTCTCCTCAAGGCCAAGCCGTTCCACGACCTGCGGTCGGTCTATCCCCCGCACGGCGATCCACGAATCCGAACGCCCCATCTCTCCCCCTCCGTCTTGGACGACCTAACTACGGCCCAATGAACTGTCTGTTCGGGTCCGCCCAATCGATCCCCGGCAGGCCCAGCGCCGAAAGGCCGCCGCCGACGAGCTGGCCAACATGCGAAGGCATCCAATAGTCGTTTCGTACCAGACCTGGGTTTTGCGCTTGGTAGACTCGTTGGTTTTTGCGCAAACGCGCGGTGGGACCGAACTTCGATTCGGTCTCGTATGGGAGTCCGTCAACGTTGTTGGTTAGGACACCATCCAGGACGGTCCTGCCGCCGCCGGGCAAGTACCGCACGACTTGAGTGGCGGCCACAGGGTTGCCCTGGAAGAACGACTTCGCGTCGGACAACCATTCCCCGAGCTTCCCCTTGTCACGAAAATCCAGCGCGTTGCTGCCGATTTCGCCGGCAACCTGCCCGCCGCCACCCAGGTAACCCGCCGCAACCATCGAGTGTTCAACACCGGTCGGATCGACCTGCCCACTGAGCAATCCATCGGCGCTGGAAGTCACTCCTCCTCCGAGGGCGGCAGCGGGCACGGCGCCCAACCGGCCGCCTGTTGCGCCGATCGTGGCGCCGCCCAATGCAGCTCCGACATAGTCGCGCCAGCCCGAAGGATGACCCGACAGCAGATCGGTGGCGTCTTGGCCTAGCAGGCCAACGCCTGCGCCACCCAGGGCTAGTCTTCCCCGCTCCAAATTGGTCAGGGCCGGCATGACTCGCGCTGCGGAAAAAGTCGCAAACCTGGGGACCATGGCGGCTGCGGCGCCGTCGGTGCCGATCAGGGCAAGACCGGTTCCGGCGGCCTCACCTAACCCCCTGGACAGCGGATAGTGCGCCTGATCGTAGCTATCTTGATCTTGAGCTTGCTTGAGGAAATCCTCGTAGCTCGACCCGATGGGCGCCCCCGAAAAGAGTGACGGAATCGAGCGGAGACCCGCCTCCACATCGTCTCCATGACCTAAGAGAACGGCGTCTTCCGCGCCACGTCCAGCGGCCTCGAGTCTTCCTAAGACATTGGCCACCGGTGTCGCAGGTTGGGGACCGCAGTCGAGTTGAGACGCCCCCAGGTTTCGAACGTCGCCAGGCGTGAAGGCCGAAATCGGCGCGTCCGTTTGAGTCGTTGCCGCCCAAAGGCTCCGACCCAAGGGTTCGGTCTGCTGATCATTAAGCCGTGCGACATCCGCTGCGCGTTGTTTCATCCACGTCTCGATGTCGTCCAGACCATCGACATCGTCGTCCTGCCAATCTGGCATCGACCCTCCAAGAGCGTTTCAGTGGCGAGCATCAAAGTCTCCCACATCCAAGTCGGAGAGTCAAGAACAAAACAAGAACAAATGAAGTTAGCTTCTCAGCTGGATCGGCCCGGCGGCAAACCCCACAGGATCGAGGTCGGGGCGCCATCGCCCACAGCATAACGCGAACATAAAACTATCTTCATTGGCATTGTGCGGCGCAGCAGGCGAAGGGATCGCCGTGGATCTCCCGCCGGGGTTTTTGGCGCGGGCGGTCCCGTCCTGTTTGCGCCGGCCGGAGCCCAGTTGCTTTGAACGCCCTCGTCCGCATCGCGCTCGCGCGCCCCTACACCTTCATCGTGATGGCCGTGCTGATCATGATCTTCGGGATCATGGCGGCGCTGAACACGCCCACCGACATCTTCCCCGACATCAAGGTCCCGGTGATCGGGGTGGCGTTCAACTATTCGGGCCTGTCGCCCGAAGACATGTCCGACCGGATCGTCACCCAGTTCGAGCGCTTCCTGACCACCACCGTCAACGACGTGGAGCACACCGAGAGTCAGTCGCTGCCCGGCATTGGCGTGGTGAAGATCTTCTTCCAGCCCGGCACCGACATCCGCACGGCCACCGCCCAGGTCACCGCCACCGCCCAGACCTCGATCAAGCAGATGCCGCAGGGGGTCAATCCGCCGCTGATCCTCAACTATTCCGCCGCCACGGTGCCGATCCTGCAGCTCGCCGACAGCGACAAGACCCTGTCGGAACAGAAGCTGTTCGACCTCTCCCAGGTGGTGATCCGCCCGGCGGTGACCACGGTGCGGGGCGCGGCGACGCCCTATCCCTATGGCGGCCAGATCCGCCAGGTGCAGATCGACCTCAATCCCGAGGCCATGCAGTCCAAGGGCGTGTCGGCCAACGACATCAACAACGCGCTGGCCGCCCAGAACCAGATCCTGCCCTCCGGCTTCGTGAAGATCGGCTCCTACCAGTACAACGTCCGCCTCAACGACGCGGCCGCGACCATCGACGAGCTCAACGACCTGCCGGTGAAAACGGTGGGCGGCGCGACGATCCTGATGCGCGACGTGGCCCAGGTGCGCGACGGCTCCAGCCCGCAGACCAACATCGTCCACGTGGACGGCGGCCGCGCGGTGCTCTCGACCATCCTGAAGATCGGCTCGGCCTCGACGCTGTCGGTGGTGCAGGGGGTGAAGGACAAGTTGCCGGCGGTGGCCGAGCAACTGCCGTCCACCTTCAAGATCACCGCGCTCAACGACCAGTCGTTGTTCGTGAAGGGCGCCATCTCCGGCGTGGTCCGCGAAGGGGCGATCGCCGCGGCGCTGACCAGCCTGATGATCCTCTTGTTCCTGGGCTCGTGGCGCTCGACGGTGATCATCGCGATTTCGATCCCGCTGTCGGTGCTGGCGGCGATCGCGGCGCTGTCGGTGACGGGTCAGACCTTCAACATCATGACGCTGGGCGGCCTGGCGCTGGCGGTGGGCATCCTGGTCGACGACGCCACCGTCACCATCGAGAACATCAATTGGCACCTGGAGCACGGCAAGGACGTCCGCACCTCGATACTCGATGGCGCGAACCAGATCGTCACCCCGGCCTTCGTCTCCCTGCTCTGCATCTGCATCGTCTTCGTGCCGATGTTCCTGCTGAAGGGGGTGGCCGGCTTCCTGTTCGTACCGATGGCCATGGCGGTGGTCTATGCGATGATCGCCTCGTTCATCCTGTCGCGGACGCTCGTCCCGACCATGGCCATGTACCTGCTGCGCACCCACGCGCAGGAGATCGCGGCCAGCCACGGGACGCGCAATCCGCTCACCCGCTTCCAGCGGCGCTTCGAGGCCGGCTTCGCCCGCGTGCGCTCGGTTTACGCGGGTCTGCTGGAGCGGGCGATGGGCGCGCGCCGGCCGTTCCTGCTGGGCTTCCTGGCGGTGGTGCTGCTGTCCTTCGCGCTGGTCCCGTTCCTGGGCAGCAACTTCTTCCCCTCGGTGGACGCCGGCCAGATGACCATCCACGTCCGCGCCCCGATCGGCACGCGGCTCGAGGACACCTCGCTGGAGTTCGGGCGAATCGAGAACACCGTCCGCAACCTGATCCCGCCGGACGAACTGGCCTCGCTGGTCGACAACATCGGCCTGCCGAACAGCTCCATCAACACCGTCTATTCCAACTCCGGGGTGATCGGGCCGGAGGACGGCGACCTCTACGTCAGCCTCAAGCCGCACCACCACCCGACCGCCGACTATGTGAAGAAGCTGCGCGAAGTGCTGCCGCGCGACTATCCGGGCACCACCTTCGCCTTCCTGCCGGCCGACATCGTCAGCCAGATCCTGAACTTCGGCTCGCCCGCGCCGATCGACCTGCAAGTCGCCGGCCCCAACGCCGACGCCAACCGGATCTACGCCAACTCGCTGATGCGCCAGATGCGCGGCATCCGCGGCCTCGCCGACATGCGCATGCAGCAGCCCGAGGGCGGGCCGGAGCTGCGCGTCAACATCGACCGCGTCCGCGCCGCCCAGCAGGGGCTGGCCGAACGCGACGTGACCAACAGCCTGCTCGGCACGCTCGCCGGCAGCGGCCAGGTCGCGCCGACCTATTGGGTGAACCCGCAGAACGGGGTCTCCTACCCGATCGTCGCCCAGACGCCGGAGTTCCGCGTGCATTCGCTGGCCAGCCTGGAGGACGTGCCGATCAACAGCTCCACCGGCGGCCCGGCGCAGATTCTGGGTGGCCTGGGCTCGATCACCCGCGGCTCCACGCCGGCGGTGGTGACCCACTACAACGCCCTGCCGGTGATCGACATCTACGCCACCACCCAGGACCGCGACCTGGGCGCGGTGACCCGCGACATCGACAAGGTCCTGAAGGCCAACGCCAAGGGCCGGCCGAGGGGCGCCACCGTCACCCTGCGCGGCCAGATGGTGACCATGAACGACGCCTTCTCGGGCCTGTTCTTCGGCATCGTCGCGGCGATCGTGCTGATCTACCTCTTGATCGTCGTGAACTTCCAGTCGTGGCTGGACCCCTTCGTGATCATCACCGCCCTGCCAGCCGCCTTGGCCGGCATCGTCTGGATGCTGTTCGCCACCGGCACCACGCTGTCGGTGCCGGCGCTGACCGGGGCGATCATGTGCATGGGGGTGGCGACCGCCAACTCCATCCTGGTGATCAGCTTCGCGCGTGAGCGCCTGGCGGCCACCGGCGACGCGGTCCGCGCCGCCACCGAGGCCGGCTTCACCCGCTTCCGCCCGGTGGTGATGACCGCGCTCGCCATGGTGATCGGCATGACGCCCATGGCGCTGGGCCTGGGCGAAGGCGGCGAGCAGAACGCGCCCTTGGGCCGCGCCGTCATCGGCGGCCTGATCTTCGCCACCGTCGCCACCCTGATGTTCGTCCCCGTGGTCTTCAGCCTGGTGCACGGCCGCCGCCCTGCGCACGCGCCCTTGCCCACCGCGATCCCGGTCCCCGGAGAATCCTATGCCTGACTCCTCACCCGCCCATATGCCGGGCGCTCCCGACGCGGTTGGTCATGAGCCGATCGGTCATGACGTGACCACGCCCGTGGTGACCCACATCTCCAACCGGCGCCTGAAGATGGCGGGCGGGATCGCCGCCGGCGTCGCCGTCATCGTGGTGGCCGGCGGCCTGATCAGCCGGGTCAGCGCCGACCAGCGCATGAAGACCTGGACCCACGAACAGACGATCCCGACCATCAGCCTGGCCAAGATCGAGGCCGGCGGTTCGCGCCAACTGGTGCTGCCGGGCGACATCGAGGCCTTCTACAACGCCCCGATCCACGCCCGCGTCTCGGGCTACCTCAAGAAGTGGTACGTCGACATCGGAACTCCGGTGAAGGCCGGTCAGGTGCTGGCCGACATCGACACCCCCGACCTCGACCAGCAGGTGCTGCAGGCCCGCGCCGACCTGGCCACCGCCCAGGCCAACCAGCAGCTCTCCTCGACCACCGCCGAGCGCTGGAAAGGCCTGGTGGCCGCCGACGCCGTCTCCAAGCAGGAGGCCGACGAGAAGTTCGGCGACCTGGCGGCCAAGACCTCGCTGGTCAACGCCGCCCGCGCCAACCTGAACCGCCTGCTGGCGCTGGAGTCGTTCAAGAAGATCACCGCGCCCTTCGCCGGCGTGGTCACCGCCCGCAACACCGACATCGGCCAACTGATCGCGGCGGGGACGCCCACCGATCCGGCGCTGTTCACCGTCGCCGACCAGCGCAAGCTTCGGGTCTATGTCCGCGCGCCGCAGAACTATTCGGCGATGATCCACAAGGGCGTCGTCGCCGACCTGACCGTGCCGGAATACCCGGGCCAGGTCTTCAAGGCCTCGGTGGAGGGCGAGTCCCAGTCGGTGGGCCCGCAGAACGGCGCCGAACTGATCGAGCTGTCGCTCGACAACCCCGAGGGCAAGATCAAGTCCGGCGACTATGCCCAGGTGAGCTTCGAACTCACCGCGCCGCAGAGCACCACCCGCCTGCCGGTCACCGCCCTGCAGTACCGCCAGGAAGGCCCGGTGGTCGCCGTCGTCGGCCCCGACAGCCACGTGACCATCCGCAAGGTCATCGTTGAGCGGGACCTGGGCTCCTCGGTGGAGATCGGCTCGGGCGTCACCGGGGCGGACCGGGTGGTGGACAACCCTCCGGAGTCCCTGGTCAACGGCGACCTGGTGCGGATCGCCGGCGCCTCGACCCAGAAAGCCGGCGCGTGAGGTCCAGCGTGAAACGGGGATTGGCGCTCGCCGCCACGGTCTTGGCGCTGGCCGGCTGTTCGCTCGCGCCGCCGTATGCGCCGCCGGCGACCCCGATCGCGCAGGCCTACAAGGAGCAGGGGCCCTGGACGCCCGCCGCTCCCGCCGACGCCCAGCCGCGCGGCCAGTGGTGGGCGATGTTCTCCGATCCGGTGCTCGACGACCTGGAGGCCCGCGCGGAAAAGGCCAACCCGACCCTGGCCGCCGCCGTCGCCGCCTACGATCAGGCCCGCGCGCTCGCCGCCCAGGCCCGCGCCGGCCTGGTCCCCGAGGTCGACGGGACCGCGCTCGCCAACCGCCAGCGCCGCTCCGACAACGAGCCGCTGCGGGTCGGCGGCCCCGACGCCTATTCCACCGCCCAGGCGGGCGTCTCGGTCGCCTATGAGATCGATCTCTGGGGTCGGTTGCGCAACCTGGCGCGCGGCGCGGGCGAGCGGGCGCAGGCGTCACAGGCCGACATGCGTTCGGCGCGACTGTCCCTGCAGGCCGACCTCGCCGACGACTACATGACGCTGCGCGGCCTCGACTCGCAGAGCCGGCTGCTGGACGCCACGGTGACCGCCTATTCGCGGGCGCTCGACCTGACGAAGATCCTGCACAACGGCGGCAACGCCACCGGCCTCGACGTGGCCCGCGCCGAGACCCAGCTCTCCAGCGCCAAGGCCCAGCGCACCGACGTCGGCGCCCAGCGGGCGCTGATGGAGCACGCCATCGCCGCCCTGGTGGGCGAAAGCGCCTCGAACTTCAGCCTGGCGCCGGTGGACAAGGCCCTGCCGCAACCGACGGTGGCGGTCAGCGCGCCTTCGGTCCTCTTGCAGCGGCGCCCCGACATCGCCGCCGCCGAGCGCCGCGCCGCCGCCGCCAACGCCGACGTGGGCGTGGCCCGCGCGGCCCTGTTCCCGGCGCTCACCCTGGACGGCACGGCCGGCTGGCAGAACGCCGCCGCCGGCAACCTGCTCTCGGCGCCCAACACCTTCTGGCTGATCGGGCCGCAACTGGCCGGCGCGATCTTCGACGGCGGCCGCCGCGCGGCGGGTGTACGAGCGTCGAAAGCGGCGTTCGAGGAAGCCAGCGCCAACTACCGCGGCGTGGTGCTGGGCGCCTTCCGCGACGTGGAGGACCAGATGGCGCTCGCCAATCGCCTGGCGGTGGAAGCCAAGGACGCCGACGACGCGGTCACCGCCGCCCAGCGCACCGTCGATCTGGCCAACATCCGCTATCGCCAGGGCGTGGCGACCTACCTCGACGTGGTCACCGCCCAGACCGCGGCGCTCACCGCCGAGCAGACGGCGATCCAGCTCACCACGCGCCGGCTGCAGGCCAGCGTCGACCTCACCCGCGCGCTCGGCGGCGCGTGGAGCTAGGCGGGGGGAGCTAGGCCGCCCGGCGCAGCGCCGCCGGGGTGGTCCGCGCCAGGCGCTGGATCGCGCGGCTCATGTGCGCCTGGTCGGCGAAGCCGCAATCCTGGGCGACGAGGCTCAGCGGCTCGGCGGAGCCCCGCACCGCCTCGATCGCCCGCCTGGTCCGCTGCACCAGGCGAAAGGCCACCGGCGTGGTTCCGAACACCTGGCGAAAGCCGCGGCTGACGCTGCCCAGGTGCAGCCCGCGCGCCTGCGCCCAGGCGCCCAGGCTGAGCGCCGGGTCGTCGTTCAGCGCCTGGGCGAGGTGGTCTGGCCAGTCCGCCGGGCGATCCGGCTTGGGCTTAAGCTCCGCCAGCATCCGCCGCGCGGCCTGGGCGGGGTCATGCTCCGCCAGGCGCGCCAGGGCGTCCGGATCGGCCACATGGCCGCTGAGCCAGCGCATATCCCCCCAGCAGGGATCTTGGTCGCCGATCTCCAGCACCAGCACCTCGGCGCCCCGGCGGCCGAAGCGGTCGAGGTGACTCTCCCAGGCCCGATGCAGCAGGACATCGCCCGCCTCCATCCAGTGGCGGCCGGTGTCGCCCGCCTCCACATAGCCGCCGGCCAGCACCACGGCGGCGAAAGCGTGGTCGTGCAGATGGCGCGGCAGGGTCTCGCGCGGCGCATGGCGCATGCGCCCCGGCTCGGCCTCGCGGACATCGGGATGTGAACTGCGTTCAAGATCGTCCATGGACCAAGGGCTAAGGCCGAGAGACCCGCGTGGCAATTTAAAGGGATGTCATGAAAGTCTTGCTCGCCGCGGCCCTGGCCCTCTCCGCCGCCAGCGGCGCCGCCAACAGCCAATCCGCCGGGCCGAGCGCCGACAGCGTGCTCGCCGCCAATTGGGCCGCGGTGGGCCATCCGCCGGCCCACGGCGCGGCGACCGTCGACTACGAGCACAAGGCGTCTGGCCTCACCGGACCGCTGGTCGAACGCTTCGATCTGGCCACCGGCGCCTATCTGGAGACGCAGGACGCCGCCGGCATCCACAACAGCGACGGCTTCGACGGCAAGACGCCCTGGCAGCAGGACATCTCCGGCGCCTACGTCGAACAGATGGGCGGCGACCGCCTCCCGATGGCGGTGGACCTCGCCTATCGCAACGCGAACCTCTGGTGGCGGCCGAACCAGGGTGGGGCGGCGGTGAGCTATGTGGGGCGCGAGACCCTTGGCGGGCGGGCGATGGATCATCTGTCGATTGCCCCCAAGGGCGGCAAGCGCTTCGACGCCTGGTTCGACGCCGAGACCCACCTGCTGGCGAAGATCGCCTACGATCAGCAGTTCCTGCATTTCACCGAGACCTATACCGACTATCGGCGCGAGGGCGGCCTCATGCTGGCGCACAAGGTGGTCGTCGACCCGGGCCTGGGCGAGGGCGGGATCGAGACCTCCAGCCTCCGCAAGGTGAGCTTCAGCGCCGCCCGGCCGCTCTCGGCCTACGCCATGCCCAGGACGCCCCCGACCGGCGCGTCCATCGTCGGCGGGGCGGCCAGCGCGACCGTGCCGTTCCGCCTGCTCAACAACCACGTCTATGTGCAGGCGACGGTGAACGGCAAAGGCCCCTACACCTTCATCGTCGACACCGGCGGCCATACCCTGCTCTCGGCGCGGGTGGTCAAGGAGGCCGGCTTGAAGCCGGTGGGCCAGTCGGTGGAAAGCGGCTCTGGCGATGGCCATTCGACCAGCGGCTTCGTGCACTATGGCGAGATCGCCATCGGCGGGGTTCGGCTGAAGAACCAGATGGGGTTCGCCAGCGAAGTCTACGACAAGTCCATCGAGGGCATTCCTGTGGACGGCATGGTCGGCTTCGAGCTGGTCCGGAGGATGGTCACCACCATCGACTACGGCAAGCACACCATCAGCTTCACCGATCCGGCGCGGTTCCGGCCTTCGAAGGCCTTGGGGACCGCCGTCCCGTTCGTGTTCTACGACCACCTGCCCAATGTTTCAGGTTCGGCGATGGGCCTGCCGGCCCACTACGACATCGATACCGGCTCGCGCTCGGAGATCGACTTCACCAGCCCCTTCGTCAACGCCCACCACCTGCGCGACCGCTTCGCCAAGGGGACGAGCGCGGTGACCGGCTGGGGCGTCGGCGGCCCGGCGCGCACCTACATGGTGCGGCTCGCGTCCCTGAAGCTGGGGCCGGTGCAGGTGGACGACATCGCGGCAGGCCTGTCGGAGGCCAAGGGCGGCTCGATCGCCGATCCCAACTACGAGGCGAATATCGGCAGCGCGCTGCTGAAGCGCTTCGTGGTCACCTTCGACTACGCCCACCAGGTCATGTACCTGAAGCGCATCACGCCGACGCCGCCGGACGTCGGGACCTTCGACCGCTCGGGCCTATGGATCAACGCCAAGGACGGCGGCTACGCGGTCACCGACGTCGCCAAGGGCAGCGCCGGCGCCGACGCCGGGATCGCGGTCGGCGACGTGATCGTCGCCATCGACGGCAAGCCGGTCGTGGCGGAGGGCCTGGCCGATGCGCGGCGGATGCTGCGCGACGAGCCGGTCGGGACCAAGGTGCGGTTCGACGTTAGGCGCGGGACGCAGACGCGGCCCGTCACCCTGACCCTGCGCGACCAGATCTAGGCGGCCTTACGGGTGGCTGTACTCCGGCGGCAGCGGCCCGTTCAGGTGCTTGTAACGGTCGCGGAGCTCCGTCTGGCGTGAGGTCATCGGCTGGGCCTGGCCGTGGATGAACACCGCGGTCGGCTGGCTCAGCGGTTCGAAGGGGTCGCCCGTCCAGACCACCAGGTCGGCGTCCTTGCCGGGCTCGAGGCTGCCGGTGCGGTCGGCCACGCCGAAGATCTTCGCCGGGTTGATGGTGATGGCCTTGAGCGCCGCGTCATAGGCCATGCCGTGCGACACCGCGTTGCCGGCGCCATAGCGCATCTCCCGCTCCCGCGACGAGCCGCCGGTGGCCTCCAGAGCCACGGTGACGCCCGCCGCGGAGAGCCGCCCGGCGTTGTCCATGGTCGCGGCCAGTTCCTCATAACTCTCGGGCCGGTCGTCCAGCGGGTTCAGCAGCACCGGCACGCCGGCCTTGGCGATTTCCGGCGCGACCATCCAGGCTTCCTGGGCGCCGTCGAGGATAACCTTCACGTGCTCGTCGCGGGCGAAGGCCAGCACCTGGCGGATGTCCGCCGCGCGCTTGACCACGGCGACCAGCGGCATCTTGCCCTCGACCACCGGGATCAGGGCCTCCAGGTCGCCCTTGGAGAGCGCCAGGTCGCGATAGCCGGCCCGGTCGTAGGCGGCCTTGTTCTTCATGTAGTCGCGGACGTCGGACAGCGCTTCCTTCAGGGCCACGAACTCCGCGCCCCGCGCCCCGCCGGCGATGGCCGCCCCGCCCGCGCCGAAGGGCGCCACCATGGCGACCCGTGGCCTCGTCAGGATGTCGGCGCCGCCGAGCGTGATCACCGCGCCTTGGCCGGAGAACAGGGCGTGCGACTTGGAGCCCGTGTCGGTGGGGCCGGCGGTGTACTGGCTCGCGTCGACGGTGTCGTCATCGTCGTCATCGCCGCCGCGCCGGCCCGCCGGGATCGGCAGCACCACCGCGCTGGTCAGGCCGCCAAGCCGGGCCACCGGGAACTGCACCGAGGCCGGATTGAGCCCGTACTGGATGTCGAAGGAGGCGCCGATCTGCGGGTTGTTCACCGACAGGTCGTTGCCGAGCGAGCCCACCTCGACCTCGCCCAGCAGGGAGCCGGTGGCGAAGAAGCCGGGCGCCACCACGCCGCCGTGCGCGTCGATCACCCGCGCGCCGGCCGGCGCGCGGGCGTTGGCGCCGACCGCGGCGATCTTGCCGTCCTTGATCACCACGGTCCCCGAGGCGATTTCCCCGGCCGGGCCGGCGGTGAGGATCTTGGCGTTGGTGATCGCGACGGTCTCAGCCTGGACGGCGGAGGCGGTGAAGGCGAGGACGGCGATCGCCAGGGCGGCGGGGGCCGCCGCGCTCATCAGAACCTTACGCATCAGCGGACTCCTGCGCCGGCTTGGCCGAGGTCGAAGTCCGAGCGCGGCTGATAACGGGGGTCATGGCGGTCATAGGCGATGGCGCCGTCCAGATAGACCCGGTCGGTGCGGGCGTAGATCGAGAAGGGATCGTGGTCCCAGATCACCAGGTCGGCGCGCTTGCCGGGCTCCAGGCTGCCGGTCTGCTTGTCGACGCCAATGGCCTTGGCCGGGTTGGCGGTGATCCATTTTATGGCGTCGGCCTCGCTGATGGTCAGGCCGGCGGCGCGGCCGGCGGCGAGCGCCTCGGCGGCCTCCTGGTTCAGCCGCTGGATCAGGTCGGGGTCGTCGGACTTGATGATCGCGCAACCGCCCTTGGCCGCGTCGACCAGGGCCGCGTTGGCCTCGATGCCGTCCAGCATCTCCATCTTGCCGCCCCACCAGTTGGCCCAGGTGGCGACGCAGATGTGGTTCTCGGCCAGCAGGTCGGCGATCTTGTAGGCCTCCACCGCGTGGTGGAAGGCGGCCACGTGGTAGCCGAACTCCTTGGAGATATCGATCATCTGGGCCATCTCGTCGGCCCGGTAGCAGTGGTTCTCCACCAGGATCTCCCCGCGCAGCACGGCCGACAGGGTGTCGAGGCTAAGGTCGCGCTTGGGCGGATCGGCCTTCTCGCCCTTGGCGATCTTGGCGCGGTACTCGTTCCAGCGGCGCTGGTAGTCCTGGGCGTTGATCCAGGCGGCGCGATAGCCGGCCACATTGCCCATCCGCGTGGAGGGCGCGCGGCCCTTGGAGCCATAGACCCGCTTGGGGTTCTCGCCACAAGCCATCTTCAGGACGTAGGGCGCGCCTGGGAACTTCATGTCCTGGACGGTGCGCGCCGGGATGTTGCGCAGGATCACGCCCCGGCCGCCGATCAGGTTGCCGGAGCCGGGCAGGATCAAGAGCGTGGTGACGCCGCCGATGCGGGCGGTGTTGAAGCCGGGGTCCTGCGGCCACACCGAATGCTCGGCCCAGACCTCGGCGGTCACCGGATTGGTCAGCTCGTTGCCGTCGGAATTGGCCGGCACGTTGGGAGAGGCGTAGACGCCCAGGTGGCTGTGGGCGTCGATGATCCCCGGCGTCACCCACTTGCCGTGGGCGTCCACGGTGTCGTAGCCGGCCGGAACCGCCAGGCCCGCGCCGACCGCCTGGATCTTGCCGTCCTTCACCAGCACCACGCCGTTCTGGATCAACTGGCCCGTGCCGGTGAACACGCTGGCTCCGACCACGGCGGTGGGCCGACTGGGCATGGCCTTGTAGGTGGAGGGAAAGGCGTCGGCGTTGACCATCGGATCGAGGCCGGGCAGCAGCGGCTTGGGCTTGGCCGCCGGAGCGTCCGTCGTGGTGGCCGAAGCCATCTTGCCTGGCGGTCCCGCCGCCGGGGTGGCGCACCCACTCAGCGCCGCCGCCGCGACGGCCGCGACCGTCCACATCCATAGCTTCATGGAACCTGCCCCATCCCAAAGCGAGGCCGGACGATAGGCTCAGCTCAAGGCCGGCGTAAACACGCCGCAACCCAGAATCGACGTCACAGCGTTCGTCCAGCCGTTTCCGCCCAGCTTGCAGGCGCCGTCTCGAAATCCAGGTGAAGCTTGAGGCTCCGCGATGGCGTCACGCCGTTCCGCCATGCGGAATCGATGGAGGTTTGACTGTCGCCTCGATGTGGGCGCAGCTAAGGCGGTGAAGCGTCGTCACGGGTGGGTTGGAGGACTGGGCGCGTTGATCGAAGCTCAGGCGAAACGGCCAGGCCGGGCCGATCCGCGCGCATCGACGGCGCCGCCCCCGAACCCGGCGGCGACGGGCCGCGTGCGCGGCCTGCTGCGCCGGCTGATGCGCGAACCGCTCACCCACTTCGCGATCCTGGGGGCGGCGCTGTTCCTCTGCGGGCGGCTTTATGAAGCGCGGACCAACGTCTACCGGATCGAGGTGACGCCGGCCCATGTCGCTCAGCTCTCGCGCAAATACGCCCTGCAGTTCGGGCGGCCGCCCGATCCCGCGACCCTGCGCAGCCTGATCCGCGAGGACATCCACGACGAGATCCTGTTCCGGCAGGGCCGGCTGCTGAAGCTCGACCAGGACGACGAGATCGTGCGCCGCCGCGTGGTGCAGAAGGAGCAGTTCCTGCTGCAGAACCTGGCCGCGCCGCCGGAGCCGACGGATGCGCAACTGGCCAGCTACTACAACGCCCACGCCGCGCGTTACGCCGCCGCGCCCCGCGCCACCTTCAGCCACATCTATTTCGAGGCCGGGCCGGGCGGCGACCAGGCGGCGCAGGCCCGCGCGCGCGCCGTGTTGGCCAAGCTCGCGCCTGGCGTCACCCGGGCGCCGGAGCTCGGCGATCCGTTCCCGGACCTCTACGACTTCTCGGCCTTCGAGCCGGAGCAGGTGGCGCGGCTGTTCGGCCACACGCCCTTTTCCGACGCGGTCTACACCGCGCCGGTCGGGCGCTGGTCGGGGCCCTATCGCTCGGCCTACGGCTGGCACCTGATCTATGTGGACGCCCGCGAGACGGCCCGGCAGGCGCCGCTGGCCGACGTCCGCGACCGGGTGCGCTCCGACCTGTTGCAGGACGCGCAGGACCGCGCGAACGCCGCGGCCTTCAATAAGGTCGCCCGCCGCTTCACCGTGGTGCGCGCCGATGGCAAGGCCGGCCAATGAGACGGCTCCTCCTGGCCTTGGCGATGCTGCTGTTCGGCTTGCTGGGCCGCCCGGCGTTCGCCCACGAGGTGCGCCCGGCCTATCTGGAAATCGACCAGACCGGCGCCAACACCTACGCCGCGATCTGGAAGCAGCCGACCATGGGCGATGTGGCCATCCACCTGGTGCCACACCTCTCCAACGGCTGGCTGGAGCAGACGCCCGTCGACCAGTACGCCGCCGACGGCTTCCTGATCCGGCGATGGAGCCTGCGGGCGTCTAGCGCCTCGCCCCTGGACGGCCAGACCGTCACCATCGAAGGGCTTGAAGACACCATCACCGACGTCTTCGTCCGTGTACGGCTGCTGAACGGCAACGGCCTCGACACCATCGTGCGGCCGGAGGCGCCCCGCGTGCGGCTGGCGCTGGCCAAGGGCGCGCCGACCACGGTCCCGGCCTTCCTGCTGCTCGGGATCGAGCACATCCTCACCGGGCCCGACCACCTGCTGTTCGTGCTGGGCCTCCTGCTGATCGTCCGCGACCGCTGGGCGCTGCTGAAGACGGTCAGCGCCTTCACCCTGGCGCACAGCCTGACGCTGGCGGCGGCGACGCTCGGACTGATCCACCTGTCGACGCCGGTGCTCAACGCCCTGATCGCGCTCTCCATCCTGTTCATCGCCCCGGAAGCGCTGCGCGCGCAGAGTGGCGGGACCAGCCTGACGATCCGCTATCCCTGGGTCGTCGCCTTCATCTTCGGCCTGCTGCACGGCATGGGCTTCGCCAACGGCCTCTCGACGCTGGGCCTAGAGAAGGGCGCGCTGCTGTTGGCGCTGGTGCTGTTCAACATCGGCGTCGAGATCGGCCAGCTGACCTTTATCGCCGTGGTGCTGGCGCTGAAGCGCGCCTTCCGACTGATGGCGATCGAGTGGGCCCAGCCCGTGGCGCTCGCGCCCACCTACGCCATAGGCGCGCTGGGCGCCATGTGGACGATCCAGTACAGCGCCATCGTGTTCGGAGCCGTGTGATGCGGCGCGCCGCCCGCATCCTCGTCGCCGCGACCGCCCTGGTCCTGACGCCGGCCATCGCGCAAGCGCACCTGGTGGTGAGCGGCATGGGGCCGCTCTACGACGGGATCACCCATTTCGGGCTAAGCCCCGAGGACTCCATTCCGGTGATCGCCATGGGCCTGTTCGCAGGCCTGCGCGGGCCGACCACGGCGCGGCTGTTGCTGGCGGTGCTGCCGCTTGCCTGGCTGGTCGGCGGAACGATCGCACTCAGCGGCGTGGCGGCGCCCGTGGTGGCGGTTTCCGGCGCGACGGCGGCGATCTTCCTGCTGATCGGAGGCCTGTTGGCCGGCAACGCGCCGCTCGCGCCCTATGGCAGCGCCGCCGCGGCCGCGGCCCTGGGCCTGCTGCGGGGCTTCGCGGACCTCGCCGGCGCGACGCTGACCGCGCCGCATCTGGCGACCCTGCTCGGCATGGGGGCCAGCGTCTTTGCGGTGTTCGCCGTGGCCGCCTCGCTGACGCTCCCGCTGCAGCGGCTGTGGATGATCGTCGCGGTGCGGGTGGGCGGCAGCTGGCTGGCCGCGCTCGGCCTGCTGCTGGCCGGTTGGATCTGGCGTTACGGCGCGCGCGTCACATGAGCGACGAAGAGAGTTGAAGGGAGGCCTTGCGATGAACAAGCAAAGACTGTGGCTCACCACCGCCCTGGTGGCGGCGAGTGGAGCGGTCGCCGTCACCGCCGGCGCCGCGCTCGGTCGCGACAGCGCGCCCGCCGCCAAGGCCGCCTCCGCCAGGACTCTGGCCGCCAGGGCCCCGCACGCCGCGCCCGCCGGCCAGGTCGATCCCGCCGGCCGCCGCGCCTTCTTCGGCGAGTTGCACCTGCACACGGTGATGTCCTTCGACGCCTGGACCTTCGGCACCAAGGTGACGCCCGACCAGGCCTACAAGTTCGCCCGCGGCGAGACGGTGATGGTGCCGGCCGCCCAGGTGCAAAAGGAGCAGGGCCTGGCCGTCAGCGGCATGGTGCCGGCCAAACGCGCCTGGCCGCTGGACTTCACCGCGGTCACCGACCACTCCGAATTCCTGGGCGCCATGACCCAGCTCGACAATCCCGACAGCGCCTTCTCCAAGAGCGCGCTCGGCAAGGAACTGGCCGCCGGTGGACAGCGGGCGTTCTTCCAGGCGGCCGCGATCGTCGGCGGCGCCAAGCGGGGCGGGGCGGAGGACATCAAGGCCGCCGCCGAAGCCTCCGACGGCTGGAACGTCGAGATGAAGGCCGCCAACGCCAACTACGAACCGGGCAAGTTCACCACCTTCGTCGCCTACGAGTGGACCGCCAGCGCCGGCTACGGCACCCACATGCACCGCAACGTGATCTTCGACGCCAACCACGCGCCGGCGCCCTTCACCGCGGTGGATTCCAACAAGCCGGAAGACCTTTGGAAATACCTGGAGTCGGTCCGCCGCCAGGGCATCGACGTGCTGGCCATCCCGCACAATTCGAACCTCAGCGACGGCCACGACTTCGACTGGAACATGTCCGACGGCCGGCCGATCGACGAGGCCTATGCCCAGGAGCGCGCGCTCAACGAGCCGCTCGCGGAGATCGCCCAGACCAAGGGCTCGTCCGACACCACGCCTGAGCTGTCGCCCAGCGACGAGTTCGCCAATTTCGAGATCATGGACCGGATCTACAAGGGCGAGACCGCGCCCAAGCAGGACGGCTCCTACATCCGCCAGGCCTACGGTCGCGGCCTGGTGGTGCAGTCGATGGTCGGCGCCAACCCCTTCAAGATGGGCGTGACCGGCGGCTCCGACATCCACAATGGCCTCACCGTCAGCGACGAGAGCGGCTACGCCAGCGGCATCAGCGGCCTGGACCCCAAGACCATGCTGCCCACCGGCGCCGCGGCGCGCGCGGCGCTGGGCATGGGGGCGCATGAGGGCCTGCGGCCGAACGGCCAGCGGGAGAACGATCCGGTGCAATTCAGCTCGGCCGGCCTCACCGGCGTCTGGGCCGAGCAGAACACCCGCGACGCGATCTTCGCGGCGCTGAAGCGCAAGGAAACCTTCGCCACCAGCGGCACTCGCATCCGTGTACGGATGTTCGGCGGCTGGACCTTCGACAAGGCCATGCTGCAGAAAGCCGACTGGGTGAAGCAGGCCTACGCCAAGGGCGTGCCGATGGGCGCGGACCTGCCGGCGGCCAGCGGCAAGGCTCCGCGCTTCATCCTGCAGGCCAGCAAGGATCCTGACGGCGCCAACCTCGACCGTATGCAGATCATCAAGGTCTGGCTGGACGGCAAGGCCTATAAGGAAAAGGTCTTCGACGTGGCGCTGTCCGGCGGGCGCAGGGACGATCCGCGCACCGGCAAGGCGCCGGCGGTGGGCGACACCGTCAACCTGACCACCGGCAAATACGCCAACACCATCGGCGCGCCGATGCTGACCGCGGTCTGGCAGGACCCGACCTTCGACGCCCACATCCCGGCCGTCTACTACGCCCGCGTGCTGGAGATCCCGACGCCGCGCTGGACGACCCTGCTGGCCATCGCCAACCACCTGCCGATCCCGGCCAAGGCGCCGGCGACCATCCAGGAGCGGGCCTGGTCCTCGCCGATCTGGTTCACGCCGCCGAAGGGCTAGACCGAAGGGCCACGCGCTCGGGCGAGGTGACGGCTCTAAGCCAGGGCGGTCCACAGGAAGAAGGCGCCGCCGGAGAGGATCGCCGCGCCGGCCGCGCGCAACGCCAACCGCCCCCACGTCCAGCGGTGGACCACGCCGATAGCGATGCCGGTGGCGTGCAGCAGGCCCGTCGCGATGATGAAGCCCAGGCTGTAGAGCAGCGCGTTCTGCCCGGGCGGCAGCTCCGCGCCATGGGCGTAGCCGTGGAACAGGCCAAAGGTCCCCACCAGCACCGCGGCGACCCACAGCGGTGGCCGGAACTCGGTCAGCACGACCGCCCCCAGGCAGACGCCGGACAGCGCGATGGCGATCTCGCTGCCCGGCAGCGGCACGCCGATCAGGCCCAGGAACCCCCCGAACGCCATCACCAGCGGAAAGGTCACCGGCAGCAGCCAGATCGCCGGCCGGCCAAGCTGCGCGCCCCACAGGCCCACCGCCACCATGGCGATGATGTGGTCCAGGCCGGAAATCGGATGCAGAAAGCCGCTGACGAACCCGATCGCCTCGCCCTTGACGATGTGCGCGGCGGCCGCGGTCGGCAAGGCCAGGGCGAGCAATCCCAGCGCCAGCCCCAGCGTCAGGGCGACGGTCGGCCGCCGCAGATCCTGCCTACGAATATCGGTCATCTAGCCAGCCTCGAAACGACGCGCCCCTTTGAGGCGAGGAAATATCGACTTTAGGGCGCCGCGCGGCCGGACAAATCTTGATTTATTCCACGCTGCGGAATCTTCCTGAGGCGGGAGCCTAAGCATGGACAACGGCGAGTCGGTCAATTCCGTGATCCGGGCGCTCAAGGTGCTCGAGGCGCTGAACCGCCAGCGCGTGACCGCGCTCGAGACCCTGCACCAGGCGACGGGCCTGCCGAAGGCGACCCTGGTGCGGCTGCTGGAGACCCTGATCGGGGCTGGCTATGTGCTGCGGGTGTCGCGGCGCGAGGGCTACGCCCTGGCCCACGGCGTGCTGCGGCTGTCGGCCGGCCTGCGCCACCGCGACCTGGTGGTCGACGTCGCCCAGCCGCTGCTCGACGCCTTCACTCGGACGCAGAAGTGGCAGGTGTCGCTGGCGACCAGCGAGACCGACTGCATGCTCGTGCGGCTGACCACCCGCCACATCAGCCCGTTCTCGCGGGAGGAGAACTTCCTCAACCGCCGGGTCTCCATGCTGATGAGCGCCGTGGGCCGCGCCTACCTCGCCGCCTGCGCTTCGGAGGAGCGGGAGGTCATCCTGCGCTCCCTGGCGGCGACGGGCGAACCGGGAGCCATCGATGAGGGCCTGGCGCGGACCCAGGCGGTGCTCGAACGTACCCGGCGCAATGGCTACGCGACCATCAGGCGGCCACGGGACAACCCCACGCGAAGCTTCGCGGTGCCGATCATGGAGGCCAAGGCGCCGGAGAGCCCGCTCGGCGCCATCACCATGTTCTACTACCGCACCGCCATGAGCGAGGCGCAGGCGACCCAGCGCTACCTCGAACCGGTGCGCGACCTCGCCGACCAGGTCGCGGCCGCCCTGGCGCGCGCCTGGAACGAGACCGAGGTGGTGCCGCCGCCGCCCTAGGTCAGCCGGAAGTGGGTGAGCGTGGGGAAGGAGCCCTTCAGCTCCGTCCAGCCCGGATGGCCGGCGTTGGCGCCCATCGGCGACTTGTCGGCCAGGATCTCCTTCTGCAGCCGCTTGATGCGGTCCTTGGTGCCGGGGTGGGTGGCATAGAGCGAAGTGGTCGCCTTGGTCCCCGGTGGAATCAGCCGCAGCAGGGTGTTGTAGAAGTCGGTGGCGTGGCCGGTGTCGTAGCCCAGGTTGTGGAACACCGCCACGATGTGACCGTCGGCGGTGTATTCCAGGTCCTGGGAATAGCCGCTGGTGATCATGTCGTAGATCGGGCCTTCGAAGGCGGTCAGCACCTCGCTGGTCATGAAGGCGCCCGCGGCGCCCGCCTTGCTGGCGGCGACCTTGTCGACGATCTGCTGCTTGGCGATGCCGCCCATGCCCTGGACGAACTTCTTGTTCTTGATCTGGGCGATGCCGTGGCTGAACTCGGCGTGGGCCAGCTCGTGGCTGATCACCGCGGCCAGTTCGTCGGGCGTCGCCACATAGCGGATCAGCCCCTTGTGCACCGCCAGCTTGCCGCCGGGCAGCGCCCAGGCGTTGACCGTCTCGTTGTCGATCAGCGCGATTTCCCACTTCAGGCCGCTGCGTTTGGAGGTGGCGATCACCGGCTCGGCGAACCGGTGCAGGGCGTCCTGCATGTTCTGGGAATTGTACAGGCCGCCGGACTCCTCGATGAACCGCTCGTAGTAGGCGTTGCCCATGGCGATCTCGTCGGCCTCGGTCAGCTGCATGCTGTTGATCACCGTGGAGACCTGGCCGGCCAGGGCGCTGAACCTGCTGGCGTCGACGCCGGGCGGCAGCGGGATATTGGGCAGGCCGGCGAACTGCGCCAGCGCCGGCGTGGCGCCCAAGGCTCCGGCGCCCAAGGCTCCGATGGCGGCGACGCCCGTCAGCACGCTGCGGCGTCCGATGATCGCGGGTTCGCTCATCACATCCCCCTCATTTGTGCGTCATCACATATTCGCCCTGCCAGTCGGCGGGCGGCGGCGTTTCAGAATAGGCCGCACAGCGTTCGGCGTACACCTGCGATGGCGGGTCGGCGGGCGCCAGCGCCAGGAAGATCCCGCGGGCCGCGACGAAATCCCGCGCGTCGTGCAGGGCTAGGCCCTCGTCGAATTTCGCCAGCCGCGCCAGCGCCTCGCCCGGGACCTCGCCCCGCCGGCCGATCACCTCGAACACCGCGATCGGCTCGGTCTTGCCCTTGACCACCAGCCGGTCCAGCCGACGCAGCACATAGCCGTCGCCCGCCGCCTGCGCGGTGAGCTCGCTGATCATGATGGACGTGCCGTATTCCTTGTTGGCGCCTTCCAGCCGGGCCGACAGGTTCACCATGTCGCCGGTCACCGTGTAGTTCAGCCGCTGGGTCGAGCCCATGTTGCCGGCCACCGCGAAGCCCGTGGCGACCCCGATGCGGGTGCCGAGCTTGCCGTTCGGCAGATAGTCGCCGACCACGTCGCGGTTGAATTCGGCCAGCGCCTCCTGGCACTGCAGCGCGGTCTCCACCCCCTTGCGCTCGGCGTCCTCCACCGCCAGCGGGGCGCCCCAGACCGCCATCACCGCGTCGCCGATATATTTGTCGATGTAGCCGTCGTTGCGGGCCACCACCCCGGACATCAGGGTCAGGTAGCGGTTCATCAGCTCAATGAGCTTTTCCGGGCTGTCCTTCAGGCTCTCGCTGATGGTGGTGAAGCCGGCGATGTCGGTGAACATCACGGTGATCCAGCGCTTGTCGCCGCCGAGCTTCAGGGCGTCGGGATCCTCCATCATCTTGTCGACCAGGGCCGGCGCCAGATAGTGGCGGAAGGCGTGCTGCACCCAGCGCTTCTCGCGGTCCTCGATGACGAAACGGTAGGCGTAGATCAGGGTGTAGGCGACAATCGCGGTGCTCAGCAGGCTGATGGCCGGCGGCACGACCAGTTCCTTCAACGCCAGGACCGAGCCCACCAGCTCGGCGAACAGCGTCGCTATGCCCAGCACCGCGCCGGTGACCGGGGGCAGCAGCAGGAAGGCGCTCGCCAGGAAGGCTGTCGCCAGGCCGACCACGGCGAAGGTGGCCAGCGGCGAGGCCTGCTTGAGCGCGATGTTCTTGGTCAGCGTGTTGACCGCCGCGGCATGGATCAGCACGCCCGGCATCGACGGGCGCTCCACCGCCGCGGCGAAGCGCTTGGGATCGGCGGCCAGGATGCAGCGGGCGGGCGCGGCGCGGGCGCTGGCCGCCTCGTGCCAGTCCAGGTGCTTGGCGGCGCGAAAGCGGTCCTCGACGTCCAGCGTCTCGGCGAACAGCACCACCTTGCCGGCGAAGGCCTTGCGGAAATAGCCGGTCTTGCCGGCCTCCGCGCAGGCCGACAGGTCGGCCATGCTGTAGACCGGCACGTCGCCGGGGCCGGTGTTGTAGTTGATGATGAAGTCGCCGGCCGGGATCTTCGCCCCGGCTCGCCTGGCCAGCTCCGCGCCGAACGACAGGTTCTCGCCGCCGCCCTCGTCGCGGAAGGCGCGCCAGTAGCGGCGAATGACGTCGTCGTCGTCGACGTACAGGTTCAGCATCCGCACATTGTCCTGGCCGCGCGCCGCCAGCACCTGCCCGGCGTAGGGCGCGAGCAGCCCACCCGACAGCCGCGTCTGGCCCATCACCAGGTGACCGTGGTCGGCGGCCGAACGCAGGGCCAGCAGGAACGGGCGGTCGTAACCCAGCAGCAGTTCCGGCCGGTCCAGCGTCGTGGGCAACACCATGTCCAGGCCGATGGCCTTGGGGCCCACGGCGTCCACCGCGTTCAGCACATTGCCGTAATAGGGGGTCCAGGCGACCTTGGGCGTGTTGGAGAAAGGCTCGGTCTTGTAGATCTGCTCGTCGATCGCCACCACCACGGCGTCCGACTTCGAGGGCGGGAACAGCGG
This sequence comes from Phenylobacterium sp., assembly GCA_036268175.1. GTDB lineage: Bacteria > Pseudomonadota > Alphaproteobacteria > Caulobacterales > Caulobacteraceae > Phenylobacterium. The sequence goes on along the minus strand of DATAUR010000040.1, from coordinate 2,767 downwards.
CCCGAAGGCGAACTGGCGCACCGGCAGCAGGTAGTCGATGCCGCGCAGCTCGAACTCTCGGGTCGGCGGCAGGATCGCCGCGGCGCCCGCCACGACGCCCAGCAACAAAGCCACCAGGATCCGGCGGCGCTGGCGATGCAGCCACGGCCGGACTCCGGCGGCGATCTCCCTAGGACTTGGAAAGCGGGACAACGCGGTTGGCCACGCTGTTGGACACGTCCAGGGTCGGGTCGATGGAGAACAGCGTGCTGGCGACCACCTTGTCGTCGACCAGCAGTTCGGCCTTGAAGGGCTCGCCCGGCGTTAGCGGCGCCGCGGTGGAGGGATAGGCCGCCCAGTTCTGGGTGGAGGCGACCTGCCAGATCACCGGCTGGCCGTCCTTGTCCATGTCCTTCACCCGGATGGTGACGGCGGCGCCCAGCGCCTTGTCCCACTTGAACACCGGCGGGCCGGACTTCAGCGTCCGCTCATCCCAGTTGACGCCCGTGAATGGCGTGATCCGGTTGACCGTCGCCCCGGCTTCGGAGGCGTTGGCCAGGATGATCGGCCTGGCGGTGTGGCAGCCCGGCGTCGCGCGCGCCTGCAGCCTGCCGCCGGTGACCCGACTGCCGGTGGGCGAGACGGTGACCGTGCCACCCGAGATCACCTCGGTGAGGCATCCCGACAGGTAGCTCAGCGTCACCACGCCCTTGGGGCCGAGGCTGAAGGTCTGCCCGGCGAAAACGTAGTCCATCGGCTGCACCGTCTTGGCGCCGGCCGCGGAGTCGACCACCGCCACGGCGTCGGTGCCGAGCTTGTGCAGCGGCGTCGCCGAGCTCTGGCCCTGCAGGCCCATGGCCCCTGGGACGCCCGTCGCGCCCGGCGCGGGAGTCGGCGCGGTCGGCTTGCTCGGCGGCGGCGTGGCCGGCAGGTGCTGGGCGAGCTGCGACGCCGCGCCCTTCAGGAAATCGCCGAACTGATAGGCCCGGGCCTGGGACGCAGCGGCGAGGCTCAAGGCGGCCACCGCCAACAGCGCGCGCCGCCAGCGCCCGCGTCCGGACATGCTTCTCCGTCCCTTGGTGGCCGCCATGGTCGCCCCCCGAACTTGGCCCGGGGCAATTCAGCTTCGCCGTCAGCAAAAAAGCAAGCTCGCATGACGATGTTTTTCGCGACCAAAGGAAGCGGTCGGCTCAGCCAAGGCTGTGAAACCGCGACACTTTCACCGGTCTCGCCATCCGCCGCCGGTCGGGCGCCGGCTCATCGCGGTCGCGGCGTCAGCTCGCCCATGGCGCCGAGGTCGTTCAGGCCCAGGCGCGGCGTTCGCGCCTCAGGAACGTCCCGGCCAGGCCGAACCCGGCGAGCATCATGGCCCAGGTGGCCGGTTCCGGAATCGCCAGTTGGAGAGAGCCGCCGACCAACGTGAAGTCGATAGACCCCGGCCCATCTATGTTGTCACCCGTCAGAACATAGAAGCCATAAGTATCCCCTGCTGAAAGACTGAAAGTCACCGATCCAGTCTCAGGTGCGTATTCGGGGAAGATGGTAGGATCAAAAGGGTCGAGGGGATTAACAGAATTTTCGTACACAGAAAGCTGGGTGAAAACGCCGTTCAAAACATAGCCTGCCGGGTCAAAGTCGGTGCCGAACTCATCGAACGTTTGGTAGACGTAGTTGAATTTCAGAACTTCTGGCGCAGAAGCCGTGGCGAGCAGCGTCGCCGTGGTGCCTACGTCCGACTGGTTATCCGAGCCAAATAGCACGAGGCCTCCGGACCCATCCGGCCCCGCCGAGCCATCGCCCGGAGGCTCGCAGCCGGCGGCGCAATCCTCAGGGGTGTTGTACAGAACGAACGTATCGGCCCGCGCCGCCCCCGCTCCGAGCAGCATCAAGGCGCCCGCGGCGCCGAGCGCCGCCTTCAGGTTCCGCATGGCCCAACTCCCAAACGCTGAAACCTGAACGTGTTCACCGGGCGCGGGGGGTGTCAACGCGTCGCTCGCTCGGCCAAGGCGCCAAGCTCGCCGGAAAATCCAGATTTCCAGGAGATGATTGGCGGTGCGAGTGGGATTCGAACCCACGTTAGAGTTTCCCCTAAACACGCTTTCCAAGCGTGCGCCTTCAACCACTCGGCCACCGCACCTTAACGCCAAGGGAAGCGGGCCTCCCGGCGGAAGGCGCGTCATATAGATTGCCGGCTAGCCGGGCAAGCGCCGGTGCATCGCCTGCGCCAATAGGGCCGGCTCGAACAGCGAGGCCGATTGGCGCGCGGCTAGCTCGGCTTCCAGCGGCCGCGAGCTGGCGAGCCACGCGGCGAGCTCGACGTTGGCGTCCGGCCGGCGGTCGTGCAGGGCGGCCTGGATGGCTTCCAGGCGCCGGCTGGCGGCGCGCAGGTCGGCGCGCGGCTTGGCGAGCGCGGGCGCGGCGAACCGCTCGTCGATCAGGCCCAGCCGGCTGCGGGCGCTGGCGATCATCAAGATGGCGGTGGCGTCGTCGCCGGCCGCCGCCGCGCCCTGCGCCGCCTTCAGCGCGCGGCGGGCGTCGGACATCAGCAGCGCCACGCCCAGCGGTTCGCGCGCCCTGGCCGGACAGGCGGCGGGGTTCAGCGCCCGGACATAGGCCGCCAGCCCCTCCAGCACCGCCGGCGTCGGCTCCGGCCCATCGAACTCCTCGGTGATCAGGCCGTGGATGAAAGGCTTCAACTTTTGCTCCGCCGGGTCCTGCGGCGCCTTCAACTGCGCCTTGGGGCCGGAGAGGTCGGGGATCGGCTTGGGGTCGTCGATCCCGTTGTCGC
>DATAUR010000039.1:0-19461 GCA_036268175.1 Phenylobacterium sp. | reverse complement strand
GGCGTTGCGCACCACGTCGACCTCGGGGGTCATGCCGAAGGAGAGGCTCTTGCCCAGCGGCGCTGAGATCGGCAGGCGCGCGCCTCCGGCCCAGCCCCCCGCGCCCAGGCCGTGGGTCGCGGTGGGGGCGGTGACGAAGGCCTGCAGGGCGACCTGCGGGCCGTCGCCGCCGGGCGGCAGCAGCGCGGTGCGGAAGCCCACGGTCAGGTCGCCCACGCCGGTGCGGTCGCTCGCCCCGCGCTCGTGGTCGACAATCAGCGGCGCCCAGGCGACCTCGGCTTCCAGCGTCGAGGTGATACCGAAACGGACCTCGGTTGCGCCATAGGTGCTGAGCGTCGCCTGCGCGCCGTCGTTGCGCTGGAAGACCGCGTCGTCCAGCGCGGTCTCCACCTGGATATGGCCGGCGTCGAGGATGCAGGGCGGCGTCGCCCGGCCTGGCCGGTCAGCGCAGAAGTCGCGCAGGCTGCCGGAGGGCGCATCCGCAGCCGTAGCAGAAGACGCGGCAGGCGGCGTCGCGGCCGGGGCGTCCGCCTGGGCCTGGGCGTAGGCCGGGGCTGCGGCGGGAAGGAGCAGGGCGATGCAGAGGGCCAGGTAGCGCATGGCCGGCAACCAACCGCCTTTGGGTCAAAATACCGTTAAATCTGGGAATCGCCCCTGGCCGGGCCGCATAGCCGGTCGGCCAGGTCGTGGGCGAAGGCGGCCCCGATCGGGGCGCCGAACAGGGTCCGCATGTAGATCGGCGCCAGCAGGTGGTCGATCACGTCCATCAGCGGCGGGACCGTCTCGCCGCGGGCGGCGGCGCGGTCGAGCATGGTGGCGATCTGCTGCAGGCGCGGCCCAAAGGCTGTCGCGCGGCCGATGTCGCCATCGCCGGGCGTCGGCGCGTTGGCCAGCATGATGCGGAAGAACGGCGAGCCGCCTGGCGCGCGCAGGCCGGCCGCGACGCGACGCGCCCAGACCCGCAGATCGCTGCGCAGCGAGCCGGTGTCCGGCAAGGGCGAGTCCGCCACCAGCTTCTCCACCGCCACCTCCAGCAGCAGGGCGCGCACGTCCCCCCAGCGGCGGTAGAGGCTGGTCGCCGCGACGCCCGCGCGCCTGGCGATATCGGTCATGGCGACGGCCTCGGGGCCACGCTCGGCGACCAGGGCGGCGGCGGCCTCGAACACCGCGGCCTTGGTGCGGGCGGTGCGGCCGCCGGGACGGGTCGTTCGAGGCAAAAGTAATCCTTAATGCAAATTTATTTGCGTTTGTAGCGCAGCCGGCGCATAGGGCCAAGCGAAACCGTCGCCTTCGCTTGGAGAAATCCCCATGAATCGCAGAAGCCTGCTTGCGCTCGCCGCGCCGCTGGCGCTCGCCGCCGCGAGCGCGACGGGCGCCGACGCCCAGACCGCCGCCGCTCCCGCCGCGCCGCCGCAGCCAAGGCACCCGCTGTTCCCGGACGACGATCAGTTCTGGTTCGAGACGGTGCGCGCCTTCGGCAACGCCGAATATGGCGGCGCGCAGTTCGGCGAAGTGCTGGCGACGTCGTCGGCGATCAGGGCCGGCGACTACGACAGCTGGTACGACGCCTGGAACGCCACCGCCGACCGCACGGCCAAGGAGGCCCAGGGTCAGCTCGCCCGCGGCCACAAGGTCAGCGCCCGTGACGGGTTCCTGCGGGCCTCCAACTACTACCGCTCGTCGGAGTTCTTCCTCCACGCCAACCCCAAGGACCCGCGGATCGCCCGCGCCTACAAGCTATCGGTGGATTGCTACAAGGCCTGCGCCGCCCTCTACGATCCGCCGATCGTGCCGGTGGAGATCCCCTACGAACACACCACCCTGCCAGGTTACTTCCATCGCCCGGACCGCGGGGCCCGCAAGCGCCCGACGCTGATCCTGCACACCGGCTTCGACGGCTCGGCCGAGGAGCTGCACATGGGCGGCGCGCGGGCGGCGGTGGAGCGTGGCTACAACGTGCTGGCCTTCGACGGCCCCGGCCAATTCGGCCCCATCCACCGCGAAGGCCTGGTCTTCCGCCCCGACTGGGAAAAGGTGGTGACCCCGGCGGTCGACTGGGTGCTGAAGCAGCCGGGCGTCGACCCTAAGCGGATCGCGTTGATGGGCGAGAGCCTGGGCGGGGTGCTGGCGCCGCGGGCCGCGGCGTTCGAGCCTCGCCTCGCCGCCATGATCGCCGACGACGGGCTCTACGACTACGCGCAGTCGCACCTGGCCGCCGTGCCGCCGGCCCAGCGAGCGATCTTCCTGAAGATGCTGACGGCGCCGAGCGCCCCGCCCATCGATGCGTTGCTGGCCAACGCCATGAAGGCCTCGCCCACGGCGCGCTGGGCCTTCACCCACGGCATGTACGTCACCGGCGCCAGGAGCCCGCGGGAGTATTTCGCCAAGACCCTGGCCTACAATGTGAAGGACGGCGTGGCGGAAAAGATCCGCTGTCCCACGCTGGTCTGCGACGCCGACGACGACCTGTTCTTCAAGGGCCAGCCGCAGCAGCTCTTCGACCACCTGACCTGCCAGAAGACCATGGTCCGCTTCACCGCCGCCGAGGGCGCGGGCTCCCACTGCCAGGTGGGCGCGAGCCGGACGTCCTTCGCGCGGATCTACGACTGGCTGGACGAAACGCTCGCGTAGGGCGCCTGCGACAGGCGGTCGATTTGGTGGGCGTTCACCTCTCGCCTATATTCCGGGACCTCCAGACAGGATGCTTCCCCCTTGGGCGTGACCCTCGACCTTTCGCCTGCGCCAGCTAAGCCGCGCGCCGCCGTCGTCCCGAACCTTTCGGGGCAAACGCGGGCGGAGCTTGCCCAGGCGCTGATCGATGCGGATGTCGTGCGGCCCGAGAAGGCCAAGATGCGGGCGAGCCAGCTCTGGCGCTGGATCCACCACTACGGCGTCACTGACTTTGCCCAGATGACCGACGTGGCCAAGGAGATGCGCGCGTCGCTCGCCGAGGCCTTCACCGTCGCCCGGCCGGAAATCGTCGAGCGCCAGGTCTCGAAGGACGGCACGCGCAAGTGGCTGATCCGCACCGCGCCCGGCATCGAGATCGAGACGGTCTACATCCCCGACGTGGGCCGGGCGGGCGCGCTCTGCGTCTCCAGCCAGGTAGGCTGCACGCTGAACTGCACCTTCTGCCATACCGGCACCCAGGCGCTGGTCCGCAACCTCACCGCCGCCGAGATCGTCGCCCAGGTGCAGGTGGCGCGCGATGACCTGGGCGAATGGCCTTCGCCCAAGGAGGACCGCCGGCTCTCCAACATCGTCTTCATGGGCATGGGAGAGCCGCTCTACAATCTGGACAACGTCGCCGCCGCCATCGACATCATCGCCGACAACGAGGGCATCGCCATCTCGCGCCGGCGGATCACCGTCTCCACCTCGGGCGTGGTTCCGGAGCTCAAGGCCCTGGGCGAGCGGACCCAGGCCATGCTGGCCATATCTCTACACGCAACGAACGATGCCCTGCGCGAACAGCTCGTGCCGCTGAACAGGAAGTACCCGCTGGCTGAGCTGATGGCCGGCATCCGGGCGTTCCCGGGCCTGTCGAACGCCAAGCGGGTGACCTTCGAATACGTGATGCTGAAGGGCGTCAACGACAGCCCGGCCGAGGCCAAGGCGCTGGTCCAACTTCTCAAGGGCATCCCGGCGAAGATCAATCTGATCCCGTTCAACCCGTGGCCCGGCAGCCCCTATGAGTGCTCGGACTGGAAGACCATCGAGGCCTTCGCCGCGATCCTCAACCGCGGCGGCTACGCCTCGCCGATCCGCACGCCCCGCGGCCGCGACATTCTCGCCGCCTGCGGCCAGTTGAAGAGCGAGAGTGAAAAGGTCCGCGCCAGCGCCCGGCGCAAGGCCGAGCGGGCGGAGGCGGCGGAGTAGGCGCAAGCGCCGCGCTCGCAACGGCCCGTTGTGGGCCTGGGGCGACGTGCTATCGAGGACCGTCGTCCACGGGAGCCGCGCCGCATGACCATTCCCCTGCAGTCGCCGGAGATTCAGGCCTTCGCCACCGGCTTTCCGATCACCCTGCTGCACGCCGCCGTCACGGTGGTGATCCTGTTCGCCGCCGCCGCGCTCTACGTCATGCTGACGCCGCACAAGGAGATCCGGCTGATCCGCGAGGGCAATACCGCCGCGGCGGTGTCGCTGGGCGGCGTGCTGGTAGGGCTGGCGATTCCGCTGGCCGTGTCGCTGAAGGCCTCGACAGGGGTGATCGACCTAGCGCTGTGGGGCGTGGCGATCACACTGGTGCAACTGCTGACCTTCCGGCTGGTGGACCTGATCCTGCATGGCCTGCCCCGGCGGATCCAGGAGGGTGAGATGGCCGCCGCCGCCCTGCTGGTGGGCGCCAAGATCGCCACCGCCCTGATCCTCGCCGCGGCCGTGTCGGGCTGAGGGAGGCGAAGGCCCGCCGATGCATTTCCCCAGGCTGCCCGACTGGCTGATCTACGCCGTGGTGGTGGTGGGCCTGCTGCTGGCCGCGGTCGGTCGCCAGGAACGCGCCGACGCCCCGCCGGCCCCGCCACCGACCTCGGAGGCCGAGGGCGCGGCGCTAGGGCCCGCTTCACCCTTCGATCCTTCGGTGGTTGTCGAAGTGTCCGACAAGACGGAAGCCGGGGCCGGCACCGCCTTCTCCATCGCCGCTTCCGGCGTCTGGGTGACCGCCCGCCATGTGGTCGAGGGCTGCTCGCAGGCGGCCATCGTGGTCTCGCCCGGACGGGGCGTGGCGGCCAGCGTGCGGATCGACCCACGCGCCGAGACCGCGATCCTGACCACCGACGGCGGGGCGCCGCCCCTGCCGCTGGGGCTTGCCCAGCGCCTGCGCCGCGGCGAGAGGGCGTTCCACGTGGGCTTCCCGCAAGGCCGGCCGGGCGAAGCCAGCTCTCGCCTGCTCGGCCGCGAGAACCTGGTGGTGGAGGGTCGTGGCGCCCGCACCGAGCCGGTGCTGGTGTGGGCCGAAACCGGTCGCACCGATGGGCTGAAGGGCACGTTGGCCGGACTGTCGGGCGCGCCGGCGCTCGACGATCAGGGTCGGGTGGTGGGCGTCACCATCGCCGAGGCGCCTCGGCGCGGGCGGATCTACACCACCGCGCCGGAGACCACGTTGCGCATCCTGACCGACGCCGGCCGAAGATTTCCCGATGCGACCGGCCAGCCGATCACCGCCGACAACTATGGCCGGGTCGCCGACGACCTGCGCCGCAACCTGCGGGTGGCCGAGGTGGTCTGCCTGACGACCTAGGCCGAGGCGGGCGGCGTTCGCTGGGTGCGATGGGCCAGCAGCAGCATGAGCAGGATCGGCGGGATGGCGGTGAGACCCGTCCCGATCCAGGCGGTCGCGTACGCGCCCATCAGACCCTGGGTATGGCTAAGTCCGTCCACGACCTGGCCCGAGAACCCCTTCAGGAACTTGCCCAGGAAGGCGTAGGTCGAGGACAGCAGGGCGTACTGGGTCGCGGTGTAGCCCAGGCCGGTGAGGCTCGACATGTAGGCGATCAGCGCCACGCCGGCGAAGGACTGCGCGAACTGGTCGAGCGCCATGACGCCGGTGAACAGGGTGAGGTCGTGGCTAACCGTCAAGAGCGCGAAGGACGCGGTGCCCAGGCCCTGCAGGACCGACCCGGTGATCAGCGTCCGGAACAGGCCGAACCGCACCGCGAAGACCCCCGAGGCGGCGGTGCCGACGAACGCCCCGAACAGGCCCGTCGGGAAGCGCACGGCCGCCACCGCGTCCTTCGAGAACCCCAGGTCGTGGTAGAAGGGGTTGTACATCGGGCCCATCAGGAAATCGGGCAGGCGGTAGGCGGCGATGGCCACCAGCATCAGCAGGCCCAGGCCCTTGCGCGTGGCGAAAAACTCCACGAACGGACCGACCACCGCGTCGAGGAACCCCCGCGGGGTCCATAGCGGCGCCTTGGTCTGCATCACCGCCTCGGCGCGGGCCGGCTCAAAGGCGAACAGGCTGGCGGCGACGCCGACCCCCATCAGCACCGCCATGGCCACATAGGAGGCCGGCCACCCGAAATGCTGGGCGCCCGCGATGATCGCGGCGTCGGCCACGATGATCGCCACCCGATAGCCGATGTTGGCGGCGGCGCTCAGCAGGCCGAGCTCATCGGGGCCGTCCGCCGCCTCGATCCGCCAGGCGTCGATCACGATGTCCTGGGTGGCCGACGCGAAGGCCACGACGACGGCGAAGGCGACGATGGTCGTCAGGCCGGTCTTCACGCCCACGACGGCCATGGCGACCAGGGCGGCGGCGACGACGATCTGGGCGAGCAGCATCCAGCCCCGCCGCCGCCCCAGCCGCCCGAGCAAGGGCACGTCGACGCGGTCGACGACCGGCGACCACAGGGGCTTGAGGACATAGGCCAGCCCGGCCCACGACGCGAAGCCGATGATCTTCAGGCTGGTCCCCTCGTCCCGCAGCCAGTAGCCAAGCGTGTTCTGGCTGAGCAGGAAGGGAAGGCCCGAGGCGAAGCCCAGCGCCAGCATTACCGCGACCTTGGGCCGGCGAAGCTCGCGCACCACGTCCATGGCCGTCCGCTTGCGGCGCGGCGCGGTGGTGGTGTCCGTGCTCATCGAAGGCTCCGCCGAATCGCCGGCGCGTCTGGTCCCCGCGATGGAGCGCCCGGTCAGCCGACCTTGGAGCGCCTCGCGGTTTCCGTCCAGCCGGGGCCGGTCCAGCGGGTGAGCATGGAGCGCAGGGCGTCGGGTGACATCGGCTTGACCAGGAAATCGTTCATGCCCGCAGCGAGACAGGCGTGGCGGTCGTCCTCGAAGGCGTTGGCGGTCAGCGCCACGATGGGGGTCTCGACGCCCAGGCGGCGCAACGCCCGCGTGGTCTCGACGCCGCTCAGGCCCGGCATGCGCATGTCCATCAGGATCAGGTCGTAGGCGCCGACCTTGACCGCGGCGAGGGCCTCCTCGCCGCCGCCGGCGTGGTCGATCGCGCAGCCTTCGCGGGTCAGCAGCGCGCGGGCCAGCAGCGCGTTGATCGGATTGTCCTCCACCAGCAGCACCCGCTTGCCAGGCGCCGCGGCAGTGGCGATGCGTTCGTCCTCGGACCCGCCTTCCGCCGCCTGTTCGGCGCCGGCGGCCACCAGCACCCGTTCGGCCAGCGAGGCGCGGCGCAGGGGCTTGATCAGGTAGCCGGCGAAGCCGGAGCGGCGGTAGCGGCCGATCAGGGCGCGGTCTTCCGGCGCGAGCAGGATGATCGCCCGGCGCTCCGGTGGCCGGCGGATCAGCCGCGATCCGGCCGCCAGCGCATGGTCCACCAGCACCACGTCGCCAAACTGGGTGCGGGCGAGGAGATCGTCGAGGTCGGCGGCGACGACCGCGACCCCGCCGCAGGCCTCGATCTGCTGCGAGGCGGCGTCGCGAACGATGGCGTTGGGCGAAACCACGCCGACCTTGCGGCCGGCCAGGCTGGCGGCGTCGGGCTGCGCCGCAATCTGCCGGAACGCGGCCTCGAACCAGAAGCGCGCGCCGCCTTCAGATCGGGCTTCGACCCCGACCTCGCCCTCCATGGTCAGCGCCAGGCGCCGCGCGATGGCCAGGCCCAGGCCCGCGCCGCCCATGTGGGCATGCGCCGGATCGGCCTGGGCGAAGGCCTCGAAAATGCGCTCGCGCTGGACGGGCGAGACGCCAGGGCCGGTGTCGTCGACGGTGAAGCGCAGGCCGCCGGCTTCCGTCGGGCGCACGCCCAGCAGCGCGCCGCCGGCCTCGGTGAACTTCACGGCGTTGCCGGCGAAATTGAGCAGGATCTGGCGCAGGCGGCCTTCGTCGGCGCGGATCGCGCCAAGCCCGGCCGGCGCGGCCCAGGCGATCTCGACGCCCTTTTCCCGCGCCCGCGGCGACAGCAACTCGCAGACCCCGCGCAGCAGGGCCTCGACCTCCACGTCGCCCGGCAGCAGCTCGACCTTGCCGGCGCCCAGCTTGGCGAAGTCCAGCACGTCGTTGACCAGCGTCAGCAGGTGTTCGCCCGAATCGCGGATGGCGGCGGCGTAGGCGCGCTGCTCGGCGGTGAGCCGCGTGCCTTCCAGGAGGCGCGCCATGCCAAGCACGCCGTTCAGGGGGGTGCGGAATTCGTGGCTGAGCGAGGCCAGTTGCTCGGCGCTGATCTGGTCGCGCCGGGGTCGGCGGTCGCTCAGCGGACGCGCCGGTCGCTTCGCCGGACTCGGGGCGAGGCTCGCGGCCAAGCTCGGAACCAGACTCGGGGAACGTCTGCGCATGGCGCCCCGATTAGCCGCCAACGCCTTAAAGATCGGTCAAGCTGGGTTTGCGGCCGCCATTTCCCGGGCGAGCGACAACAGGGCGATGCGCACCCGCGGCTCGGCGATGGCGTTGAACGCCTGCAGCATCTCGAGCGCGCCAGGCCGAGCCAGGGCGCGGAACACGTCGTCGTCGTCGTCGCGACCCGACGCCTCCTCGCCGACCAGCCAGGCGATGGAGGTGTTGAGCGCCCGCGCGGCGGTCAGGAGGGTCGAAGCGGCGACGCGATTTGCGCCCCGCTCATACTTCTGCACCTGCTGGAACGAGACCCCGAGCCGCTGGGCCAGGTCGCTCTGCGAAAGGCCGAGCTGGCGACGGCGCGTTCGCATTCGCGCGCCGATGATCAGCTCGAGCTGGATGGTGCGATCGGGATCGTGTGTGTCCATCACCACGCCTCCAATTGCGTCACAGTGTAGCTGATCGTTCGTTTTGCTACGCGTTAAAGTAGACGCCGCCCGCAAGTCATCGTTAACTCGCCCCGTCATGCGCGCACGCGATATCATCGCCGAAGATCCAGTGGGGCTGCTGACCCCCCGCGAACGTGAATGCCTGCGGCTGGTCGATCAGCACCTGTCTTCCAAGCAGATCGCCCGCGAGCTCGGCATGTCGAAGACGTCCGTCGACACCTATTGCGACCGCGCGCGGCGCAAGCTGGGCGTGGAGGATCGCTACGCCGCCGCGCGCCTGGCCCGTCAACTCGACGGAGAAGGTGGCATTAACCATGTCCTGATCGGATCAGGACAGGACGCGATCAGGACAGACGAGGCCGTCAACCTCTGGCCGGATGAGCCGGCAACAGAGGGGGTGGCCCATGGGCGACTGGCAGAACTTCGACAACCGGGCGGTGATCGGCAAGGCGCTCCGCCTGCGCCGGGAGATCGACGACTTCGAGGCCCGCTGGCCGACGCCGGCGGCGCGGGAGGAAACCCTCCCAACCTTTACCTGGACGCAGCTGGAACGACAGCTCGTCGATCTGGCGGCGACGCCGGCGCAAGCCAAGATGGCCCGGCACCTGGTGTCCGGTACGCGGAAGCTGGCGCCGTTCAAGCCTTCGGAAATGGTCCTGCGGGAAATCCTCTGCATGACCTGGGTTCTCCTCGACGAGAACTTCAAGTCGGAGCCCGAAGCTGGTTCGAACGAAATGATCTGAGCGTCCCCGCCCGCCTCGCGGCGATTGTGGGGATCGCGGTCATCACCGTCCTGGCTTTCGGGGGGATGTTGGCCGGCCTGCACGCGCTAGAGGATCTCGGGCGGACTTTTTTCCGGGTCTGAACCGGACCGAAACCATACCCAACGTAAACCCCTAGGCGCACGCCGTTCCTCGACGTGCGCAGGAGATCCCCCATGCTCAAGCAACGCCGTATGATCGCCGAGCAAGTCGCCGGCGCCCTGTTCGAAGCTGAAGCCGCCATCGACGCCGCCCTGGCCAAGACCGCCGCCCTCACCGGCGTCATGCCCTCGCTGCGCAAGCAGGTGGGCGCCTCGGCCCTGATCGGCCAGGACGCCGTGGAGCACGCCAGCCAGGCCATCATGGCCTTGGCCGACGCCCGCCGGGCCATCGTCGAAACCCACAAGGAGCTCTCGATCGTCCAGACCCAGATCGGCCTGGGCGCCGTGACCATGACCGACCCCGGCACCGGGGGTAAGCCGCCGCCGAGCTTCGCCAGCGACGAACACCCGCAGATCGGCCGCCGCGCTCTGCGCGCCGTCCGCGCCGCCTAATATTCCGTTCCGTCCCACGGGGCGGTCTGGCAGATTGGACCCTCGGCTCGCGCCGGGGGTCTTTTTCGTTGCACCTGACCAATTACCAGCTGCCGCCTTGGGTCGGGTTGACGATCACCGTGATCGTCTGCGGCGGCGCGTTCTGGAAGGGCGACCGGGAAGAGCAGACCGCGGCCGGCGGCTTGCTGCTCAGCATGATGACGACGGTGCTGTTGCGGGATCCCAGGTGGATCGGCACGCAGTCGGGGGCGTTCGCGGCCGACGTCTGCCTGCTGGTGCTGCTCACCTGGATCGCCCTGCGCAGCCGCCGGTTCTGGCCCCTGCCGGCGGCTGCCTTCCAGCTCATCTGCGTGGGTATCCACATCGCCCGGCTGGTCGATCCGGGCGTCCGGGCGTGGGCCTACGCCACGGGCCAGGTGATCTTCAGCCAGTGGGTGTTCTTCACGGTAGGGATCGGCGTCATCAACACCTGGCGCGCCAACCGCAGGTTGGCCCGCGAAGGCGGGCTCGGCGTGGGCCGGCGCTAGATCAGGTCGCCGGCTCCGCCGCCGCCGCGGTCCGGCTCGGGGCCTGCCGCGCCTTGAAGGCGCCGGCGACAACCAGGGCGCCGGCGCAGAGCGCGGTGGCGATGACGACGCTGGTCCACTCCTGGCGACTGGCCGGGTGGGCCTCAATGCGCGGGATGTGCACGAGCACCGCCCAGCTGGCGTACATCACCCCGGTGAGCGTCGCGGCCAGCCGCGCCAGGACTCCGGAGAGGATCGCCAGGCCGGCGGCGATCTGCGCCGCGCCGGTGAAGGCCGCCCAGAAGTCGTGCCCCGGAATCCACGCCGGGATGAAGTCGGCGGTGAACTGGAAGAACACGAAGTGCATGACGCCGTGCCCGATCGTGCAGATGCCGAAGACCAGCCGGCCTGCGAGTCCCGCGTAGTCCAGCAATCGGTCGAGGCGCCCGTGGCCGTCCGGCGAACGGGCGACCTGCGCGGCCAGCACCAGGGCGGCGGAGCCGACGCCCAGGGTGTGGAACACATCGTCCGCCGCCGCTTTCGGCTGGGCGATCAGCGAGGGCCCCTCCAGCAGGATCGCCGAGGCGATGAACAGCGTCGCCAGCACCAGGGCGCCGATCCGCGCCGACCGGTCCGACAGCAGGCTGAGCCCCGCGCCGATCAGGACCAGCCCGTTGATCGCGCCCCAGGGCGTCGACGGCAGCAGACTGGCCGGAACCGGCTCGAGACCGGCCACGAAGTTCGAGAAGATCAGGCATTGCACGCCGAAGGTCACGGCGACGGCGGCGAACAGCATCCGGCCGATCGTGGCTTGCGGATTCATCGCCATGCTTCCACCCCTGTCCGACGCCCCGCGAGGCTCGGCCGCAAGGTTGCGGCGTCTCGTCACAAAACGCGGCCATGCTTCGACCAACCGCCGAAATGCTGCGTTCAGCGGATCCCTGTCCGGCCTATCCCACCATCAGCGGCGCGGCGCCGGCCGCCGCCCCCGGCGCGATCCGGCGATAGATCAGCGCCTCGGCCACGTGGACGCGGCGCACGGCGTCAGCGCCTTCCAGGTCGGCGATGGTGCGGGCGAGCCGTAAGGTGCGCGCCCAGCCCCGTGCGGTCAGGCCGCCGGCCTCCGCGGCGCGGGTCAACAGCGCCTTGGCCGGCGCGTCGAGGCCGGCGATGGTCTCCAGCCAGTCGCCGTCAGCCCGCGAGTTCAGCGCCGCCGCGCCCTCGCCGCCCACAGCGGCCCTTGCCTCCTGTGCGGCGCGCGCCTCCGCCACCCGGGCCGCGGCCTCGGCGGTCCCCTCGGCTGGCGCAGGCAGGGCGAGGTCGGCGGCGGTGACCGGCGGGACCTCCACCTGCAGGTCGATGCGGTCCATCAGGGGGCCGGAGATGCGGCCCATGTAGTCGGTCTGGCAGCGCGGGGCGCGGCCGCAAGCTCCCCGGCCAGGACCGCCCAGGCCGCAGCGGCATGCGTGCGTTGCCTTTTTGACGCCCGGCGTTTCCCTGCGGTTGCGGGCTCCAAAGCCGGAGGTCGAGCGCGATGAGGGCGACAGCCTGGGCTCCCATCTGCGCCGCCGCCGACGCGAGTTGGGGCTCCGCCGCATCGACGTGGCGCAGCAGCTTGGGGCAGACCCCAGATCGCTGATGTGGTGGGAGCGGGACGAGCGCCAGCCATTCGTCAGCTTCTATCCGGTGATCCTCGGCTTCCTCGGCTACGAGCCTTGGCCTGAACCGGAGACGCTCGCGGAGGCTCTGCTCGCCGAACGGCGTCGCAGAGGGCTCAGTCGGGAAGGCGCGGCGGCGCTCGTCGGCGTGGACGAGGCCACGCTATGGCGATGGGAAAACGCGGAATGGAAGCCAACGCAGCGGACCGCTGCGGCGCTGGATGGCTTCCTTGGCTACGCGGTCAAAGAGCGCTTCCCCAGAGAAGTCCGATAGCGCGAAAGCCTTTCAACTTTCGGCCTCGTAGCCTTGCAGCAGGCCAGTGTGGAGACCGTCAATCCGACTCGTAAGCCGGAGAACGCAGGCGCTAAATTCATATGCAACCGGAGCTGACAGGATGTTGGACCAAATCCCAGCGCAGAAATTCCTCGTCGGGCAGCGTGTGCGCGTCAGCGATGAGGCGCGGGGTAAGCACTTTCCGGACATCGGGCACTGGATTGCGGAGGCCTGCTATTGCCCGGATGAGCGACAGGTCCTCTACAGCGTGTGCATGACCTGGCCGCCGACTGACTGGCAGGACATTCAAGAAGGCTTCTACGCCTCGGACCTTGCGCTCTGGGCCGACTAGAGCCTGCGCCTGCCACACGGGAAATCGACTCGCCGGCAAGACAGTTCGGTGCGATGCTTGAACATCGTCGGCAACAGCCAATGGGCGTCGACGGCTGAGAGACTGTCCCTGCAAGGCACATGCTCCCGCTCAAAAGAGCCGGGAGAACGCCATGCAAATGTACACTTTCCACTTTTGCGACTCCAAGGGTGTGTCCAGTTCGTTCGAGGCTTTCGAACTCGATCACGACGCGGCAGCATTCACCAAAGCGGGCGAACTGCTTGACCAGCACCAAAGCTGCGACCACGTCGATGTCCGTGAGGGCGAGCGCTCAGTTATAGCGCGTCATCGCGATCAGCCGATCATCCGACCGATACGCGAAGTCGGGGAAATGGCGCGGACTTTCTAAGCCGACACGACCATACATCGCCGATGAGGTTTGGGGTCATCGCTGACCCCCGCCCTCCTCGCGCTCAGTGATGGTGCGCATAACGATCCGGCCCGTGAGCGGCAGCGCGTCGCACGAGAGGCTGAAGCCCATGCCATCCTTGTTCGGCCAGGCCGCGCCAATGGGGGTCCAGAAGGCGTCCGAGCCGTTGCCCACCACCCGGTACAGGCGGTGCGTAGGTTTGCGGCGCAGAAGAGGTTGTTGCTGGGCCATGGAATCGTCCTCCAAAGTTGCCGCGGACCATTCCGCGGCTTCATGGGGGAGATCTGGAGCAGGCTATGAGCCGGCGGTCAGACGCCGCGCGAAGCGCGCCCGGAGGGAGCAAGCTGCACGGAGCGCGTAGCGCGGAGGAAGCGCCGCTGGGTTGACCGGCGGCGGGCCTGCTCCACAACGCTCCCCAAACGAAGCCGCGAGTGGTTCAGCACTGCCGCCGGAGGACCTAGTGCAGCAGGTCCCGGTACAGCTCGTCAGTCAGAGCAAGCACGGTGTCGACGCGCACCAGGAGCTTGATGGCCTTGGGATTGGTCGCGGCCTCTGCCGCCAGCTCGGCCCGCTTCGCACGCAGCGTGGCGCGGAACCGTCGCGCCGTCTCGGCGGGCTGCGTAGCCTCGCCAAGCGTCGTCACGAGGCGCTGGCCTCACGCAGGCGGCGGAAGACCTCGACGGCTGCGGCCTCGGGGTCAGCGCCGAGCGCCCGCACCAATTCATGGAACTGCCCGAGGTCGAGGCGACGTTCGCGCGTCTCGACCTTCGACACGAACTGCTGCGTGGTCTGCATCCGGCGCGCAAGCTCCACCTGGCTCACGCCCCTCGCCCGGCGCAGCTCAATCAGGAAGTCGGCGACAATCGTCTGAGCGTCGGGGGCGGCCGACTTCGGCATGGCTGTCCGCAGCAGTTGCGTTCAGCCAGCCTGATATACGCCTCATAGGAGAACCCCGTTTTGTTGTACATCAAAATGGGGTATTCGCTTCCGCAACAACCTCAAGGGGGCTCTTATGAACCGTACATTTCTCGCAGGCTGCGCCGGTGTCGCAGCCCTTGCCGCGTCGCTCGTTGGCCACGCTGCGCAGGCAACCGTGGTCGTCGGCAGCACGGCGGTCGCGTCGCCCATCGCGGCGACAGGCTTCGAAACACTTCCCTCGTCGCTCGCGGCCGGCACGCCTTACGTCGATGGCGGCGTATCCGTGCAATACATCTCGTCCAACCCGGATGATGGCATCCAAAACGGCGTGCCATACGCGCTCTCCAACCCAGACGGCACAGCCTGGTGGGGCATGATCCAGAACCAGGGCTACACCGATGCCACGCTCGTCGGTGGCGGGACGTTCAACTCCTTCAGCGGGCTCTTCGGGAGCGAGTTTCAGGATGGCGATCTGCACGTCGAATTCCTGCTCGGCGGCGTCGAGGTCGCCACGGTGGATGCGGGTCCGCTCAGCACCACCGGCCAGACGGTCAGCTTCTCCAACTTCACGGCCGACGAAGTGCGGTTCGCGAGTCCGCTGTCCGGGACGTTCGGCGGAGCAGACGAGTTGGGCGCGGACGATCTGGCCTTTGGTGTGGACCAGATGGGAGGGGTGCCGGAGCCTGCGACCTGGGCGCTCATGATCCTGGGCTTCGGCGGTGCAGGCGCACTGCTCCGCCGTAGGCGGCTGGCTGTCATCTAACCACGGTTGCGCGCGCCCGCGATGAGTGGAAGCGTGGCCCTCTCCAGGGAGGATCACCATGCTTCGTGCCATCGCCATCGCCGCTGTGCTTTCGCTCGCCGCCACCGGCGCCTTCGCACAGAAGATCGACGCCAAGGGTAACTGCCATGACGCCTCGGGCAAGATGGCGAAGATGGAGGTCTGCAAGCTTGCGGGGGACAAGGCCGCGCCCAACTGCAAGAAGGGCAAGCCTTGCGGAAAGACCTGCATCGCCATGGATAAGGTCTGCCACGTGAAGTGAGCGCGGGGCGCTGCGCGAAGTTCGTGTCCTCGCCGCTGTCAGCGCCGCGCTGGCGCTGATGTGCGCGTTCCTCGCCATGCAGTGGTCGCATGAGCATCGAGCCACCGACTGCTTCCGCGATGCCGCCGAGCAAGATCGTGTGCCTCAGGATCGCGAGTGCGCGGTGCCCTAGCCTCCCCGAGATAATGCTCGGCAATGGTATAGTTGGCTTATGAAACGGAAGTGGAGGGTCCGCTGCGCGGTTGTAGCGGCCGGCGGATTGGCGGTTGCGTCGGGGCTGTATTTTGGCAGCTATCCAATTGGACTGGTAGTGGGCTTGCTGTTGGCTCTCGCAGTTGACCTCGCGGTCGTTCGCCAGAGAACACCGGGACCGAAATCTGGCCGGAGCTAGCCAGACGTTGGTTTGTTACGCTCGAAAATGACACAGCCGGTTGTTGACGAAGAACATTGTTCGCTAAATAGTTGTGGTTCGATTGGAGGGATGTTCGATGCGAATAGCTCTGATAGCCACGGTTGTGATTGCCATCCCGCTTATTGCCCAAGCGCAAAGCAATCGGTCGGTTACGAGGTACGCACCGCCCCCACCGCCGATGAATATGTCGGTGACTACGCCCCAGCGGGGTACGTCATCTCCGTATACCCAACAGGTCTATGGAATCGTCGGAAGCGCCGTACGGGCAGGTGCGACGAACTCCGTTGTTCAGTACGGTGCTCGCGCTGCCACGACATACGGCTATGAAAGCACCGGGCTCTATCTCGGTGCAGTATCGCGCGTCGGACCAGTTGGCTTTGTCGCATCTCAGCTCTTAAGGCCAAACGTCGCCCTGGCGCCTACCGTCGCCACCTCATCGCAAAAGCGCCACTAGCCGCAATCCGCATTCAGGGTGCGCGCGCTGAACGGCCGCGAGGGCGCGCCGTCTATCATGAGCTTCAGATAGAAGTGCCTGTTCGGTAGGGTGAGGAGATCGGTCGATCCGAAAACCGGTGCGAACTCCGGGGCAAGCGCCGCCGCGTCTTCGGCTCCCAGCCGGAAGGCGGCCAGCGTCCCCGCGTTCCCAAGCACCGCGCTCCGAACCTCCGGCTCAAGCTGATCGAGGTACTGGTGCGCCAGCGTGAGCGAGAGGCCGTACTTGCGCACCTCGGCCAGCAGGTTCGCGAACGCGAGCGTCGTGAAGGACTGGAACTCATCGATGTACGCGTAGAAAGGACGGCGTTCCTCCGCGGCCATGTCGGCGCGGCTGAGCGCCGCCAGGCCCAGGGTGGAGACTAAGAGCCCGCCCAAGGTCGCCGCGCTGTCCTCGCCGAGCTGGCCCTTCGCCAGGTTCACGATGAGGATGCCGCCCTCGTCCATGATCTGCCGGAACCGAAGCGGCTCATGTGGCCCGACTAGGATCCGATAGAGCGTCGGGTCCGAGAGGAGCGCCCCGAGCTTGTTCTGGATGGGTGCAACCACCTCCAGCCGGTAGCGATCCGGGTAGTGGGCGAACTCGTCGCGCCAGTAGCGGCGCACCACGCCGTTGCGAACGTGCGCCGTGATCTCCATGCGGAAATCCTTGTCCGCATAGAGCCGCAAGAGGTCCGGGAGCGTGGAGCCGTCCCGTTCGAGGAGTGTGTAGAGGGAGTTACGCAGGACGTGCTCCATGCGGACGCCCCAAGCGTCCGGCCAGAGCTTCTTGAGCGTGTCCATAAGGCCGCTGGCGGCAAGCGGGATGCGGTCGTCGCGCACGCGTCGCAGCGGATTGTACCCATAGGGCTGAGTGGGGTCGGTGGCGTCGAGATAGCGGAGCTGATGACGGCGCCAGTCCGGAACATGCGCGGCCAAGACCTCGGCGAGATCACCGTGTGGGTCGATGACCGCGAGCCCGCGTCCGGCCGCGAGGTCCTGCTCGGCTAGACGTTCGAGAAATGTGGACTTCCCGACGCCCGTCTTCCCTACGACGTAGAGGTGCGAAAGCCGATCTCGCGCTCGGATACCGAACTGCTCGAAGCGACGACGGAACGTCGTCTCGCCGAGGTAGAGCACGTGCGGGTCTGCCGGTGGCATCCTGCCAGTATCTCGGACCGTGCCGTGGGCCGCATGGCGTCGAAACTTCACACCGCCTCAGTCGGAGGGGCGCATCGCCTGCGCCATGATCCGAGCGATGGCGGCCTTACGCTCCAGGGCTTCAGTCGGCGAGACCGCTTTCCGCGAGACCGAGACCTTGTACCCGCGCACGGTGGACTGCTCCGCTTCGATCGGCGCGAACTGGTCGAATGCTACGACCATCTCGTCGGTGGTGAGGAAGACCACGCGCGCTAGGTCGGCAGCGGGTAGCTCGGCCTCCGCGGCCCTGCGCACGGCGCGCAAGCGTTTCTGATCTGCGGCGATGGCCCAGACGCGCCCAAACCCTGCCGCTACGCACTTTGCGAGGTTCTGCGCCTCGTAGCTCGCCGTCGAGGTGATCGAGATTTCGCAGGCGATGGTGAGGTCGTCGCGGTGCAGACCCACGTCCACATGCCCGCCCGCGACCTGTTCTTCCACGACCGCCCTGAAGCCGCGCTCTTCGGCGAGCTGCTTGATGAGGTGTTGGAGGTAGCGGTGCTGGGCGCCACCTTTGCCCGCCTCCGGTGCGCGGCGGTGCGCGGCCGGCGGCCGTTCGAAGGGTGCAAACGCCGGCTCCTCGACAAGCGCAGCTCCAAGGTTCGGTTCGATAGGTTCGGGCACGGGCCGCCCGAAGCGCTCAGGTCGCTCGCGCCGGGCCGGCGGAGCCTCTTCACCGCCCGAGCGCACGTCAAGCTTCGGAACGTCAGCCAGCGTGCCGCAGTACCGCGTGCGGTTTGACGCGACGAGGCGCTCGTAGTCGTCCTCAGAGAGTACAGGCTGCCGTTCCAGGAAACCGAGCGGGACCGTTAGGCGGATGGCGTGTGGCGTCTGGTGTTTGATCCAAGCGGCGAACTCGGTCTTCCCGCCCTTTCTCCGCATGCTTTCGATGAAATCAGTCGAGGTGTGCAGCTCCTCGGCCATTGCGCGGGCGTCCTTGGCGGAGACGCCGCCCACGCATTTCGTGGTGGTGTTGGCGTGGAGCACGGAGCGCAGCCGCGGCGAGAGTTGGTCGAGCGTCTGGTGCGCCAGCGTGAGCCCGACCTTGTACTTGCGCGCCTGCGCCAGGATCGTCTCAACGTCGTCGCCAAAATACTCCTGGGCCTCGTCCACGTAGACCATCGTGGGGGTGCGGTCCTCGGCGTCCACCGTCGAGCGTTCGAGCGCGGCCTGCGCCAGCATGGCGATGAAGAACTGGCCGAAGAGCTGCGAGCCCTCGCGCTTCAGTAGATCCTTCGCCGTGTTGATGAGGATGATCTTCCCGTCCTGCATGGCCTGGAAGAGATCGAGCTTGTTGGACCGCTGCGCGAACATGCGCTCGAAGGCCGGTGTCGAGAGGACACCCCAGAGCCGCCGGAGAATCTGCTTCTTCGTGGCGGCGAACGACGGGTGGAAGAACTCGGTTTGGAAGAAGTACCGGGCTGAGCCTTCGAGGACGTCCATGTGCTCCTTGAAGGGCTTCCCGTCCTCCATGAGCTGCATGAGCGTGTGGATGGTGGCGCCGGGGATGGTGAGCATGAGGCGCGCCAGGTACTTGAAGACGACGCCCTGCTTCTGGGTCAGCTCGGCTCCCAGGAGCGCGCCGAAAAACGTTTCGTACAGTTCCACTACGCCGTTCAGGACCCGCTCGCGGTCCACGGGCCGGTAGTCCTTCAGCCGGTCGAGGTGCGCATCGAAGAGGTTAAGGGCGGCGGGAAATTCTACGTCCGCCGGATCGATGACGATAAGGCGGTCGGCGAGGCTGTTGGGTGTGTCTTCAGAGAACAGCGCGAGGCGCTGCAGGCGGTTGATGAGGTCCCCTTGGCTGTCGATCACTACCACCGAGCGGTTCTCCGTCTGCGCGGCTTCGAGGTCCCCGTAGATCATGCGCTGCATGAGCTGGGTCTTGCCGTGGCCGGTGCCGCCGATGATGTGGCAGTGCTCGAAGCGGGCTTCTTCCGGAATATGGAACGGTACTGGGAGCTGAAGCAGCGGCCGGAACGGCGTTCCCGCCAGGTAGAGGTCCACGAGGTCCGATGGGGCCACATCCTTCTGTCGGCCCGGCACGATGAGTTTGTGTTCGTTCGCCTTCGCGTCGGCGGTCGGCGGTAGTCCTGACGCAGCCACCAGATTTCGGGCATAGACGCCGCGCAGGCCGGCGAAGAGGTCCAGCCGCAGCGTCTCGTCCGTATAGGGGAAGAGCAGCAGGTGCTCGACCAGCTCGACCGGCGATTCCACCAGTTCGATGA
>DATAUR010000038.1:0-31458 GCA_036268175.1 Phenylobacterium sp. | reverse complement strand
CGATTTCATTCGTGGTTCTTCGAACCATCCTAGGCTTCACTCCGCCTGAATGGGCGTGGATCGCGACTGACCGCACCGGCGTCGAGGTCGATCAGAATGCAGCGCGGAGCATTGATCGGAAGGTGCGCATCGATCCTCTTTCAGCCATGCGACACACGGGCGGTGTCACCGACAGACGGATCCACGCGATGGTGGCGGCTGCAGTTCAGTGCATCGATGAAGATCGCGGCGAGTACGACCGTGATTTATCCTTGCACCGACTGGACAAGTTCGACACCGCGGAAGGCTCTAAGAGCCTTCGCCCTCTCGCGGACTTGGGGGTTCCTTATGCAGCCCTCCTCTACGAGCGATTCATGGGTCGCCCCTTCGCGGGCCATAGAGATGCAGTAAGTGGGTTGGTTGGCGACGTTGTGGAAAGCGCTGTTGAGGCCGTGCTGACGAGCGCTGGCGTAAGCAATCGGAAGACGAAGCGAGCGGAGCGAATTGTCGGTTTCGAGCAGGCCCCGGATTTCATCGTGCCCGATGAGTTCAATCCGGCGGTCATCATTGAGGCGAAGCTGACCGAGGATGACGGGACGGCGCGCGATAAGGTGTCTCGTGTTCAGAGGCTCCGCACGCTTCGGGACGAAAGTGGCAAGAACTACGAGGTCGTCGCCTGCATTTCTGGCCGCGGGTTCAAGGTGCGCCGGGAAGATATGCGTCGGCTGCTGCAAGCGACGGAGGGAAAGGTCTTTACGCTCGAAACGCTGGACCGTCTCTTAGACTGCACGCGGGTTCGCGATTTCGTGACGATGTAGTCCTTTGGCTAGCCAAAGCCCCCTACCCCTTCCGAAAGAACCCATAGATCCGCTCGGCCAGCGGCGCGCTGACGCCCTCCACCTTCAGCAGGTCCTCCACCCCGGCCCGGCTGACCCCGCGCGCGGAGCCGAACGCAGCGAGGAGGGCGCGCTTGCGCCCGGGGCCGACGCCTTCGATTTCGTCGAGAGGGTTCTTTTTCAGGTCCATGGCGCGGCGGGTGCGGTGGGTGCCGATGGCGAAGCGGTGGGCTTCGTCGCGCAGGCGCTGGAGGTAGTAGAGGACCGGGCTCTTGGGCTCGAGCATGAAGTAGGGCTTGCCGGGGATGAAGAACCGCTCCAGGCCGGCGTCGCGGTCCGGGCCCTTGGCGACGCCGACGACGGCGATGTCGTCGACGCCGAGGTCGGCCATGACCTCCATCACCGCGTTGATCTGGCCCATGCCGCCGTCGATGAGCACCAGGTCGGGGCGGACGGGCGCGGCGGCGGCGCCCAGCGTCGCCTCCTCCTCTTCCTTGGCCAGGCGGCCGAAGCGGCGGCGCAGGACCTCCTTCATCATGCCGAAGTCGTCGCCCGGCGTGATGTCCGTGCCGCGGATGTTGAACTTGCGGTACTGGCTTTTCTGGAAACCTTCGGGGCCGGCGACGATCATCCCGCCCACCGCGTTGGTGCCCATGATGTGGGAGTTGTCGTAGACCTCGATCCGCTCCGGCGGGGCGTCGAGGTTGAAGGCTTCGCAGACGCCGGCCAGGAGCTTGGTCTGGGCCGAGCTTTCGGCCATCTTCCGGCCCAGCGCCTCGCGGGCGTTGGTGTAGGCGTGCTGCACGAGCTG
Source organism: Phenylobacterium sp. (assembly GCA_036268175.1). Classification (GTDB taxonomy): domain Bacteria; phylum Pseudomonadota; class Alphaproteobacteria; order Caulobacterales; family Caulobacteraceae; genus Phenylobacterium. The sequence goes on along the minus strand of DATAUR010000038.1, from coordinate 29,832 downwards.
GCGCTTTTCGCCGCGCTGCGGCCTGCTGATCTCGACCTTGCGGCCGCCCTTCAGGGCGAAGGCCTCGGCCAGCAGGGCGCACTCCGCCGGCTCGATGTTGGTGAGGATCAGCTTGGGGATCGGCTTGTCGTCGTAGAACTGGCCGATGAAGGCTTCCATGACGTCGGCGTCTTCGTCCGACTTGTCGACGCCCAATCCTGGTAACTTGGGGAAGTAGGCGCGGTTGCCCCAGTTCTGGCCGGCGCGGAAGAAGAACACCTGGACGCAGGCCTGGCCGCCCTCGGCGTGGAGGGCGAAGACGTCGGCCTCGTCCACGGTTTCCGGGTTGATCTGCTGTTCCTGGGCGATGGAGGCCAGCGCGCGGATGCGGTCGCGCAGGCGGGCGGCGCGCTCGAACTCCATGTCGTCGGAAGCGGCCTGCATTTCGGCGGCGATCTTCGACATCACCGCGCGCGACTTGCCGCGCAGGAAGTCGCCGGCCTCGTCCACCAGGCCGTTGTAGTCGTCGAGGCTGATCAGGCCGGTGCAGGGGGCGGCGCAGCGGCGGATCTGGTGCAGCATGCAGGGGCGCGTGCGGCTCTCGTAGACGCTGTCGGAGCAGGACCGCAGGAGGAAGGCCTTCTGCAGGGTGTTCAGCGTGCGGTTGACCGCGCCGGCGGATGCGAAGGGACCGAAGTAGTCGCCCTTGATGCTGTGCGCGCCGCGGTGTTTGCGAAGCTGGGCGGCGGCGTGCTCGCGGCGGATGACGATCTCGGGGAAGGACTTGTCGTCGCGCAGCAGGACGTTGAAGCGGGGCTTGAGCTGCTTGATCAGGTTGATCTCGAGCAGCAGGGCGTCGGTCTCGGTGCGGGTGGTGACGAACTCCATCGAGCGCGTCAGGTCGACCATGTGGGCGATGCGGTTGGTGTGGAAGCGGCCCTGGGCGTACTGGATGACGCGCTTTTTCAGGGATCGCGCCTTGCCGACGTAGAGCACCTCGCCGTCCTCGCCCATCATGCGGTAGACGCCCGGCCGGTCCGGCAGGCGGGTCACCTCATCCTTGATCAGGGCGGCGCCTTTGAGCGGGGCGTCGGCTGTGGTGTCGGTGGGCATGATCGACGCAGATATAGGCGAGTCCTGCTGACAACGCAGGGGCGGCAGCGTCGGCGCGCGCTATTTGCCCATGACGTTCAGCACCGCCAGGGTCATGGCCTCGACGCCGGTCTTGATGGAGGGTTCGGGGACGGGCGCGAACTGCGGCGTGTGGTTGCCGGGGGGCTCCTGGCCCTTGGCCTTGTAATCGGCGAGCACCTTGGGATCGAGGCCGCCCAGGCCCCAGTAGAGGGACGGCACGCCGGCGATGACGTATTCCGAATAGTCCTCGCTGGCCGAGCCGGGGCTTTGGGCCTCGACCGCGTTCGCCCCGAAGGCGGCCTTGAACACCGGGGCGGTGCGCGCGGTGATCGCCGCATCGTTGACCACCGCCGAGGCGCCCTGGTCGAAGTCCACCTTGGGCTCCGGCGCGCCCTCCATCGCCGCCGCCGCCCGGGCGGTGCGGGCCAGGCCCTCCTTCAGCTTGCGGCGCACCTCGGGATCGTAGCTGCGGATGGTGCCGCGCACGATCGCCTGGTCGGGGATGATGTTGCCGGCCGAGCCGGCCTGGATCGCGCCGACGCCGGCCACCCCGAACGCCGCTGGGTCCTTCTCGCGGCTGATGACGCTCTGCACGTCGACGGTGAAGCGGGCCGCCTCCATCACCGGATCGATGGAGAGCTGCGGGCGCGAGCCGTGCGCGCCGCGGCCATAGAAAGTGATCTCGAAGCCATCGGCGTTGGAGCTGTAGACGCCGGCCCGGTAGGAGACCAGGCCCACCGGGCCGGGTCCCACGTGCTGGGCGAAGCCGAGGTCGGGCTTGGGCCAGCGGGTGAACAGGCCGTCGGCGATCATCGCCTTGGCCCCCCCGATCGCCTCCTCCGCCGGCTGGCCGATGAACATCAACGTGCCGCGCCACTGGGACTTCATGGCCACCAGTTGCTGGGCCGCGCCGACCCAGGCGGCCATGTGGATGTCGTGCCCGCAGCTATGCGCCACCGGCGAGGGCTTGCCGTTCCACATCTGGGTGGCGTGGCTGGCGTAAGGGAGCCCGGTCTTCTCCTCCATGGGGAGCGCGTCGAGCTCGGTGCGCACCATCACCGTGGGGCCGGGGCCGTTCTTGTAGATCGCCACCAGGCCGGTCTTGCCGACGTGCTCGGTGACCTCGAAGCCCAGGTCGCGCATCTGCTTGGCGAGCTTGGCGGCGGTGGCGGTTTCCTGGAAGGCCAGTTCCGGGTGCTGGTGGATGTCCTTGTAGAGGGCCTCCAGGTGCGGGTAGGCCTTGTCGAGACCAGCGTCGATCTGGGCCTTTTCCTTCAGCACCTCCGCAGCCTTGACCGGGGCGGGTTTGGCCGGCGCGGCGGCCTGGGCGGAGGACGTCAGCAGGGCGGTGGCGGCCGCGAACAGCGCGGTTTGGAAAGTGCGGTTCATGTGGCGACGCCCCGGCTCATCTGGATTCGATGGCCGAAGCATAGCCGCGTCCGCTACTTCTGCGCCAGGAAGGCGTCGAGTTTCTCGTCGAACGCCTGCGGCTGGTCGAGCATGGCGAAGTGCAGGGCGTTGGCGATCTCGACCGGCTTCACCGTCGGGGCGGCGGCATAGAGCGCCGGATAGATCTTCGCCATCATCCCGACCGGCGTGCCGAGCGGGGTGTTGTCGGGAAAGACGAGGACGATCGGCGTCCTGATCTGGCCAAGCTCGGGGCGCAGATCGAGCGTCAGATCGTCGTACATCGCCTGGGCGACCACCTTGCGATCGCTTTCCGCGCCCCAGCCGGCGACCAGGCGCTGGGTCGCCGCATCCTTCGACATGGCGCGCATCTGGGGCATCAGCTGGTCGGGCGTGGTCTTGCCGGCGCCGGCCGCCATGGCGTCGCGCAGCTTGGCGGCCATCGGCCGGACGCTGTCGGCGGTGGCCTTGGGGTCCTGCAGCCCGCCGAAGAACGGCAGGGCGTCGACCACCAGCGCCTTCTTGAAGTGGTCCGGGTGATGCTCGGCCAGATAGATCAGCGTGGTGCCGCCCAGCGAGTGGCCAATGAACACCGCCGGCGTCAGCTTCTGCTGCACCAGGTAGGCGTCGATGGCTTCGGCCGTGGGGACCAGCACCTCGCCGGCGGCGTTGGCCCGGGCGGGTTCGCCGGCGAAGCCCGCCACTTGCAGGAGGTGCAGCCGGTAGTGGCCGCGCAGCCGCTCCGCCGTCGCCTTCCAGGTGGCGCGGGAGGACGCCAGGCCCGGCATCAGGACCACGTCGGGGCCCTTGCCGACGATCTCGTCGGAGAAGCGGTCGCGGACCACGATCTTCGAGTCGGGGAACAGGCGGTTGGGGTCGCTTGGCTGCTGGGCGGCGACTGGGCCGGCGAGCACCGTGACGGCGGCGACGGCCGCGAGGAATTTGAACATCGGAGGTCCCCTTTCAGGAGGCTGGGTTCACCAGACGCGCCATGGCGTCCAGGTAGGCGATGAAGGCCGTGCGGCCGGGTTCGGTGAGGGTGACGGTGGTCAGCGGTTTCTTGCCGACGAACCGCTTGTCGATGGCGACGTAGCCGGCGTCCTCCAGCTTGCGCAGATGGACCGAGAGGTTGCCGTCGGTTGCGGAAAGCCGGGTCTTCAGCGCGTTGAAGTCGGCGGACTCGGCGGTGGAAAGGAAGGCCATGATCCCCAGCCGCAGCCGGCCATGGATGACCTCGTCGATCCGCTCGATGTCGAAGTCGCCGGTATTGGAATCGGGGGCCATGGGATCACGCGGCCGCCTTGCGGGCCTGGCGCATCAGCGCCCAGCCTGGCGCGGCCACCAGGGCGTAGAGGCCCAGCGCATAGACCAGGTAGACCGCGACGCCCTGCGAGGCGAACCAGGCGGTGACCAGCGCGAAGGCGAAGGCCCCGAACGCCACGCCGAACAGCCAGCGCGCGCGGGTGAGCGCCGCGGCGACGAACCAGGCCGAGCCGTAGATGGTCAGGATGAAGGGCAGGAAGGCGTTGGCCACGTAAGCGTCCCTTCCCCGCACCGCCATCACCGCCAGCGACAGGCCGACGAACAGGATCGACCAGCCGGTGGCCGACCAGGCGACGCCGATGGCGCGCGACGGGCCGGCGAGGGCCCCCTGCCGCCGCTTGGCGATGAACAGGAAAGCCAGGAAGACCACCAGGCCGGTCACCCAGGTGGCCATGAAGCTCCAGCTCGAGACGATCAGGTCGAAGCTGAGATTGGCCCAGATCGCCAGGCTGGCGCTCCCGAAGCAGAGGCCGGCGGCCAGCAGGATCGGGCCGCCCACGAAGGGCACCTGACGGCCCTCCTCCGCCAGCCCCCGCAGGAAGGCGATGTCGTCGCGGATGGCGTTCTGGTCGGTCATCGGTCGGGTCCTTTGTGAAGGTCGATGGCTGCCTTATGAATGAAGTACTTTGTGATGTAAAGTTCTTTCAGAGAACGATGTGACGAGGCCGCCGGAGACGCCGAAGATGCCGCTTGACCCGGCCCCAGGGTCCGGCCCGCACAAGGGCGGCGTTCGAGAGAGGGTCTTAATGGAACGGTGGTTCGGCCCGGTGGAAATGGCCCGGCGGCTTGGGGTCACGCAGAAGGCGCTGCGGGTCTACGACGGCACGGCCTGGTGACCCCGGTCCGTGACGCCGCCGGCTGGCGCGCCTATGGCCCGGAGCAGGCCGCCCGCCTGCACCAGGTCCTGGTGTTGCGGCTGTTCGGCTTGCCGCTGAAGCGGATCGGCGAACTGCTCGCCGGCCGGTTCGCGTCGCTCGACGCGGTGCTGGCCATGCAGGCGGAGCTGCTGGAGGCCAGGCGGCGGGAGGCGGACCACGCGCTGACCCTGATCGCCGCCGCCCGCGCCAAGCTCACCTGCGGCGACGCCCTCTCCCTGGACGACCTGGCGCAACTGACACGGGAGACCACCATGACCGACAAGATGAGCGATGCCGAGATGGGCCAGGCGATGGCCCCGCTCGCGGAAAAGCTGTTCGCCCCTGACGAGCAGGCGGCGATCCGCGCCCGCAAGCAGGCGCTGGACACCGGCAACCTCGCCCGGACCTGGGACGCCCTGTTCGCCGAGGCCCAGGCCCTGCAGGCCAAGGGCGACCCCGGCTCGCCGCAAGCCCTCGACCTCGCCCGCCGCTGGATGGACCAGGTCAACAGCCTGACCGGCGGCGACCCGCAGCTCAACCGCAAGTCCGCCGCCATGTGGCAGGAAGCCAACAAGGACCCCGACTTCGCCCGCCGCGGCCCCTTCAAGCCGGACCTGATGGCGTTTGTGGGAGAGGCTTGGCGGAGGGCGCAGGCGGGGTAGGTTTGGGGGCGGAGGGCTAAAGCGAAGTACAAAGGCTGCAGACCTTGGCCGCATCGCGGGCGATCAGCCGCTTCTGGTGCATTGCCCCATTTGATCGAGCTACACGCACGTGGCTCCGGCGGCAGGAGCGAGCATGCGGCTTCGGGGCCTTAGGGAAAGATGAGGAAATCCCAGACCTGCTGGTGAGCGGGCGTCCCATCGGGCTTCCGTGGCAGGATGTTGTCGTCGACCATCACGGTATGGAAGTTGGCGCCGGTGACCGGCCGAACCGCCGTCGTCAGCATGTGCGAGCCCCCGAAGTCCGGCTTTTGCCCGTCTACGGAGGTCGGCGGTCCCTTCAGCCCGATGGCCTTCCAACTGGCCAGGGCGACGGGCAGGGTCACGACGGGGTCGGAGACGTTGATGAACCCGAATTGACGCTCCACCGGCGTGGCGTTCGGACGGGACAGCCAGGGCGCGGGCTTTCCGGAGGGGGCGCGGTCCGCTACGCCAGAGATCATCACCGCGCGATCCATCCGGTGCCGCTTGGCGAGAAGCGCCACGTGACCCGCGCCCTGCGAGTGGCCGGCGACGGTGACCTTCGACCAGTCCGTGTCGCCGTCCTTCAGGAACTCGCCCCAGCCTTCCGAGGGGTAGGTGGCGCGCAGGTAGACCAGCAGCTTCTGCAGCCGCGGTTCAAGGGCGTCCTTCGGGCCGATGGTGACGAGCGGCGTCATGTCGACGCCGGTGAGGATCTCCTCCCGGACCTTGCCGGTGCAGTCGTCGTCGGACGAGCGGGCGCAGAGCGGCACGACCGCTTCGTAGTTGCGATAGGCGATGGCGATGGCGTTGTAGCCGCGACGCGCTCCCTCGTAGAGGATCTCCTGAGCGGTGGTCTCCGAGACCCCGGATCCCACGATGTAGAGGAACAGCTTCTTCTTGCGGGCCGACGGGTTCTGCGCCGCCAGGACGAAGTGCTTGTTCGGCTGGCCGGTGTGCCGGTTGGCGGCCTGGACGGCGGCCGGATCGACCGTCGTGACGTCGATATCGTGACGGACGATGCCGTCGGTCTTGGTGAGCAGGTTGGCCGAAGCGCTGGTGGGGGCGGCGGCCATGGCCGTCAAGGCGAGCGCCGCGACGACCCCGTTCAGAAGACCGCGCAATTTTCGGCTGGGTGTCATGGCTTCCTCGCAAGTTGAAGGCCGCAATCAAGCGGCCGCATCGACTAAACTGCGCCCAGCCTCGCCGTTTCAGCGCGCGCCGGCGGCGCGCCGGCGCGTCGTGGAAGGTTGCATGGGCTCCTGCATTCCCAAGCCGCGCGTCAGCATCAGGCGAGCGACCTCGGACTGCATGAAGTAGAGGATGCCGCGGGCGCCCTCGGCGGCCTTGGCGGCGTCACGGACGGCGAGGCCGGCGCGCATGACGCGCCAGTGGTCGAAGACGCCTTGGGGGTATTCGCTCTCGGCCAGGCCGACATAAGACCAGTGCCATCGGGTCTTGCGCCGGACCGCAGCGATCATCCGCTGAGCGTCGGCGCTGGCGCATCCCGCCATCAGGCTGAAAACCACCTCACTCTGATGGATCAGTTCAGCGGCCGATTCACCGGCTTCGGAGTCGGCGATCAGCTTGTCCGACTTCTCCAGGATCCCCGTCATCATCGCGTTCGAGGCGCGCAGGCAAGCAAAGCGGGCGGCGACGCCATAGAGCGCTGCGCGCAGTTCGTAGAGGTCGAACACTTCCTGCAGGGTCGTGACCGTCACGCTGGCCCCGCGGTGCGGTTCCAGGATCACCAAGCCATCATGGGCGAGTTCGCCCAACGCCCGGCGGACGATCGAGCGGCCGATCTTGAACTCTTCGCACAGGCGGGCTTCACGCATCCATTCGCCGGGCGCCCACAGGCCTTCCTGGATCTGGTGGCGCAACTGCTCCGTCACCTCGGCGGCCGTCGGACCGTCGCTCCGGGCGCGGCCGGCCCGGCGCGGCACATCTGCGGCGTTTTCCATCATCCCCTCGTGTGTCGCTCTGCCTATCCGTCGCGGTCGGGGCCGCTGCTTCCCACCGGCGGATCCAGCGGACCAGATGCTGCGCCTATCGCCAGGTCAAGCGCAAGTGGTCGTTGAACCGAATTGCATAAATTGTCGTACAAAATGATTGACTCAGTCGTACAGCGCGGCAAACCATGGTCACAAATCGGACAGCTCAAGCTGCCGAAAAGGGGAGGATATCGATGCGTCACCTGTTCCGATCCGCCGCCGTGATCGCGCTCGCCGTCGCTGGCGCGGCCGCCGTCAGCCCTGCCGCGGCGCAGACCACGTCAAGCTCGAAGGGCGGAGCCGCAGCCAACCAGGCGACGACCCTTGACGAGCTGGTGGTCACCGCCACCAAGCGCGAAGAAAACCTGCGCGACATTCCGGCGACGATTTCGGCGGTCACCGCCGACCAGTTGACCGCCGCGGGCCCGGTCGTCGGCACTCAGGACCTGCTGCGCACCATTCCGGGCGTCCGCTTCAACGACCTTCAGGCGCCGAACCTCAGCGAGATCTCGATCCGCGGTTCTGGCACCGAACGCGCCACCGGCGCGGATTCCAGCGTCGGCCTGTTTGTCAACGGCGCCTACGCCGGCTCCTCGACCCTCGGCGGCCGCAACTTCAAGAACATCGACTTCTTCGACCTGGACCGGATCGAGGTGCTGGAGGGTCCGCAGAGCGCCCTCTACGGCCGCAACGCCGAGTTCGGGGTGGTGAACGTCGTGCTGGCCAAGCCGAAGTTCGAGAACTCCGGCACGATCAACGAGACCTACACGGACAAGCTCGATCAGAACCTGCTGACCGCGGTCGGCAACTACCAGGTCAACGACGACATCGCCGTGCGCCTGGGCGCAGAGACCGTGGGGCAGACCAAGGGCTTCTACTTCAATCCCACCGCCAACCAGTACTACGACCAGACCAGCGGCTGGATCGGCCGCGGCCAGATTCGTTACAAGCACGGCCCGCTGGACGTCACCTGGCTGGTCGACGCCGAGGACCTCGACCTGCCGGCCTTCGTCAGCAGCGAGCAGATCAGGCCGGGCACGACGGTGGCGGTGCCGAAGGGCTTCACCTCCGACCGGTTCAACGTGCCCAGCAACGGCATGAATTCGACGGAACAACGGGTGCAGCGCAGCCAGCTGATGGCCGACTGGGACCTGGGCTTTGGCACCCTGACCTCGACCACGATGGTCACCCACTCGACGTCGCTACAGTCCTTCGGCGCCGCGATCGACACCAACATCGAGTCGCAGTTCCAGGCGCAGGGCGAGGCGGGCATCTATCCCTTCACCCAGGTGTATACCGGCGCGAAGGATCGCACCTACTACGAGGACCTGCACCTAGCGGGCACCGCGATGAGCGGCTCGGTGGAGTGGCTGACCGGCCTGGAGCTCATGCACCAGTACGACAGCAACCTGGTGCAGACTCAGACCAACCCCTGCGCCCTGACCGCGACGTCGGGCCTTTGCACCGGCACGCCGACGGCGCCGGTCTGCATCAAGCCGCTGGCCACCGACGCCAACTGCCCGGCCACGTTCCCGCTGGCGTTCGGCTCGGTCAGCTTCACGCCGCAACGCTATGACTCCGAAGCGGTCTACGGTTCGGCGAAGTACAAGGTGGGCAACTTCTCGCTGAGCGGCGAGCTGCGCTACACGAACGATGTCAAAAAGGCGACGCAGAACGTCGCGGCGCTGTTCACGGGCGTCCAGACGACCAAGCCCACCAGCTTCACCTTCTCGGCCGGCAAGGCAAGCTATGGCGTCACGGGCAGCTACAAGCTGCCCGGCGACTGGGACGACATGGTCTACGTCAAGGTGGGCACCGGCTACCGCGCCGGCGGCGTCAACCTTGGCGGCACGCCGACCGCGGCGGCGCCGACGCCGTTCCAGCCGTCCTATGGCGACGAGACGACCTTCAGCTACGAAGGTGGCTTCAAGGGCAACCTGGGCTCGCACATGTTCGTCACCCTGGACGCCTACGCGTCGCAGACGCAGAACGCGATCACCATCATCTCCGACGGCTGCTCGATCCTGAACGCCTGCGGACGGGCGGCGCAGAGCTTCAACGTCAACGGCGGCACCGTCCACGGCCACGGCGTGGAGCTGGCCGTCACCGGCCGCTGGCAGATCGTCGGCGGCAAGCTGGACGTCAACCTGAACGGCAGCAATCAGCACGCGGTCTTCGTGTCCGTGAACGGAACCGCGCCGGGCCTGCCGGTGGTCGGCTCCAAGGTGGCGCAGATCCCGGACTGGAACCGTTCGGCGACGGTGAACTACCTGCATCCCATCACCAGCGCGGTGGATGGCTTCATCAACGTGACCTACAGCGGCCAGACCGGCGGTGGCCAGGACACGGTCACGCCGACGATCCCGTTCGTGCCGCTGTCGAACTACGACCTGCTCAGCCTGCGCACGGGCGTCGACTACAAGAACCTCGAAGCGGCGATCTTCGTGAAGAATCTGACCGACGTCTCCTATCGGCAGCTGGTCCTGCAGGCCGGCGGCGTCACCACCGCCGTCCGCTGGAACCAGCCGCGGACCATCGGCCTCAACCTGATCTACCGCTGGTAGGGCCAGTCGGGGTTCGGAGGACATCCGCATGATCCCCTCACGCCGTGGTCTTTTGGGAGGCGCAGGTCTCCTGGGTCTGGCCGCCGCTGGTCCTGGCGTCGCAGCGGGACCGGCGGCGGCCGAGGCCACGGCGCTGCAGGCGACCCTGGAGCGCTACTTCGGCTTTGGCGCGAAAGCGTCCGGCGGGCCGGGCGACGAGGCTTGTGGCGCCTGGCTCGAGGGCGAACTTGCGCGGAATGGTTACGCCTGCCGCCGCCAATCGTTCGAGATCCCGTTTTTCGAGGTCCGCCAAGCCAGCCTGACCTGCGGCGCGGCGAAGGCCAGCGTGATCCCGCAGGCGATCGTGGCGCCCACGGGGCCGCAGGGGCTGACCGCGCCCCTGAAGCTCGCCTCGACGCCGGGCGACCTTTCCGGCTCCATCGCGCTGGTGGTGCTGCCCTATAAGCGCTGGATCGGAATCGGCGACCCGCAGGCCTCGCGGCCCCTTGCCGACGCTGTGGCGCGCGGCGCCGCCGGCGTGCTGCTGGTGACCACCGGGCCCACGGGCGAGGCCATCGCGCTCAACGTGTCGACCAAGCGCCCCTCGGTCGATCGTCCGGTGGCGCTGCTGGCGCCCAAGGACGCGCAGCCGTTTCTGGCCGCGGCGGCCGAAGGGAAAACCGCGACGCTGATCGTCGATGGCCGCGGCGGGCGCACCAAGCGCCGGAGCGCCTACAACCTGATCGCCCGGCTTGACCGCAAGGCGGCCAAGACCCTGGTGATCTCGACACCCCGGTCGGGCTGGTTCGGCTGCGCGGCCGAGCGCGGCTCGGGCCTAGCGGTCTGGCTTTCCCTGGCGGGGTGGCTGGCGCGCACCCATCCCGCGGTGAACGTCGAGCTGGTCGCCACCAGCGGTCATGAATACCAGTACCTGGGCGGCGAGCTCTTCCTGGAGCACGAGGCGACGAAGCCGGACGCCACGGCGATGTGGCTGCACATCGGCGCCAGCGCCGCCTGCCGCGACTGGCACGAGCTCGGCCGGCTTCTGCCGCTGCCCAGCGCCGACGCCCAGCGGGTGCTGACCGCGAGCGCCCAGTTCCTGCACATGACCCGCCAGGCCTTCCACGGGATCAGCGGTCTGGAGGCGACCTATCTCGCGGACCGGGCCATGGCCGGGGGCGAGCTCGGCAATGTGATCGCCGCCGGGCACAAGAACGCCATGGGGCTCTATGGCGTGCACCGCTTCTTCCACACTCAGGCTGACGACATGCGCTGTACCTCCGGCGAGCTGGTCGCGCCCTTGATCGCCGCGTTCCGGACCGCGCTCACGGCAGCCCTGAAATTCCCGATGCCTAGCTGACCGTCCTCCCCACGGGGCCGTCGCGCCGCTTGCGGCCGGCGGCCCCGATTTTTCCGTCCAGGTTTCCTAGGGGACCCCGTGCAAGCCTACCGTCTCACGATCAATAGGTTCCTCGACCACGCCGCGAAGTGGTTCTCCGATCGCGAGGTCGTCACCGGCGAGGGCGATGGCGCGCGCCGCGGCGTCTCCTATGCCGCGCTGCGCGCGCGAAGCGGCCGGCTCTCCGGCGCGCTCGCCACGCTCGGCCTGAAGTTCGGCGATCGGATCGGCGCGCTCGCCTGGAACACCCAGCACCATCTGGAACTCTACTACGCCGCCATGGGCGCGGGTCTGGTCTGCCACACCCTCAATCCGCGGGTGACGGCCGAACACCTCGCCGCGATGATCAACGAGGCCGACGAGCGGGTGCTGGCGTTCGCGGCCAACCTGGCGCCGCTGGCGGCCCAGATCCTGCCGCTCTGCCCGCGCCTCGAACATCTGATCGTCCTCGACGCGCCGCCGCCCACAGACCTCGCGCATGGCCCGGCGAAGGTCTGGGCCTACGAGCAGTTCCTCGCCGAGCGTGGCGCGGCCGCCGCTTGGGGCGACTTCCCCGAGGAGACGCCGGCCGGGCTCTGCTACACGTCCGGAACGACCGGGCGACCTAAGGGCGTGCTCTACACTCACCGGTCCAACTACCTGCACACCATCCGCGCCCTGCAGGCCGACGCCTTCGCCTTCACCGCACGCGACGCGGTGCTATGCGCCGTGCCGATGTTCCACGCCAACGGCTGGGGCATCCCCTTCGCCGCGCCGGCGGTGGGCGCGAAGCTGGTTCTGCCGGGCCGCCAGGCCGACGGGGCGAGCCTCGCCAGGCTGATCCGCGAGGAGGGCGTGACCGTCGCGGTCGGCGTCCAGACGGTCTGGCTGGGCGTCGCCGACCATCTCGACGCGGAGGGCGGCGAGTTGCCGTCGCTGGAGCGCGTGATCATCGGTGGCTCCTATTGTCCCGAAGCCTTGATCCGGCGACTGGAACAACGCTTGGGCTGCAGCGTGCAGACCAGCTGGGGCATGACGGAACTGTCGCCGCTCGGCACCGTCTCGCCACCGGACGCGGGGCAGGGCGGCGCGCGAGCGTCCGGGCGCCCGGCCATGGGCGTGGACATCAAGCTCACCGACGCCGACGGGGCGACCTTGCCGCAACAGCGCGAGACGATCGGCCACCTGAAGGTGCGCGGCGCGAGCATCCTCGACCGCTACTTCCTGGCCGATGAGGATGTGCTCGACGCCGAGGGCTACTTCGACACCGGCGACCTCGCCAGCCTGGACGCTGAAGGGAACCTGACCATCCGCGGCCGGTCGAAGGACCTGATCAAGTCCGGCGGCGAGTGGATCAATCCTTCCGAGATCGAGGTCATCGTCGGCCGGGACCCAAGGATCGCGCAGGTGGCGGTGATCGCCCAGCCGCATCCCAGGTGGGGCGAGCGCCCGCTGCTGATCGTCGAGCCCTGCCAGGGCCAGGCGATCACCGACGTCGAGGTGTTGGGCCTGCTGCGCGGCAAGGTCGCCGACTGGTGGCTGCCCGACCGGGTCGTCCAGGTGACCGCCATGCCACTCGCGGCCACTGGTAAGATCGACAAGATGAAACTGCGCGCCGACTTCGGGGGCGACAGCGGCCTCTTCGAGGGCGTCGGCGCGGATCAGGGCTCGACGCGCTGATGCCTGCCGCCAAAGCCCCGCCTGGACCCTTGTCGATCGTCAAGGTGGCGCTGACCGCATCGGCCGGGGCGACCGTCGAATGGTACGACTTCTTCCTCTACGGGACCGCCGCGGCGCTGGTCTTCCCCAAGCTGTTCTTCCCAACCGACATCCCGCCATTCCTGGCGCAGATGGCGGCGTTCAGCACGTTCGCGGTGGGCTTCATCGCCCGGCCGTTCGGCGGCGCGCTATTCGGCCATTTCGGCGACGTCTTCGGCCGCAAACGCGCCCTTGTGACCGCCCTGGTGGTCATGGGAACCGCGACGGCGGCGATCGGGTTGTTGCCGTCCTACGCCGTCGCCGGCGGGTTCGCGCCGCTGCTGCTGGTGGCCTTGCGCTTCATCCAGGGCCTGGCGGTGGGCGGACAGTGGGGCGGCGCAGCGCTGCTCGCCATCGAGAGCGCGCCGGCGCGGCGGCAGGGCTTTTATGGCAGCTTCGTACAGATCGGCGTGCCCCTGGGTGTGCTGCTGGCCAATCTGGTGTTCACGCTGGTCGGCGGCCGGATGGCGCCGGAGGCCTTCCAGGCCTGGGGTTGGCGTATCCCGTTCCTCCTGAGCCTGGTCCTCGTGGCCATCGGCCTCTACGTCCAATTCAACCTCGAGGAGTCGCTGGAGTTCGAGGCGGCCGAAGCCCGTCACGCCGGCGCCGAAGCGACGCCGGCGGCGAAATCTCCGTTGCTTTCGGTGATTGCCAGCCACCCGACGGAAATCCTGCTGGCCGGCGGCGCCTTCGTGGCCAACAACACCAGCTTCTACGTCGCGATCACCTATGCGGTCGCCTACGGCACGGCGACCCTGCACCTGAGCAAGACCCTCATGCTGGGCGCGGTGATGATCGGCAGTGTGGTGATGACGCCGGCCCTGGTCGCCTGCGGCTGGCTGTCCGACCATTGGGGGCGGCGGCCGCCCTTCATGGCCGGCGCGATCCTGACCGGCCTCTGGGCCTTCGCCTTCTTTCCGTTGATCGAGACCGGAACGCCGTCGCTGGTCGCCTTGGCGGTGACCGTGGAGCTGGTGCTGATCAGCCTGATGTACGGGCCGCAGGCGGCGCTGTTCGCCGAGCTGTTCCCGGTGGAGGTGCGCTATTCCGGCGCCTCGCTCGGCTACCAGCTCGGGACCGTGGTCGGGGGCGGCCTCGCGCCGATCATCGCCACGGCGCTCTTCGCCCAGTTCAAGTCCAGCCGCGCCATCGCCGTCTACCTGGCCGTCATGTGCGCCATCTCGCTGGTCTGCACCGTGGGGCTCAGCCTGAGGGCCAGGCGCGCGGCCAACGCATAGAAACGAAAGGGAGGGTTCCAGCAATGTCTTCCGGGTCTCGTCGCCAGTTCATGCAGACTGCCGGTGCGGCCGGCCTCACGCTCGTCTCGGCCGGCGGCCAAGCTTCCGCCTTCTCCCTGGAAGACGCGCCGGCGCTGCGGCCCGGCGTGCTGCCGTCGGCGGATGAACTGGGCCGCCAGACGATCCAGATGAACAACCGCGGCGACCGGTTCACCGGCACGGCCGCCCATCGCGACCACGTCGAATATCTCGCCAAGGGTTTCCAGGCCGTGGGCCTGAAGGTTCAGCGCGACACCGGCGTCTTCACGCGCTGGCTGGCCACGAAATGGTCCGCGAAGCTGACCTCCCCCGATGGGGCGACGATCGATCTGCCGGCCACATCCTACTATCCCTATTCCGGCGTAACCGGCCCCGAAGGCGTTACCGGCGAACTCGTGCAACTGCCGAACCAGACGACGCGCGAACGCCAGATCGCCGCGCCGGGCGATCTTAAGGGCAAGCTGGTCTTCATCCCGGTCGACGGCCTGGCTTCGCCACTGGCAGACGGGTCCAAGCCGCCGTGGGGCTTCGATCCGAAGAGCGCGCGATTCCCCACCCATGTCAGCGCCGTCTGGGGCAGCATCACGCCAGGCATGCTGGGCGACCTGAAAAAGGCCGGCGTGGTCGGCGTCATCCTCGGCTGGACCAACATCTCCGACGCGCAGGCCAGCGGCCAGTACTCGCCCTATGGCCGGCCCATCCAGGACCTGCCGTGCATCTGGGTCGGCCGACAGTCGGCGGCGAAGCTGGGCGCGGCGGCCGGCAAGGGCGCGAAGGCGACGGTGATCCTCCAGGCGGAGGTTACGCCGAACGTATCGACCGACACGCTGTGGGCCGTGCTGCCGGGCCAGTCGTCGGACGAGGTTCTGATCGTCGAAAGCCACAGCGACGGCATGAACTTCCTGGAGGAAAACGGCTCGCTCGCGCTCCTAGCCATGGCGAAATATTTCGCCAGCCTGCCGAAGGCGCTGCGCAAGCGCGACATCGTTTTCGTTATCCCGAACCACTTCGCCCGCGCCGACCTGATCGGCGTCCCGGGATGGATCCGGCGGCATCCCGAGATACTCAAGAAGACCGCGGCCTGGGTGACGGTGGAACACCTCGGCTGCCGCGAGTGGTTCGACAACGCCGCTGGCCAATACGCGCCCAGCGGCAAGGATGAGATGAGCTTCGCCATCACCGATCTCAAAGGCGTGGCGGACGCAACCCTGGACGGAGCCAAGGGCGGCGGCCGGCTGGCGGTCATCCGCGGGCCACGGGTCCCGGGCGAGGGGGCCGCCTTCTACCGCACCGGTATCCCAGGCCTCGGCTACTTCCCGGCGCCGAACTACCTGCTCTCCTTCGCGAAGAACGGGCACATCGAGAAGTTCAGCAAGACCTTGATGCACGCCCAGATCGAAGGGCTGACCCGAGCGGTCCACAAGCTGGACCGGATGACCGCCGAGCAAATC
Organism: Phenylobacterium sp.; assembly: GCA_036268175.1. GTDB lineage: Bacteria > Pseudomonadota > Alphaproteobacteria > Caulobacterales > Caulobacteraceae > Phenylobacterium. The sequence goes on along the minus strand of DATAUR010000038.1, from coordinate 14,051 downwards.
CGAGCGAGCTAGTGGCGCCACCGCACGGCGCCCTCGTGCTTGAGGCCGCGGACACGGCGAACGCAATCGGGGCTCGAGGCGACAGACGCCCTCGACACTTACGAACGTCCGCTTCCCGCACAAGTCCCAACTTCCGCTGTTGGCGCACAACGGACTCCCCGCCGCCCCAGCCGCCCCACCCCCGCGCCTTTCCGCTGGCGCCGCACCCGCCTCGCTATTACTGCCCTCGCATGATCGAACCTCATCCGTCCGGCGGCTATATCTTTGACGAGTTGGCGGTCGGCATGACGGCCGAGAAGCGGGTGACGGTGACCGAGGCGCGGATCGGGCAGTTCGCGGAGGCGTCGGACGACTTCAATCCGCTGCACATGGACGAGGCGTTCGCGTCGCGGACCGCCTATCGCGGGCGGATCGCGCATGGCCTGTTGTCGGCGTCGTTCGGCTCGGCGGTGGTGGGAACGATCCTGCCGGGGGCCGGCGCGATCTATCTGGGCCAGACGCTGAACTTCTACCGGCCGGTGCGGATCGGCGACGTGGTGGTGGCGCGGGTGACCGTGGCGGCGCTGGACGAGGCGGCGGCGCGGGCGGTGCTGCGCTGCGAGGCCTATGTGGCGGACGAGCTGGTGATGGACGGCGACGCCACCGTCCGCGTGCCCCGCCGCCGGCGCCCGCGCCATGGGGCGGATGGCTAGAGCTTCATCATCCCGGTGGAGAGCTTTTCGAAGACGCCCTTGGTGACCTTCACATAGCCCTTCCTGGCGTCGCGGAAGTAGAGCGGGCCCTTGATCTTGCCGGGATCGTAGCCATCGGCGATCAGGTCCATCTTGCGGGTCTTGAAGGTGCCGGTGGTCTCCAGTTCCGGCAGGATGCGGACGAACAGCGGCTGGGCGTAGGGGGGCAGTTCGCGGGCCACTTGCTCGCCGAACGCCTGGATGTCGAACTCCGGCGAGACCACCAGGCCGGCCATGCCGGCGCGGCCCTCGGCGCCCTCGACGGTGACGCCGTAGACGTTGGCCTCCTTGACGCCCGGACAGCCCAGCAGGCGCTCGGCCACCTCGTTGGTGGAGACGTTCTCGCCCTTCCAGCGGAAGGTGTCGCCGATGCGGTCGACGAAATAGAAGTAGCCGTCGGCGTCGGTCTTCATCAGGTCGCCGGTGGCGAACCAGGCGTCGCCCTTTTCGAAGACGTCGCGCAGCACCTTCTTGTCGGACTCGGTCTTGGAGACGTAGCCGGTGTATTCGCTGCGGGCGTCGCCGCCGATCTGGCCGATGCATTCGCCGATCTGGCCGGCGCCGGCCTCGATACACAGGCCATTGGCGGCGCGCACCACGCTCTCGCTCTCCACGTCGAACTGAACCAGGCGCACGTTGAAGCGCTTGCGCAGCCACTTGGGCGCGCGGCCGATGGCGCCCTCGCGGCCATCGAAGTTGAACATCGAGACGTTGCCCTCGGTGGAGCCGTAGAACTCGAGGATCTCCGGGATGTGGAAGCGCTGTTTCATCACCGGCCAGATGTCGGGGCGCAGGCCGTTGCCGAACGCCATGCGGATCTTGTGGCCGGTCTCCGCGTCGCTGGGCGCCTGGTTGACCAGGTAGCGGCAGAGCTCGCCGATGTAGACGAACATGGTGCAGCCCTCGTCGATCGCCTCGCCCCAGAAATGGGTCGCGGAGAACCGCCGCCGCAGGAACACCGAGCCGCCGTTCAGGAGCGCCGCGCCCAGCGCGCAGAGCCCACCGGTGGCGTGGTAGAGCGGCAGCGCGATGTAGATGCGGTCGGTGGACTTGGCCCCGGTCGCGCCGGCGAACCCGCGCATGTAGAGCTGGGCCCGCACGTGAGTGATCCGCGCCGCCTTGGGGAGGCCCGTGGTGCCGGAGGTGAAGATCAGGAGCGCGGTGTCGTGGGCGCGGATGTCCTCGCGCACGATCTTGTCCGGCGGGAGCTGGCTGCAGCTCTTCAGCGCCTGGACGAGGTCGCGCTGCTCGCCATGGGCGGGGCCGAAGATCCACTGCGGCAGGGGCTTTTCCAGCAGCGGCTTGGCGGCCTCGAACACCGGCGAGGTCTCGGCGTCGACGATCACGCAGGCGGCCTGCGAGATGTTCAGGCAGTGGGCGAGCGCCAGGCCGGAAAGCTGGTTGTTGATCAGCGCGGTGACCACCCCGATCTTCGAGAGGCCATACCAGACGGCGAAATATTCCAGCCGGTTGGGCATGAACAGCGCCACCGTCTGGCCGCGCCGCAGGTTGATGCCCTTGCCCCAGTGGGCGAAGCGGTTGGCGATGGCGTCCAGCTCCGCATAGCTGACGGTGCGGCCCTCGAAGGTCATGGCCGTGCGGTCGCGGTGCTGGTCGACGGCCTCCTGGATGTCGTCGCAGATCAGGTTGGCGCTGTCCGAGGCGATCGATTTCACGCGCTTCAGGGTGCGGTTGAGGCCCCGCATGAACCGCCGTTCGCGCTGCAGATCGGCCATGAACGGCATTGCGCACTCCAACCAGAGAGCCAACTTGCGGATGCGGCGCACGCGGGGTCAAGGTGTTGCGGACCGCGGCGGCTTACGCAGGCCCCGCCGCGCCCGAAATCGCGGCGCCCAGGCCACAAATAGTTAAGCGCGATTAAGACTTTGTGTCGGTGAAGCTTGCCGGATGGTGGGCAAACCCCGTTCCTTCATCCCCTCTCCGATCGTCATTCCCGGCCTTGTGCCGGGAACCTATGAACGCCGCCGCTTGAGGGTTGCTCGCGGCGGCGGCGTGCGTCCTCTCGGTCCCACGGTGTGCATGGGTTCCCGGCACGAGGCCGGGAATGACGAGCAAAAAAGGGGGAAGCTGGCGGCCTTACGAAAACCGCTCCCAGGCCGACTGGCGGGAGACGCCGAGCGGCTCGGCGATGTCGGCCCAGCTCACCTCGCGGCCGCGCAGGGTGTCGACGATCGACTGCAGGAAGTTGGCGGAGGCTTCGGCGTTCAGGCTGACCGAGCCGATCAGCGACAGCAGCTCGGCGGTGGGCCCCTCCAGCGGCTTGAAGCTGGAGTGATCGGGCAGCGGCTTGCCGGCGATGATGTCGCTGCACAGCGTGACGCACTCGTTGCAGATGAACACGTAGGGGCCGGAGATCAGCATCTCCACCTGCAGCTGGGACTTGCCGCAGAAGGTGCAATGCAGGGTCTTGGGCATCTTCAGGCGCAGCGTGCGCTCGAGCTTGCGCCGCGCCTTGGCCTGCTCGCGGGTCATCTTCGGCTTGAGGGTGGCCTTGGGGGTCGGCTTGGGCTCGCTCACGGGAACATCTCCACGTCAGGATTATCCTGACTGTCAGGTATTTCCTGACAGGCCGAAACTGTCAAGATCACCCTGACAGAAGCCAGCCTACGGCCAAGCTCCGAGAAATAAGGTCATTTGGCGCCAGAGGCCGCCAGAAAGGCGCCGCGGGGGAAAAGCTCAAACACGCTGTCGTCGCCGTGAACATCTGTATTCAAAGACTATTCGCGCGGCATTCGGGCACGGGCGAATAAAGGTCAGGTCGAATTACGGCCAAGCTGGCGAGTTTCAACTCGGGAACCCGCGCTGCAACTTGCCGTTTGGGTCATCGAGTGACTTTCCCTGGAGGGACATACCCTATGCCCATCGACCAGACTTCGACCCCCGACGACAGCCCGATGTTCGCGCCGACGCCGGCCTGGGAGCGCAACAAGAAGCGCCGTGGCTTTGGCCGCGGCCGCGTGGCCGCCGAGCCGCGCAGCTTCGCCGCCGAGGAACCGGCCGCAGCCGCCCCCGCCGCGTCCGCCCCCATCGCGTCCACCCCCGTCTCGACCCCGACGATGCTCACCGAACCGATAACGACGCGCCCGAGCCTGGAAACCGGCGTCGACCCGATCGGCGAGGTGGATCCGCCCAGCGCGGCCTTCGCCGCGACGCCGGCCTACGCCACCCGCTCGGCTGCGACCCGCGGCGCCTCCACCGCCCCCATCGCCGTCGCCGCCGCGGTCATCCTGGTGGGCGGCCTGGCTGCGGCCGGCTGGTACTACAGCCAGTCGCGCGCCAATCAGCCCGGTGTGGCCGAACTGACGCCTGGGACGCTCGGGACCACGACCACGACCACCACCGCCGCGGCCACGCCCGCCGTCACGCCGCCCGCCGCAGCCGCGAGCCAGGTGGCGAAGAACACCGCCACGCCGCCGCCGGCCGTCAAACACACCACCACGACGACCGTCCGGCACGGCTCGGCCGCGGCCCGCCGGGCGTCGGCGGCCTCGGCCCGCACCGCCTCGGACGAAGGGGCCGACGCCAGCACCCGGGCGCCCGCTCAACAGGCCGCGCCGCCGCCCATGCCGTTGCCGACGCCCGGCGTCGCTCCGCCGGCCTCGGCCAGCGCGCCGCAGCCGGCCCCGTCGGCCCAGGCGCTGACCCCGCCACCGCTACTGAACGTGCCGCCGGCCGCGGGCTCCCCCGCCGCGACCCCGCCGGCCAGCGCGCCGAGCACGGCCGCCCCGCCGCCGACCCAGATCCCGCAGGCGTAGACCCCTTCCGTTGGGGATCTAGAGGGCCGCTCCATCCGGAGCGGCCCTTTTGCTTGGGCGCAACAAGCTAGACCGTGACAGGACGCCGCATAGTGCATTTGGACCATGTTCGCGGCTGGAACCGTCGTTAGGCTGACCAAATGACCGTCCGCGCCAGACTTGGCCGGGATCGGAAAAGGCAACCCGGGCGGCGGCGGTCCAGCGATCGCCCGGGACGCCGTTGCTGTCGGCGGGCGGTGGGGGCCGCATCGCCGACGGCGGCGCATCGCGGCCCGGCCCTAGGCGCCGGGCCGCGACCACCGCGCTTCAGCCCCTCAGGCGGCGAGCGCCCAGCCGGTTCCGTCCTCGTCGTTGACGGGTGGCGTGGGACGCCTCGGCCGGCGCCCTCGCCCGGCGCGCGGCGCGCGGACGATAGCGGTTCGCCTGGTCCCGAGGCGCTTCAGCGACCGTCCAGCGAGGCTCAGCCCATCGCGGACAATCCCGGCGGCGCCGGCGATCCAGGCGATGGCGACGATGTCGATATAGGTCAGCACATCGCCCGCGCCGATCAGGGCAAGATCGGCGGGCAGGGATTGCAGCAGGGCCACGAGCGCCAACGCGAAGACCACGGTCAGGGCGAGACGCCACAGGGTCTTGCGGCTGAACAAGACCTCGCGGCCCTCCGGCGTCAGCAGCCAGGCGGGCCAGAGCACGGTGAGCTTGTGGAGCTGGCCCAGCCAGAGCTCGACGATCCCAACCATGCGCTCATCCCCGTTTTTCGGTCCAGCTTCGAGATAAGCCCGGCGGAGCTTGGCGCAAGGGGTGGCGAATTGGTCCACGAACCATACGAACCACACGAACCTTGGGTGGCCTTCCCGAGGCTCCGCGCAGCGGAGGCTCAGCAATTAGACCCACGGCCATTCCTAAGTTGAGCGCCCGCTGCGCGGGCCTTTCAGAACGAGACCGTTCGTGTGGTTCGTGTGGTTCGTGGATGAATTCTACCGCTCCCGCGCCGCGTGGTCGGCGAGGATGAGGGCGGCGGCGGCGGTGACTTTCTGGCCGGTGGGCAGGTGGATGAATTCGTTGGGGCCGTGGGCGTTGGAGTGGGGGCCGAGCACGCCGGTGATCACGAACTGCGCCTTGGGGAACTTCGCGCCCAGCATGCCGATGAAGGGGATCGAGCCGCCCTCGCCCATCAGCGCCGCCTCGCGCCCGAAGGTCGCCTGGGAGGCGCGCTGCACCGCGGCCTCCAGCCAAGGCGCCAGCGGCGGGGCGTTCCAGCCGCTGGCGGCGCCGGCGCTGACGTAGGTCACCTTGGCGCCCTGCGGCGGGTCGGCGGTCAGAGCGTCGGCGACGGCCTGGCCGCACACCGTGGCGTCGGCGGTGGGCGGCAGGCGCAGGCTGAGCGCCAGGGTGGTCGAGGGTCGCAGCACATTGCCGGCGTCGCCCGGCCGCGGCAGGCCGCCGGCGCCGATGATGGTGAGCGTCGGGCGCCAGGTGCGGTTGAGCACCAGTTCGGCGATGTCACGGGTGGGCGGGCTGGTGTCGCCGGCCCAGGGGAATTTGCGCCAGGCCTCTTCGCCCAGCGCCTGGCCGGCGACCTTGGCCTGGCGGACCCGGTCGGCGGGAATCTCCACGGTGCAGGGCGCGGGCAGAACCGCGCCGGTGGCGGCGTCCTCGATGCGGGAGAGGAGCGCGCGCGCGATACGGAAGCTGTCCGGCACCACGCCGGAGGCGTCGCCGGAATGGACGCCCTCTTCCAGCACCTCGACGGTCAGCCGCCCGCCGGCCATGCCGCGCAGCGAGGTGGTCAGCCACATCTGGTCGTAGTTGCCGCAGCCGCTATCCAGGCAGATCACCAGCGAGGGCGAGCCGATCCGGTCGGCCAGGTGGTCGACGTAGAACGGCAGGTCCGGGCTGCCGCTTTCCTCGCAGGCCTCGATCAGCACCAGGCAGCGGGCGCGCTTCACCCCCTGCGCCTGCAGGGCCAGCAGCGCCGTCACCGAGGCGTAGATCGCATAGCCGTCGTCGGCGCCGCCCCGGCCATAGAGCTTGTCGCCCTGGATCACCGGCTCCCAGGGGCCGAGGCCTTCGGACCAGCCGGTCATCTCCGGCTGCTTGTCCAGGTGGCCGTAGAGCAGGACGGTGTCATCCACTTCGCCCGGCGCCTCGATGAGGATCACCGGGGTGCGGCCCTTCAGGCGCACGATCTCCAGGGTCGCGCCGGGCAGGTCGGCAAGCTTGCCTCGCGCCCAGCCGGCCATGTGCTCGACGGCGCGGTCGATGTGGCCGTGGCCCTCCCAGTCGGGATCGAAGGCCGGCGACTTGGCCGGGATGCGGATGTAGTCGACCAGCGCCGGCGTGATCTCCCGCTCCCAGAGGTCGGCGGTGAACTGGTTGAGGGCCTTGGGATCCATGGGGCGCGTCTCCGGCTGGGGCTCGATGGTCCTACACCGCCTCTGCGCCCCAATGCCACATCGCAGGCGCCGGAAGGCTTTCGGTAAGAACGGGCGGGGCTAAGTGCGCGTCGCGTCGCATTCGGGCGCCGGCTTCGGAGGGCGGGATGATCAACTACAATGAACTCGCCAAGTGGGGCTCGGCGTCGCTGGTGATCGTCTGCGGCGGCCTGGCCGGCCACTACGCGGCGCTGGGCATGACGCCGGTGCAATGGCTGGGCGCGGCGAGCGCCGTGCTGGGCTCGGTGACCGTGGCGGTCGCCATCCGCGTCTGGCCGGCGCCGGCGCGCGCCAAGACCCAGCGCCTGCGGGACTAGGGTTTCACCCCCCAACTTGCTCGTCATTCCCGGGCTCGTCCCGGGAACCCATGATCGCGACCGGCTCAAGAATGGGCTCGGCGACGCCGTGCTCATCCTTCATCCCCTGAGTTCATAGGCTCCCGGGACAAGCCCGGGAATGACGAGCGTTGGGGAGCGTAAACCGGGATGGCGCGCGGTGGCGATCAATCCCCGTAGACGTCCAGGCCCATGGCGGTGAGCAGGGCCTGCTGCTGGCCAAGGGTGACCTTCATCCCGTCGCGGCTGGCGAGCTGGGTGAGGTCGAGGCCGGAGACTTCGGCGCCGCGCAGGTCGGCGCCGGCGAGCTTCGCGCCCGCCGTCAACGCCTGGAAGAGGTCGCAGCCGGTGAGGTCCGCGCCGGAGAGATCGGCCTCGGTCAGGTCGGCCTCCCGCAGGGATGAACCGGAGAGGTCGCAGCCCTTCAGCGAGGCCTCCGACAGGTCCGCCAGCTCCAGGTTGCAGCGCAGGAAAGCCGCGGCGGTGTGGACCGTCCTGGGGCTGAGCGCGCGGGCGAAGTCGGCGCGGTGGAAGCGGGCGCCCCGCAGGTTGGTGTCCTTGAAGGCCACCGACCACAGGCTGGAGCGGGAGATGTCGGCGAAGGACAGGTCGCAGGCCTCGAACGTCGCCTGGTCGAGTTGCGAAAACGCGATCTCGACGCCGGAATGGCTGTCCGGGTCGGCGAAGTTGCAGCGCAGGAACACCGCCTCGCGCAGGTCGGCGTGGGCGAAACGGCAGCGGGTGAAGCGGCAGTCGGTGAACCGCGCGCCCTGCAGCAGCACCGCGCTCAACTGGGCGTCGGCCAGGCGGCAGCCGGTGAGCTTCAGGTCGGCGAGGTCGCGCTCGGCGAAGTCGGCCTCGGAGAGGTCGAGGTCGGCGTAGGCGCCGCCGGCTTCGAGTTCCAGACGCTCCGTCGCCATCGCGGCGCGTCAGGCCGGCTCGGGCGTCGTGGGCCCGGCGTGCGGCGGGAGGTCGGCCTCATCCTTCGGCTTCGGTGGGAAGAAGCGGAGCACCAGGACGAAGAACAGCGGGGTGAAGAAGATCGCCAGCAGGGTCGCCGACAGCATGCCGCCGATCACCCCGGTGCCGATGTCGTTCTGGCTGCCGGCGCCGGCGCCGGTGGAGATGGCGAGCGGGAAGACCCCGGCCATGAACGCGAGCGAGGTCATCAGGATCGGCCGCAGGCGCTGGCGGGCGGCCAGCATGGCGGCCTCGAAGGTGTCCATGCCGCGCTTGCGGCCGTCCAGCGCGAACTCGACGATCAGGATGGCGTTCTTCGCCGCCAGCCCCATGGTGGTCAGAAGCCCGACCTGGAAATAGACGTCGTTGTAGAGCCCGCGCAGGGAGGCGGCGAGCAGCGCGCCCACGACGCCCAGCGGCAGGATCAGCATCACCGACGCCGGGATCGACCAGCTCTCGTAGAGCGCCGCCAGGCAGAGGAAGACCACCAGGATCGAGAGGCCGTAGAGCAGCGGCGCCTGGGCGCCGGACGCCTGTTCCTGCAGCGACAGACCCGTCCACTCCGAGCCGACCCCCTTGGGCAGCTTGGCGACCATCTTCTCGATATTGGCCATGGCCACGCCGGAGCTCTTGCCGGGGGCGGCCTGGCCCTGGATCTCGAAGGACGGCGCGCCGTTGTAGCGGGTCAACTGCGCCGGGCCGAAGGTCCAGCCGACCTTCGAGAAGGCCGAGAACGGGCTCATGGTGCCGCTGGCGTTGCGGACGTTCCAGTCGAAGAGGTCGGTGGGCTTGGTGCGGAAGGGGGCGTCGCCCTCCATGTAGACGCGCTTGACCCGGCCGTTGTCGATGAAGTCGCCGATGTAGGTCGCCCCCCAGACGGCGCTGAGCGTGGTGTTGATGTCGGCCGGATTGACGCCCAGGGCGACGGCGTGGGGGGTGTCGACGTCCACGTGGATCTGCGGGGTGTCGTCCAGGCCATTGGGGCGCACGGCGACCAGATCGGGGTCCTGCTGCGCCATGCCGAGCAACTGGTTGCGCGCCGCCAGGAACGCCTGGTGGTCGAGGCCGCCGCGGTCCTCCAGCTCCAGGTCGAAGCCAGTGGAGTTGCCGAGCTCCTGCACCGCCGGAGGCACCACCGCGAAGATCTGCGCGTCGCGGACGCTGGACAGCGCCTGCATGGCGCGCTGCGCGATGGCCGGCGCGTGGTTGCGGGCGCCCTTGCGGACGTCCCAGCCCTTCAGCTTGATGAAGCCGATGCCGGAGTTCTGGCCGGCGCCCGCGAAGTTGAAGCCGGCGACGGTGAACAGCGCGCTGACGTTGTCCTTCTCGTCCACCAGGAAGTGGTGCTCGACGGCGCGCAGGGCGGCGAGCGTGCGGGTCTGCACCGCGCCGACCGGGAGCGTGATCTGGGCGAACATCGCGCCCTGGTCCTCCTCGGGCAGGAAGCCGGTGGGCATGCGCACGAACAGCAGCACCATGGCTGCGACGAACACCGCATAGACCGCGATCGCCGGCCAGGGCCGATGGATGATGCCGCTAAGACCGCGGGCATAGGCCTGGCGCGAGCGGTCGAAGTTGCGGTTGAACCAGCCGAACGGCCCGCGCCCTGGCCCCCCGTCGTGCCGCCGCGGCTTCAGGATCGTGGCGCAGAGCGCCGGGGTGAGGATCAGGGCGACCAGGATCGAAAGCCCGATGGCCGAGACCATGGTCACCGAGAACTGGCGGTAGATCACCCCGGTCGAGCCGCCGAAGAAGCCCATGGGGGCCAGCACCGCGGCCAGCACCAGCGCGATGCCGGTGAGCGCGCCGGTGATCTCGTCCATGGACTTGCGGGCCGCCTGCTTGGGCGAGAGGCCCTCCTCGTCCATCAGCCGCTCGACGTTCTCCACCACGACAATGGCGTCGTCGACCAGCAGGCCGATCACCAGGACGACGGCGAACAGGGTGAGCGTGTTGATCGAATAGCCGACCAGCTTCAGCACCCCGAAGGTGCCCAAGAGCACCACCGGCACGGCGATGGTCGGGATCAGGGTCGCCCGCCAGTTCTGCAGGAAGACGAAGATCACCACCACCACCAGGGCGATGGCTTCGAGCAGGGTCCTCATCACCTCGTTGATGGAAATCCGCACGAAGCTGGTGTTGTCGACGGGGAAGGAGAGCTTGACGCCCGGCGGCAGGTTCGCGGCCAGTTCCTGGGCGCGGGCCTTGACCGCGTCGGCGGTGGTCAGCGCATTGGCGCCCGGGGCGAGCTGGATGGCGACGCCGGCCGCCGGATGGCCGTTCAGCCGGCTGACCGAATCGTAGTTGTCGCTGCCGAGCTCGACCCGGGCCACGTCGCCCAGGGTGACCAGTCCGCCGCTGGTCTGGCCGCGCACCACGATCTTGCGGAACTGATCCACCGTGCTCAGCCGCGACTGGGCGGTGACCGTGGCGTTGAGCTCCTGGCCCTTCACCGCTGGCAGGCTGCCCACCTGGCCGGCCGAGACCTGGATGTTCTGCGCCTGCACCGCGTTCTGGACGTCGATGGGCGTCAGGTTCAGGCCGTTCAGCTTGAACGGGTCGAGCCAGATGCGCATGGCGTGCTGCGAGCCGAAGGTCTGCACCGAGCCGACGCCATCCACCCGCGACAGGGGGTCCTGGAAATTGCTGACGATGAAGTCGGCGATGTCGAAGTTGCTGTAGTGGTCGGTGGGATCGCTGAGCGCGACGATCAGCAGGAAGTTGGTCCGCTGCTTGGAGACCGTGACCCCCAGTTGCTGCACCTGCGGCGGCAACAGCGGGGTGGCGGCCTGCACCTTGTTCTGCACCTGCACCTGGGCGATGTCGGGATTGGTGCCCGGCTTGAAGGTCGCGGTGATGGTGAGCTGGCCGCTCGAGCTGGAATTGGACGAGAAGTAGAGCAGGCCGTCCAGGCCATTGAGCTGCTGCTCGATCACCTGGGTCACCGAGCTTTGCAGGGTGTCGGCCGAGGCGCCCGGATAGGTGGCGGCGATGGCGACAGCGGGCGGGGCGATGTCCGGGTACTGGGCGATCGGCAGGGTGCGCACCGCCAGCGCGCCGGCCAGCATCACCACCAGCGCGATGACCCAGGCGAAGATCGGATGATCGATGAAGAAGCGTGACATCAGACGGGCCTACGTCCCGCCCAGGGCGACACGCCGATTACGGTGAAAGCGACGCTCATGTTCGCCGTCCGGCTCCTAGTGGATCGGGAACCTGCGTCAAGCGGACAAGCTCGACCGCGGGTATGCAAATGGTCTCGCGGGGTTCTCGGCGCCAGCCCCCGAACCCAGCCCTCAAACCTTGCCCGGAGGCCGCGTCAGGTCCGTGACCATCCGCACCAGGGCGTTGTAGAGCACCATCGTGCCCTGCACCGGCACGTTGTGGCCGGCGCCCGGCGCCACGGTCGTCCGCACGTGGGGGTGAGCCTCCAGAAGGGCGCGCGTGGCGGGGCCGACGAAGCTTGGCGGCGTGTCCAGCGGCCGCCTCGGCATGGCGGGGATATCGCCGAGCAGCACCTCGGCCGGAACCTGCAATCCCGCCAGCAGCGGGGAATAGTCGCGAGGCTCGGCGACCTCGCGGCCCCGGATGCCGAACAGCTCCCAGAAGAACGCCGCCTCGGGTGAGCCGGGGGTGGTCGGAAGGGAGTCGGTCAGGTGCCAGGCATCGGCCGTGAACAGGGGCGGCTCGATCAGCAGCAGGCGGCGCAGGCGAGGCGAGCGGAGTCCCAGCGCCGTGAGCGCGCCCAGGGAAATCCCCAGGACACCCAAGGGCGCCTCCAGCGCCGCTTGGCGCAGGGCGTCCGACAGCGCCGCCGCATGGACGCCGACCGAGGTCGTCACCAGCTCCGGACAGTGATTGCCGGGGATGTGGGTCCGCAGCACGTCGAGGGCCGGGAACACGCCGCCGGTGTGATCCAGCGTCCCCGGATCGGCGAAGGCGCCGGTGACGATCAGCAACACCGGCCGGCCGGTGAGCGCGCCCCACAGCCAGACCTCGCCGAACGGCGTCCGATAGGTCAGCCGCGGCTCCACCTATTCGGCGGGGGCGACCGGCACCAGGATCTCGCCGCCGGACCTGCGGAACTTCTCGGCCATTTCGGCCATCCCGCTTTCCACCGCGGTCTGGGCGACTTCATTCTGCGCCCGGGCGGCGTCGCGGATGTCCTGGCTGATCTTCATGGAGCAGAACTTCGGACCGCACATGGAGCAGAAGTGGGCGGTCTTCATCGCCTCCTTCGGCAGGGTTTCGTCGTGGTATTCGCGGGCGGTTTCCGGGTCGATGCCCAGGTTGAACTGATCCTCCCAGCGGAACTCGAAGCGGGCGCGGGAGATGGCGTCGTCCCAGGCGCGCGCGGTCGGGTGGCCCTTGGCGAGGTCGGCGGCGTGGGCGGCGAGCTTGTAGGTCATGACGCCCACCTTGACGTCCTCGCGGTTGGGGAGGCCCAGGTGTTCCTTTGGCGTCACGTAGCAAAGCATGGCGGTGCCGAACCAGCCGATCATCGCAGCCCCGATGGCGCTGGTGATGTGGTCGTAGCCTGGAGCCACGTCGGTGGTCAGCGGACCAAGCGTATAGAACGGCGCCTCGCCGCAGACCTTCAGCTGCTTTTCCATATTGGCCTTGATCTTGTGCATCGGCACGTGGCCGGGGCCTTCGATCATGGTCTGGACGTTGTGCTTCCAGGCGATCTGGGTGAGTTCGCCCAGGGTCTCCAACTCGCCGAATTGCGCGGCGTCGTTGGCGTCGGCGATGCAGCCGGGACGCAGGCCGTCGCCCAGGCTGAACGACACGTCGTAGGCCTTCATGATCTCGCAGATGTCTTCGAAGTGCTCGTAGAGGAAGTTCTCCTTGTGGTGGGCCAGGCACCACTTGGCCATGATCGAGCCGCCGCGGCTGACGATGCCGGTGACCCGCGTGGCGGTGAGCGGCACATAGGCGAGCCGCACGCCCGCGTGGATGGTGAAGTAGTCCACCCCCTGCTCGGCCTGTTCGATCAGGGTGTCGCGGAACACCTCCCAGGTCAGGTCCTCGGCGACGCCGTTCACCTTCTCCAGCGCCTGGTAGATCGGCACGGTGCCGATGGGCACGGGGCTGTTGCGCACGATCCAGTCGCGGATGTTGTGGATGTTGCGGCCGGTGGAGAGGTCCATGACCGTGTCGCCGCCGCAGCGGATCGCCCAGACCATCTTGTCCACCTCGTCGGAGACGTGGCTGAGCACCGCCGAATTGCCGATGTTGGCGTTGATCTTCACCAGGAAGTTGCGGCCGATGATCATCGGCTCCAGCTCGGTGTGGTTGATGTTGGCCGGGATGATCGCGCGGCCCCGCGCGATCTCGTCGCGCACGAATTCGGGCGTGCAGAAGTCGGGGATCTCGGCGCCGAAGTCCTCGCCGTCGCGGATGGCGTAGTCGCCCGACTGGCGGCGCAGGTTCTCGCGGATCGCGACGTATTCCATTTCCGGCGTGATGATCCCTCGGCGGGCATAATCCAGCTGGGTGACGTTGCCGCCGGCCTTGGCGCGGTAGACGCGGCGGGGCGCGGTGAACTGCGGCGCCAGATGCTCGCCCTTCGCGAAGCCGTTGTCCTCGGGCTTCACCTCACGGGGGTTTTCGACGATCTCCATGTCGCCGCGCGAGACCACCCAGGGCTCTCGGGTCTTGCTCAGGCCCTTGTCGATGTCGATGGAAACGGTCGGGTCGGTGTAGGGGCCCGACGGATCGTAGAGGGTCAGCGCCGGCTCGTTGGCGCTTGGATGCACCGCCACCTCGCGGAATGGCACGCGGATGTCGGGCCACAGCACCCCGGCCTGATAG
>DATAUR010000037.1:0-7998 GCA_036268175.1 Phenylobacterium sp. | reverse complement strand
TCCGGCGGCAACCAGAAGGCCAAGGCCTGGCGCGACATCTGGGGCTGCGGCCAGGGGATTGGCGCGGTCAAGGAGATCCCCGCCGCCGCCGACCTCGTCGCCCGGCTGTCGGCGGAATACGAGCAGGCCAAGGCCGACCTCGCCGCCAAGACCGCCTTCACCGCCGGCCGGGCGCTGCTGGCGGCGGAGTAGGCCGCCCCGGCCGCGCCGCGCGGCTCTCAGCGTTGTGATTTCCAGAATTTCTGCGTTCGTGCGCAGCTTATTCCCAGTCGTTAAGTAGGAATAACGCGTCTAGCTTTCCCCTGCTTCAGCGAGGGACCGAGCATGGGTGATCCGACCCGGAGAGGCGTGGTCGCGGCGGCAGGCCTGCTGGCCGCCGGCGCGGCGTGGGCCGGCCCCCGAACCATCAGCCTGCTGAACGTCAGCTACGACCCGACGCGGGAGCTCTACAAGGAGATCAACGCCGCCTTCGCCAACTATTGGAAGGGCAAGACCGGCGAGGTGCTGGACATCCGGCAGAGCCACGGCGGCTCGGGCAAACAGGCCCGCGCGGTGATCGACGGCCTTCAGGCCGACGTGGTCACCCTGGCGCTGGCCGGCGATATCGACGAGATCGCCGCGCGCGCCCACTTGCTCCCAACAAGCTGGCAGAGCCGCCTGCCGTACAATTCCACGCCCTACACCTCGACCATCGTCTTCCTGGTGCGGAAGGGAAATCCCAAGGCGATCCGCGACTGGCCCGACCTGGTGAAGCCGGGTGTCGGCGTGATCACTCCCAATCCGAAGACCTCCGGCGGCGCGCGCTGGGCGTATCTGGCGGCCTATTCTCACGGCCTGACGCTGGGCGGCGCGGGACCGGCCAAGGCCTATATGGCGCGGCTGTTCCACAACGTGCCGGTGCTGGGCGCCGGCGCGCGTGACGCCACCACCACCTTCGCCCAGCGGCGCATCGGCGACGTGCTGCTGTCGTGGGAGAACGAGGCCTATCTGACCCTCGACGAATTCGGGCCGCGCTTCGACATCGTCTATCCGTCGAGCTCGATCCTGGCCGAGCCGCCGGTGGCCCTGCTGGACAAGAACGTCGACCGCCATGGCACGCGGGTGTTCGCCACCGGCTATCTGAACTTCCTCTACAGCCCGCTGGCGCAGGAGATCGTCGCCAAGCATCACTACCGGCCGCGCAACCCAGCCGCCGCGGCGAAATACGCCCGGGCGCTGAAGCCGATCCCGATGGTCACCATCGACGGGGCGTTCGGCGGCTGGAAGCGGGCCACCGCCGTCCACTTCGCCGAGGGCGGCCTGTTCGACCAGATCTACCGGCCCGCATGACCGCGCCTTCGATCCTGGCGGGGTCTGCGAAGCCCAGGCGCGCGCCCTGGGTAACGCACTCGATCCTGCCGGGCTTCGGCCTGTCGCTGGGCATCACGCTGGCCTACCTGGGGGCCATCGTCGTCCTGCCGCTGATCGCGCTCGCGGTGCGGCCGTGGGAGCTGGGCGTGAGCGGCGTCTGGCACGCCCTGGCGGCGCCCAGGGTGGCGGCGGCGCTGCGTTTGAGCTTCGGACTCTCGGCGCTGGCGGCCCTGCTGAACGCGCCGCTGGGCCTGCTGATCGCTTGGTCGCTCACCCGCTACAGGTTCCTCGGCCAGCGCATCCTGGACGCCCTGGTCGACCTGCCGTTCGCGCTGCCGACCGCGGTGGCCGGGATCGCGCTCACCGCCATCTACGCCCCGACCGGACCCTTGGGCGCGCTCGCCGCCAAGGTCGGGATCAAGACCTCCTATTCGCCGCTCGGCATCTTCATCGCCCTGGTGTTCATCGGCCTGCCGTTCGTGGTGCGCTCCCTACAGCCGGTGCTGCAGGACCTCGATCATGAGGTGGAAGAGGCGGCCACCACGCTCGGCGCCAACGCCTTTCAGAGAGCCGTCCGGGTGATCCTGCCGGCGCTCGCCCCCTCGCTGGTCTCGGGCCTCAGCCTGGCGTTCGCGCGGGCGGTGGGCGAGTACGGCTCGGTGGTGTTCATCGCCGGCAACCTGCCGGGCAAGACGGAAATCGCGCCCCTGCTGGTCGTCATCAAGCTGGAGCAATACGACTACGCCGGCGCTGCGGCGGTCGGCCTGGCGATGGTGGCGATCTCCTTTGGCTCGCTGGTGGCGATCAACTGGCTGCAACTCCTGCTAGCGCGACGGGGCCGGGCATGACGGTTGCCGCGCGTCCCCTATCGGCCACGCGGCTGCCGGGCCTGGCGGCGCTGCTGGTGCTGGCGTCCGCCATCGTCATGGCGGCGCTGGTGTTGCTGCCTCTGTTCGTGGTGTTCCGCGACGCCTTCGCCAAGGGGATCGGCAAGTACGTCGAGGCGATCAGCGACCCCGACGCCATCTCGGCCATGAAGCTGACCCTGCTGGTGGCCGCGATCGCCGTGCCGCTGAACGCGATCTTCGGCGTCTCGGCGGCCTGGTGCATCGCCAAGTTCGAGTTCCGCGGCAAGAGCGCGCTGCTGACCCTGATCGACCTGCCGTTCTCCATGTCGCCGGTGGTCTCGGGCCTGGTCTGGGTGCTGCTGTTCGGGGCGCAGGGGTGGTTCGGGACCTGGCTGATCGACCATGACGTCCGGATCATCTTCGCCACCACCGGCCTGGTGCTGGCCACCATCCTGGTGACCTTTCCCTTCGTCGCCCGCGAGCTGATCCCCCTGATGCAGGACCAGGGCTACGACGAGGAGGCCGCGGCGCTGACACTGGGCGCCGGCGGTTTCACCACCTTCTTCCGGATCACGCTGCCGAACATCCGCTGGGCGCTGCTCTACGGGGTCCTGCTGTGCAATGCGCGGGCGATGGGCGAGTTCGGCGCCGTCTCCGTCGTCTCGGGCCACATCCGCGGCCTCACCACCACGCTCCCGCTTCACGTCGAGGTGCTCTACAATGACTATGACTTCGTCGGCGCCTTCGCGACGGCCAGCCTCCTGGCCTCCCTCGGGCTCATCACCCTGGTCCTCAAGACCGGACTCGAATGGCGGCATGCCGGTGAACTTTCAGCCAACCGCCGGCACTGACCGGACTTCCGCCGAAGGGGGCTCGCCCCTGTCCCTGGAGATCAGCGGGGTTTCCAAGTCCTTCGGCCGCTTTCCGGCGCTGAACAACGTCTCGCTGCAGGCCCGCGACAAGGAGTTCCTGGCGCTCTTGGGCCCATCCGGTTCGGGCAAGACCACCCTGCTGCGCGTGCTGGCGGGGCTGGAGCGGCCCGACGCCGGCGAGGTGCGCTTCGACGGCGAGGACTTCCTGGCGATTCCCGTGCGCCGCCGCCGCGTCGGCATGGTCTTCCAGCACTACGCGCTGTTCCGCCACATGACGGTGGCCCAGAACATCGCCTTTGGCCTGACCGTGCGGCCGCGGCGGGAGCGGCCCTCGAAGTCGGAGACCGCCGACCGGGTGGCCGACCTCCTGAAACTGGTGCAACTGGAAGACCTCGGCGCGCGCTTTCCGGCGCAGCTCTCTGGCGGCCAGCGGCAAAGGGTGGCGCTGGCCCGGGCGCTGGCCATCGAGCCGAAGATGCTGCTGCTGGACGAGCCGTTCGGGGCGCTCGACGCCCAGGTGCGTCGCGAGCTTCGCCGCTGGCTGCGCGAGGTCCACGACCGGGCCGGCGTCACCACCGTCTTCGTCACCCACGACCAGGAGGAGGCGCTGGATCTCGCCGATCGGGTGGCGATCCTCAAGGACGGGGAACTGCGCCAGCTCGGCACGCCCAACGAGGTCTACGAGAACCCCGCCGATCCCTTCGTCTACGACTTCCTGGGCGCGGCCTGCCGCCTGCCGGGCGTGGTGGAGGGCGCGCGGCTGACCGTCGCCGACTGGGAGACCAAGGCGCCCAAGGACGCGCCGCAGGGCCACGTCGAGGTGTTCTTCCGCCCCGACGAGGTGATGTTCGGCCCGCTCGACGGCGCGGGCCTGGCCGGCGAGATCAGGGCGGTCGCCGCCCGCGGCCCCGACGTGCGGGTCGAGTGCCTGGTGGAGGGCCGGCTCTTCGAACTGCAGGCGCGCGGTCCCGGCGCGCCCAATGGCGTGGCGCCAGGCCTGTCCCTGCGGATCAAGCCCCTGCGCCCGAAGATCTATCCCGCTAGGCCCGGCGCCTGAACCAAACGCCGCGCCCGCCTAGCCCGGATGCGCCGCCAGCCAGCGGTCGACTTCCGGCAGGCGCTTGGCGATGATCTCCTGCCGATAGGCGATCGTCGAGATGACTCGCGTGACCGCCGGCCGCGCCGAGGCCGGCACGGTCTGGGCGTAGGCCTTTAGCTTGGCGATGCTGCCGGCGTCGCGCGCATCGTCGGCGAGCCCGGCGTAGAACTGGGTGCGGCTGGTGGGCTCGATCAGGGGATCGACCTGCGCCCGGTGGGCGATGGCGAAGTCGTAGGCCTTATCCGGGAAGACGCCTGAGACCGCGCGGATCAGGTTCGGCGCGTCGGTGGGCGGCGGTTCCTTGGTCAGCGCCAGCGCCAGCGCCTTGTCGGCGAGCGCCGGGTCATGGCTGGCGCCCAGGTCGCGGTAGAGCCGGGTGCGGTCGGTGCTCTCTGTGGAGGTCCGGGCCATGGCGTGCAACTCGTCCCAGGTCGCCGCGTCGGCGTGGCTGGCGACGATTCCCAGCACGGTGAGGCGGGCCGCGCCCTTCAGGCTCGCAGGGTTGGCGACCAAGCCCGCGAAGCGCTTGCGGGCCTCGGCGATCACCGCCGGATCGTCGAACTGGCCAAGGGCGGCCAGCAAGCTGCGGCGGAGCAGGGCGGTGTTGTCGGATTCGCCGGGCTTGGCGTCCCAGCCCAGGCGCGCGAAGGCTGGCGCCAGCCGCGCCCGGGCGAAGGCGCGGAACGCCGTCTGCTGCGGCAGGCCCTTATAGAAGTCGTCGATCGCGGCGAACTGGCCGATCAGGGCGCGCAGCACGACCGGCTCCTCGACGGCGTCGGCCCGTTTGGCGATCTGCAGGAAGTCGGTGAGCGGCGCATAGCCGGCCTCGCCGAGCGCCCGGCTGTCGTAGATCAGGCCAAGCTGGTCCTCGGCGGCGAGCGTCGGGAAGGCCGCGACGATGCGGGTCTCCAACTGTGGCGAATAGCGGCTGCGGAAGTAGCCGATGTCGCCGGCGTTGATCAGCGGCGTCGCGCCAGCCCTGGCGGCCCTGGAGGCCGCCGCCTTGTCGCTGACCACGGTGCGCCAGGTGTCGCCGCCGAGGCCCGCCACGGTCACCGGCGTGCGCCAGGCCCGCGGGGTCTTGGAGGCCGCGTCCGCGCCGAACCGCGACTGGGTGAGCGTCACCCCGGCCTTGGTCTCGACCGCCGAGATCAGCGGCACGCCGGCCTGCAGGGTGAAATCGTGGGCGATGCCGGTGATCTTCTTGGGGCTGACCTTGTCGATCTCGCGCCACAGATCGTCGGTGACCGTGTTACCATAGGCGTGGTGGGCGATGTAGTTGCGCACGCCGGCGCGGAACACGTCGGGGCCCACATAGTCCTCCAGCATGTGGATGACCGAGTGGCCCTTCTCGTAGGTGATGCTGTCAAAGGCGTTGGCGGCGGCGAAGACGTCGTGGATCGGCGTGATCACCGGATGCGTGCCCGCTCGCGCATCGGTGCGCATGGCGCCCTGTTCGCCGGCCTTGGTCTGCAGCCAGATCTTCCATTCGGGATGGAAGTGGTCGGTGGTCTTGTTCTCCATCCAGGACGCGAAGCCCTCGTTGAGCCACAGGTCGTCCCACCAGGCCATGGTCACCAGGTCGCCGAACCACTGGTGGGCCATCTCGTGGGCGATATCGACGTAGACGTTCTGCTTGTCCGCCTCGGTCGACAGCTTCGGGTCGATCAGCAGGGCATAGTCGAAGTAGTAGATCGCCCCCCAGTTCTCCATCGCGGCGAAGAACTGGCTTTGGCCGGGGCCGGCGATCAGATCGAGCTTGGGTAGCGGGTAGGGCGTGCCGAAGTAGTCGTTGTACCAGGGCAGGATCTCGGAGGCGGCGTCGAGGGCGAACTGCGCCTGGGCGGTCTTGCCCCGCCGCACGATCACCCCGACGTCGGTCTTGCCGACCTGCCGATGGATGCGCTCGAAGTCGCCCATGGCGAAGAACAGCAGGTAGGAGCTCATCTTCGGGGTGTCGGCGAAGTAGACGTCATAGGACGCGTGACCAGCGATAGGCCCGCTCGTGCTCACGACGCTTAGTTTCACAGGCATGTTGGAGACCACCATGGGCTGCTTCGTCGGAGGGTCTGTCACCGGCAGTCTCACGTGCAGCGAATAGACCGCCTTCACCCCGGGCTCGTCCCAGCAGGGGATGAAGCGCCGGGCGTCGGAGTTCTCGAACTGGGTGAAGATGGCGCGCTGCTTCTTGCCGTCCTCGCCAGTGTAGTCGAGGGCGAAGAGCCCTGACGCCTGCTCGTAGATCACGCCTGAGTAGTCGAGCGAGAGCTTGTAGTGGCCGGGCGCAATCGTGTGATCGAAGACGAAGGCGGCGGTCTGCTGGTCCTTGTCCAGCACCACCTTGGGTGCGGCGGCCTGGCCCGACAGCGAGGCCTTCTCGAAGGCGATGTCGGCGGCGTTGAGGACGATGCGGTCGGTGGCCGACTTGACGTCCAGGGTGATGTCCTCGTGGCCGGAGAACCTCAGATTGGCGGCGTCGGGGCGGATCGTGATGTCGTAGCGGTCGGGGCGGACGTTGGTGGGCAGGGCCACGTGCGGCGGGAACGGCTTGGGCGTCACGGCCGCCGGCGTCTTCGCGGCGGGGGCGGCCAACGCCGGAGCGGCGACGAACAGCAGGACGGCGGCGAGGGCGGGAACGAATTTCATGATCCGGGACGCTCTACAGGGACGAAAATTGCGCCGACCCTAGGCTGGGGCGGACGCTTCGACCAAGCGCTTTTGCAGCCGGCCATGCATGCTAAGGCTGGTGTCGGGGAGGACGCCGCCGATGGACCAGCGCAAGGACGCCACCGAGGCCACCAAGGCCGCTCAGGCCCGCCTGACGGCGAGCCTGCCGACCGAGACCGGCGAGGACATGGCCAACGCCACGCGGGGCTTCCTGGGCACGATTCCCGACGCCGAGGTGCCGGGCGCCTGGAGCCAGAAGCCGTTCGGGTTCCTGAACGGCGAGCGGCCCGACACCGTCAACCCCGGCCTCTGGCGCCAGGGCCGGCTGAACCTGCAGCACGGCCTCTTCGAGGTGACGAAGGGCGTCTATCAGGTGCGTGGCTTCGACCTCTCCAACATCACCTTCATCGAGGGCGACAAGGGCTATGTGGTCATCGACCCGCTGATCTCGGCGGAGCCGGCGGCGGCGGCGCTGAAGCTGATGCGCGATCACCGGGGCGACAAGCCCGTGACCGGCGTGATCTACACCCACAGCCACGTGGACCACTACGGCGGCGTCCGCGGCGTGATCAGCCCCGCCGACATCGAGGCCGGGATGCAGATCGTCGCGCCCGAAGGCTTCCTGCGCGAGGCGGTGAGCGAGAACGTGCTGGCCGGAAACGCCATGGGCCGCCGCGCCACCTACATGTATGGCGCCACCCTGCCCAAGGACCCCAAGGGCCATGTGGACGCGGGCCTGGGCAAGACGGTGTCCATGGGCAGGGTCAGCCTGGTGCCGCCGACCCTCAGCATCCGCGAGACCGGCGAGCGGTTGACGCTGGATGGCGTCGAGATCGTCTTCCAGGTGACGCCCGACACCGAGGCGCCGGCGGAGATGAACTTCTTCTTCCCGCAGTTCGGCGCCCTGTGCATGGCGGAGAACTGCACCTGCCAGCTGCACAACCTCTACACGCCCAGGGGCGCGCAGGTGCGCGACGCGCGGGCCTGGAGCCACTACATCGACGAGGCGTCGGCGATGTTCGCGGGCGAGACGCAGGTGTTGTTCGCCAGCCACCATTGGCCGCGCTGGGGCTCGGGCGAGGCGGCGCGGTTCCTGCGCCAGCAGCGCGACCTCTACAAGTACATCCACGACCAGACGCTTAGGCTGGCCAACCACGGCCTG
>DATAUR010000036.1:0-6677 GCA_036268175.1 Phenylobacterium sp. | reverse complement strand
GGTGTAGATCCGGCCCGCCTCGTAGTCATAGTAGAGGACGGCGTTGATGTAGGCGTCGGGCGTCGCATAGGCCCGGGCCTCGGCGTTGGCGGCGGTCACCGCCGCGAACCCCCTGGGCGGCGCCTCACGCCGGTGACGCCTGTGCCGTCTGGCGACCGCAAGCGGCGGCGCGGCGACGGAGGGAGCGGCGACGGGCGCGGGTGCGGGCGCGGCCCTCTGGGCGGCCGCCCCGCCGGCTCCGGCCAGGACGGTCAGTCCGCACAGCATCAAGACGAGGCGCGTCAGCGGTTTGCGAAGAGGGCTCATAGGTCGCGGCTCCACTGGAAGGCGGTGATGTAGACGCCGAGCGGATTGGCCCGCAGGTCGGCCTCGTTCTTCGGCGGATCGATCTTGGTGGTGAACAGCCCCGTCCAGTTGACGGTGCTGGAGCTGGCGCCCTGGTCGAAGGTCGTCTCCTTCCACTGCACCTGGTAGGTGGCCGGGCTGCGCTGCAGCACCGAGACCACCTCGACGCTCACAGCTTGGCTGCCGGCGTTGGCGAACGGATCGTGGGTCTTGGCGTAGTCATTGAGCTGGCCGATCGCCGGACCGACGACGAAGCGGTAGGCCCCGGTCCAGTTGTCTCGGATGACGATGGGATCGATGCTCTTTGAGCGGGTGCGCGTGACCCAGTCGGCGAGGAAGTAGCCGACCTCGGCGGAGGAGGGGGTGTAGGTCCGGTCCGCCAGTTCGATGCGCCCGGGCCGGCCGTATTTGTCGATCGGCACCACATAGGTGGCGATGCGGGTGTTGCTGCCCTGGTAGATCAGGCCGCCCACCGCCAGCGCCGCCACCGCCCACCCGGCGAAGGCCATGGCGCGCCAGTTGCGGGCCTGGATTACCGGCGCGCCGATGCGCCGGTCCCACTCCTGGCTAGCCCGCTGATAGGGCGTCTCCACGGGCGCCGAACTGCCGTAGCGGTCATTGGGACGTCGGAAGGTCTGCATCGATCAGGTCCTCTACGCGCCGGGGTCCGGCTCTTCCGGGCGGATCGGCGTCGCCGACATGCCCGGTCCGCGGTCCTCGCTCTGGGCGGCCGTCGCGGCCGCGGCCTGAGCCGCGCTGGCCAGCCCGGTCTGGCGGGCCTCGGCGCGGGCGACCGTGTCCGCCGTCGCCGGCGGCGGCGGGCCATCGTCGTCCGACAGATTGGTTCCGCCCGCGTTGGCGGACATCCGCCCGCCGGCTTGGCGCAGGCTGGACACGGCCGAGGCCACTGGCGCCCTCGCGAAATCCGCCGCCGACGGTCCGCCACCGCTGGAGGGCGGCGCGCCGGAGCCGCCGCCGGGCGGAATGGCGCCCGCGGCGCTGCGCGCGGCGGCGACCTGGCCGCCCCCACCCGCCATGCCGGCCGCGACGGCGCCGCCGAGGGTGCGCATGGCCAGGCCGGCGCCGGCTACGCCGGCGGCGACCCCAGCCGCGCCCATCAGCGCGCCGCCGGCGTTGAGCTGCGGGCCGCCGGAGATTAGGGCCGCGGCGATCGCTGGGATCTTCAGCGCCAGCATGACCATGACCACGGCCGCCAGCAGCAGGCCGACGTCCTCGCCGATGCCAGGATCGCTCGAGACGGTATAGGTGTCGAACACCGTGGTCCCGAGACTGACCACGATGGCCAGGGCCATCAGCTTGATGCCGACGGAGACGACGTAGCCGATCGCCCGCTCGCTCATGAACGAGGTCTGGGTCAGCACCCCGAACGGCACGGTGACGAAGGCCACTAGGGTGACGATGTGGAATTCGATGATCGTGACCACGATCTCCACCGCCAGGATCACGAAGGCGATCAGGATGCCGATCGCCGCCACCAGGGCCATGATCACCACATCGATGTGGGCGAAGAACTCAATCGGACCGGGCGCGATCTTCTGGATGTACTGCATGAGGGCGGCGATCACCTTGATGCCCGCCATGACGATCTGCGACGGCGAGGTGGTGAAGGTGGAGACCGTCATCGCCCCTCCGCCGGCCTTCAGGCCAAGCGCCGCAAAGCCATTGACCACGGTCGTCGAAAGGCTGTGCCACTGGGCCACCAGGAAGGCGAAGAAGCCGACCAGCAGGATCTTGCGCACCAGCAAGGCCAGCACATTCTGGTTCTCGTCGATCGCCCAGAGCAGGGCGGTGATGACGATGGAGATGACCACCAGGCTGGCCAGGGTGGCCGAGACGTCGCCCTGGACCAGCCCGAACCCGGCGTCGACCTGGGTCTTGAACGTGTTCAGGAAGTCGTCAAGGACGGCGGGATCGGCGGTCGCCATGGGCCCGACCTCCTAGAGGCCGCCAGGGCCGGCGACCCGCGAGGCCGGCTTCCGCACGTCATAGAATTTCGACGCGTGGGCGTCAGCGTCGGCCCCCTGGGCGTTGACGCAGTCCGCCGTGGCGGAAAGTCGGCCCGGATCGGCCTGGCAGGCGGCGATTTCGCTCCCGCGCTCACCGGCATGGACGGCGTACCAGGCCTTGTCGTGGCCTGGCGCCGCCCGCGAGCAGGCGGCGAGGGCGGCCGCGCCGAGTCCAAGCGCGAATACGTCACGCCCCCGCATCAGAGTTGGCCCGGATTGGTCACCCGGCTCGCAGGCGGGGTGGTGGTCCAGAACCGCTGGCTGTCGGCGGCGCCCGTGGCCTGCGAGGCCTGGGCCTGGGCGGCAAGGGTCTGTTCGGCCCGAGCCTGGGTGATAAGCAGGGTCTGAAGTTGGGTCAGCTGGGCGGTGACCGTGGCCAGCAGCTGATTGGTGGCCTGGATCGCCGCGGTCTGGCCGGCGGCGGCCTGCGAGGCGCGCACCGCGCTGGCGACCTGGGATGTGGTGACGGGCTGGCCCTGGGCGATCTGGTTCTGCATCTGCAGCGCCTGCTGCAGGGCCAGCGTATTGTTCTGCCGCCAGGTGGCGAGTGAGGCCTGGGTGGTGGCGAGGCTGGCGCCCGGCATGGTCGACGGATAGAGCCGGGCATATTGCTGGGCGACATTCTGAGCGCCGTAGCCGATCCCCTGCGCCTGCTGCAGAATCCCCGTCGCGTTGCTGGCGATCTGCATCACCGGACCGGTGATATCGGTCTCCATCTTCTGCAGCATCAGGGCCTGGTTGGAGAGTTGCTGCTCCAGCCGCTGGATCTGGGTCAGGCTGTTGGACACCTGCTGCTCGGCCTGGAGGATCGCCCTGACGTCGATCACCGCCATCTGTGCGCGGGCGGCCGGCGGCGGCGCGGCGAGCAGAAGGGCGAGGCTCAGAGCGACGCTGGCTGAGGCGGCGGATCTACGCATGGGACGCGGTCTCCGGAGAGGTTGAGGGAAGTGTGGGCGGCCAGAGGGCGGCCGCCTCGGCGCGGGCGAACACCCGTTCGGTGCGGCGCCGGTAGACCCAGGCGGCGGCGAAGAGGCCAAACCCAAGCAGCAGCACCGCCAGGTTCTGGTGCAGCGGGGTGGCGAACACCGCCGCGAAGCCCGGCGCGGCCAGGCCCAGGAACAGGAACCGGCGACGGCGCGCGCTGGCGGTCCATGATCGCGGCAGCCGCCCGGCCAGCCGCACAAGACGCCGGAACTCAGCGCCGGACAGCGGCGGTTCCAGAGCCTGCGCCTTATCCGAACCCTCACCCATCATGCCACCTTCGTGGCGGCCGCCGCCGCGGCGCGAGCCAGGTATTCGGCCACCTCCGGCAGGCCCTGGGCGCGATAGAACCGCTCGGTGAACCCGTCGGGGTCACCGCCCGCCAGGGCGGTGGTGATCCGCTGCTGGTCGCCGGGCGATGAGGCGCCGACCGCAGCCAGGGCGACGGGGCCCAGGCCCAACTCGAACAGCCGGTTGCCGGCGCTCGACTGGTAATAATAGTCCCGCTTGGGCGTCGCCCCCGCGACGATGCGCAGCTGCTGGCCGTTCAGGCCAAACGCGGCGTAGAGATCGGCGATCTGCGGTGTATGGGCGTCCGGGTTGGGCAGGAAGACCCGGGTCGGACAGCTTTCGATCAGCGCCGGGGCGATCGAGGAGCGGGCGATATCCGCCAGGCTCTGGGTGGCGAAGACGACCGCGACGTTGAACTTGCGCAACGTCTTCAGCCACTCGCGGATCTTGGCCGCGAATGAGCCCTGGTCGAGGAACAGCCACGCCTCGTCGAGCACCAGCAGGGTCGGCCGGCCGTCGAAGCGCTGCTCGAGGGTCCGGAAAATGTAGGTCAGCACCGGCGCCAGCGCGGCCTTACTGTTGATCAGCTCGGCCATCTCGAAGGTCTGCCAGCGGGCGGTGACGCGGGCGTTGTCCTGGGCGTCCAGCAGGTGGCCGTGCGGGCCGGCCAGGGTGTAGGGCAGCAGCGCGGATTTCACCGTCTGATCCTGGATGGTCGCCGCCAGCAGGGTGAGGGTCCGCTGCTCGCGCGGGCCGGCCGCCAGGTTGCGCAGGCCGCTCCAGATTTCGTCCTTGACCGCGGGGGTGATCTCCACGCCTTCGGCGGCGACAATGTCCTGCACCCATTCCTGGGCCCAGGACTTGTCCTGGGCGGATTCGAGGTCGGCCAGCGGCTGGAAGGCCAGATCGCTCTGGTCGCCGCCGAGCACGAAGAACGCGCCGCCAGCCAGCAGGGTCGAGGCGCGCGAGCTGGCCCCCTTGTCGAAGTAGAAGATCTGCGCTTCGGGATAGCGCAGCCACTGCATGGCCATGGTGTTGAGCAGCACCGACTTGCCCGCGCCGGTCGGTCCGACGATCATGGCGTGGCCGACGTCGCCTTGGTGGAGATCGAACCGGAAGGGGGTGGTGCCGGCGGTCCGGGTGACCATCAGCGGCGGCTGAATTCCCGGATGGCCACGCTTGGCGCACTCGGACGATAGGTGGGCGTTGCGCGACGGCCCGGGCCAGATCGCCGACACCGGGATCATATCGCAAAGATTCAGCGAGGAGACCAGCGGGCGGCGCAGGTCGGCGTAGGCGTGCCCTGGCAGCGAGCCCAGCCAGGCCTCCACGGCGTTGACGTCCTCGACCTTGCAGACGAAACCCACGCGGTTGATGGCGCTTTCCACCTCGCGGACCCGGTCGGCCAGCCGGTCCGGATCGCGGTCCATCAGGGTGACGGTCGGGGTGAAGTAGCCGATCGAGGCGTAGTCGCCGCCGAGGATGGCCAGCGCCGCATCGGCGTCCTGGGTCTTGGCCGCCGCGTCCGGGTCCTCCAGCATAGAGGGCTCGCGGGTGATGGCTTCCTTCAGCAGGGCCATCACGCCCTTGCGCTTGGCGAACCAGCGCTTGCGCACTACGGACACGGCCTTGCGCGCGTCCTCCTTGTCGAGCGGCATGAAACGGCAGGACCACCGGTAGCTGACACCAAGCTCATTCAGCCGGTCAAGCAGGCCGGGCGACGAACTGGTGGGATAGGCGCGGACCGAGATCGTGCGCACATACTGGCCGCCCAGGCGCGGCAGGAGCCCGCCCTGGAAATCATCGTCGCACAGAAAGGCGTCGAGATAGGCCGGAGTGTCCGGCGCGCGGACATAGTGGCGCTTGGTCGAGATTGCGCCGTGCAGATAGGTCAGCGTCTCGTCGTCATCGAGCTCGCGCACCTCGGGCATGATGGCGCCCAGGATGTCGGCGATCTGGCGCACGATGGAGACAAAGCCGCCCAGCGCGGCGCGGTACATGCCCGCCGCGCCCCGGCCCGAAGGCGCGTTTTCCAAAAGCAGCGACTCCGCCGTCGAGATCGCCTCCTCGGGCGGCAGATAGGTGAAGGTCAGGAAGTAGCGGCTCTCGAAATGGCGTTCTTCCGCCTCGAAGGCGCCGCGCCGCTCATCGTCGATCAGGGCCGAGACCGGGTCTGGGAAGCCGCTGGAGGCATAGTCCTGCGAGGCCGCGCGCAGGGCCTCGATATGCAGGCACCAGCGCGAGCCCAGCCGGCGCAGGGCGTTGTTCAGCTGAGCGCGGGTGGCCACCAGGCCCGCGTCGGTGGCGCTGGCCAGGTCCGGCCCGCGAAACGCCAGGGTCTTCTGAAAGCCGCCGTCCTTGTTGAGGACCAACCCGGGTCCGATCAGCGCCGCCCACGGTAGATGATCGAAGAGGCGTTCGGCCTTGGCGCGGTATTCCCGAAGATAGAGCATGGGCGGCGCGCCTCAGCTTTGCCGGCCGCCGGCGCGGACCTCGAGCGAGAGGCTGGCCAGGGCGTAGACGACGCCGGCGACGGCGGAGGACATCACGATCGTGCTGGCGAGCCGGCCGCGCGCCAGCGATGGCCAGGTCGGAAAGCCCAGCACCGGCGACCAGGCGACGGCCGCCAGCAGGGCGAAGGCCCCGGCCGGCGACATCATGACATGGACAAACGCCGCCACGGTCACGCGTCCCAATAGGGCTTCTGGCGGATGTGGCGCTTCAGCGCGTCGAAGAAGTAGGGGTCGCGCTTGACCAGCCAGTAACAGGCCGCGTGGACGGCGATACCGAGCGGCAGGCCGATGGCTGGAACCTGCAGGCCAAGGGCCAGGACCGCGGTCAGGGTGCCGTTGAGCACGGCGATCATGCGTGGCACGCCCGCGATCATCACCGGCTCGGACAGCGAGCTGTGAAAGCCGATCTCGAACCCGTCGACCTCGGAGACGGCCACCTCAGAACACCGCGCCGGAGGTGAGGTTAAAGAAGCTCGAGATGAAGGTGGTCGCGGTGAAGGCGATCGCCAGCCCGAAGACG
>DATAUR010000035.1:0-43976 GCA_036268175.1 Phenylobacterium sp. | reverse complement strand
CGGGCGCGGGGCCTGGACGCCTTCTCCGCCGAGGTCTTGACGCCGGCCGAGATCGGCAAGCCGTCGCCGGGCCTCGAGCGCCTGCGCATCGTCATCGACAGCGCGCGCGAGGCCGCCTGGGCGCAGGCCTCGCAGGCCAGCGCCTCCGAACGGTTCCGCGACCTGATGATCGATGCGACCGCCTGGGTGGAGACCGGCGACTGGCGGGGCGCCGATCGCGCGGACAAGCCCATCGGCCCCTTCGCCAAGGCGGCGCTGAAAAAACATCTGAAGAAACTCGGCAAGCGCGGCCGCGATGTGGAAGGCGGCGATGACACCGCGCGCCACCACCTGCGTATCGAGGCCAAGAAGCTGCGCTACGCCGTCGAGGCCTTCGCGAGCCTGTATGACGAAAAGCCCGTCCATCGCTATCTGCGCCATCTGAAGGCGTTGCAGGAGGCGCTGGGCGCGCTCAACGACCTGGTGACCGCCGAGCCGCTGATCACGGCCCTGGCGCTGCCTTCCGAAGCCGCCTTCGCGGCCGGCGAACTGATCGGCCGCCACGCCGCCGCCAAGCCGCAGCTGATCGCCCACGCGGCCAAGGCGCTGGATCGCCTGCAGGCCGCCGACCCGTTCTGGGGTTAAGAATCACATAAAGAAGTCCTTATATGATTTCTTGCGTGGCTTCCGACGCGCGGCTATAGAGCCGCCCAGCCAATTCCCCCAAATCCGCCAAGGGACAGACATGACCGACTATATCGTCAGGGACATCGCGCTCGCCGATTGGGGCCGCAAGGAACTCGACATCGCCGAAACCGAGATGCCCGGCCTGATGGCCGTGCGCGCCGAGTTCGGCAAGGATCAGCCGCTGAAGGGCGCCCGCATC
Source organism: Phenylobacterium sp. (assembly GCA_036268175.1). Classification (GTDB taxonomy): domain Bacteria; phylum Pseudomonadota; class Alphaproteobacteria; order Caulobacterales; family Caulobacteraceae; genus Phenylobacterium. The sequence continues at coordinate 43,111 of DATAUR010000035.1, read as the reverse complement.
GCCGGTTCCCTGCACATGACCATCCAGACCGGCGTGCTGATCGAGACCCTGCAGGCCCTGGGCGCCGATGTGCGCTGGGCGTCCTGCAACATCTTCTCCACCCAGGATCACGCCGCCGCCGCCATCGCGGTGAAGGGCACGCCGGTGTTCGCCATCAAGGGCGAGACGCTGGTGGAGTACTGGGAGTACGCCCACAAGATCTTCGAATGGTCGGACGGTGGCTATCCGAACCTGATCCTCGACGATGGCGGCGACGCCACCCTGCTCTGCGTGCTGGGCCCCAAGGCCGAGAAGGACCCCAGCGTCCTCAACAACCCGCAGAACGAGGAGGAAGAAGCCCTCTTCGCGGTGATGAAGCGCTACCTGAAGGAAAAGCCCGGCTTCTATTCGGCGATCCGCGACTCCGTGAAGGGCGTCTCCGAAGAGACCACCACGGGCGTCCACCGCCTCTATCAGATGGCCGAGCGCGGCGAGCTGCCGTTCCCGGCGATCAACGTCAACGACAGCGTGACCAAGTCGAAGTTCGACAACCTCTACGGCTGCCGCGAGAGCCTGGTGGACGCCATCCGCCGCGGCACCGACGTGATGCTGGCCGGCAAGGTGGCCGTGGTCCTGGGCTACGGCGACGTGGGCAAGGGCTCGGCGGCGTCGCTGCGCAACGGCGGCGCGCGGGTGATCGTCACCGAGATCGACCCGATCTGCGCCCTGCAGGCGGCCATGGAGGGCTATGAGGTCCAGACCATGGAAGATGTCGCCGACAAGGCCGACATCTTCGTCACCGCCACCGGCAACAAGGACGTGCTCACCGTCGACCACATGCGGGCGATGAAGAACAACGCCATCGTGTGCAACATCGGCCACTTCGACAGCGAGATTCAGATCGCCGGCCTGCGCAACTTCAAGTGGGACGAGATCAAGCCTCAGGTCCACCACGTGGAATTCCCGGACGGCAAGAAGATCATCGTGCTGTCGGAAGGCCGCCTGGTGAACCTGGGCAACGCCACCGGTCACCCGAGCTTCGTGATGAGCGCCAGCTTCACCAACCAGACCCTGGCCCAGATCGAACTCTGGACCCAAGGCGCCAAGTACCAGACCAAGGTCTACACCCTGCCCAAGCACCTCGACGAAAAGGTCGCCATGCTTCACCTGGGCAAGCTCGGCGCGAAGCTGACCAAGCTGTCGAAGGATCAGGCCGACTACATCGGCGTGCCCACCGCCGGCCCGTTCAAGCCGGACCACTACCGGTACTAGGGCTTAGCCTGTAGGCAGAGCGCCATGCCCCTGGCGCTCATCCTCTCCTCGTTCGTGGCGGCCAGCCGGATCGGCGGCGCGGCGCAGCAGTATGTGCTGGCCGCGCACAAAATCGATCCGGTGCTGGTGCCGACCGTCATGCTGGGCCGAAATCCGGCGCGGGGCTCGCGCGGCCAGGCGACGCCGCCGGACCTGTTCGCCCGCATGCTGGCCGACGTGGAGGCCGACGCCCTGTTCGGCCTGGTCGACCTGGTGATCACCGGCCACTTCTCCTCCGCCGAGCAGGTGGCGATCGCCGCCGACGCCCTTGCCCGCATCCAGGCCACGGCGGAGCGGACCCCCGTGGTGGTGGTCGACCCGATCCTCGGCGACTGGCCCAAAGGGCTCTATGTCCCGCCGGAGGTCGCAGAGGCGGTGGCGGGCCGGCTGGTGCCGCTGGCCGACTGGATCACGCCGAACCTGTGGGAACTGACCCATCTCACCGGCGGCGCGGACACCGAGAGCGCCGGGGCCGCCGCGGCCGCCGCGCGCAGCCTCGGCAAGCCCGCCCTGATCACCTCGGCCCCGGTGGACGAGGGCGAGATCGGACTGCTGTTGGTGGAGGCGGCATCGACGACCCTGTTTGCACACGCGCGGCTGGACCAGGCGCCCAACGGGACCGGTGACCTGGTGACCGCCAGTTTCGGCGCGGGCCTGGTGGAGGGCCTGACGCCGGCCGCCGCCGCCGAGCGCGCGGCGCGGGCCGCCAGCGAGGTGGTGCAGGCCGCCCAGGACTGGCGCGCGCCCGAGCTGCCGATCATCGCGCTCGGCGAGCGGATCGTGCGCCCGACCGCATCCTTGCGTATAGAGCGGCTCTGACCGAGCCCTGGGGAGCGCCACGATTGGTCGAGATTTCCGGCCTCGCGCCCGCCCGCTTCGCCGCGGTGAAGGACGCCTTCGCCGCCAGCTTCGAGGCCGGCGAGGAACTGGGCGCACGGTTTACCCTGGTGGAGGCCGGCGAGACGGTGCTGGACCTCTGGGGCGGGTTTGCCGACCGGGCCCAAACCCGGCTCTTCGACCAGACGACGCTGACGCCGATCTTTTCGACCACCAAGGCGCTGGCCGCCCTGCTGATCGCCCGCCTGGTGGATGCCGGATCGCTCGACTACGCCCAGACGGTGGCCTCGGTCTGGCCAGAGTTCGCCCAGGCCGGCAAGGGCGCGATCACCATCGAGCAGGTGATGTCGCACCAGGAGGGCCTGTCCGGTTTCCTGGAGCCCATGGACCCTGCGCTCTGGTTCGACTGGGACGCGATCTGCGCCAAGCTCGCCGCCATGGCGCCGCTGTGGCCGCCGGGCACGGCCAGCGGCTACCACCCGATCACCTTCGGCTACCTGGCCGGCGAGATCTTCCGGCGGGTGGATGGGCGCACCATGGGGGCCGCGCTGCGCGAGGATCTGGCCGAGCCCTTCGGCCTGGAGCTCTGGATCGGCCTGCCCGACGCGGAGGCGGGCCGCGTCGCGGAGCTGCAGCGCCCCAGGACGCTCCCCGACTTCGGCCATCGCAACGACGCCACCAAGGCGGCCTTCCTGACGCCCTGGGCGCAGCCGGGCGGTCGGGGCGCTGACGCGCTTCGGCGGTTCAGCCTGCCGTCGGCCACCGGCCAGGCGACGGCGCTGGCGCTCGCCCGGGTGATGGGGGCGCTAGCCAACGATGGCTGGCTGGATGGCGGGGACATCCTGTCGCCCGCCCTGATCGCCGAGGCGGCCCGCGAGCGCATCCGTGGCCAGGACCTGGTGGTGCCCTTCGAGATGAGCTGGGCGGCGGGCTTCATGCGCAACGAGACGGTCCACCCGTGGGGGCCCGGAAACCAGACCTTCGGCCATTCTGGCTGGGGTGGCTCCTGCGCCTTCGCCGACCCGGAGAGGAAGCTCGGCGGCGCCTATGTGATGAACAAGCAGTCGGCCGCTCTGCTCAACGACCACCGGCCGCGGCGGTTGATCGAGGCGGCCTACGCCGCGCTCTGACTTCCCCGATTTCGCGGAATTAGTTGCTGCGGCTGAGCGGCAGGTTGGGGATCGACGTCCAGCGGACCGTCGTGGTGATCATGGTCTGCACCGGGCCGGCGGGCAGGGCCTGCAGCGCGTCCGCGCCGGGCTTGGCCGATCGCGGATCGGCGGCCTTGACCACCACCAGGCCCTGGCTGTGCTCGACCGCCACCGCATTGCCCTCGACGGCCGGCACGGCGTCGTCGGTCTTGAATACCAGGTGGGCGCTGGCGGTGACCTGCTGGGTCTCGCGCAGGAAGACCTGCGGGGCGTCCGGCGCGGTGGCGCAGGCGGGTACGGCGGCGCCGATCGCGGCGCAGACGATGATCGCGGTGAACAGCTTGCCCATGGCGCACAGCCTCCAGCCTTCTTGCGCGAACAACTAGAACGCCGGCCGGAACGATCCCAATTAAGCTTTGGTCATTCGGCCGGTTCGACGAGCTTTGTGGCCGCGAGCTCCGGCCGCGAACGCCGCCAGGCGGCCACGGCGAAGACTACGGCGCCGCCCCAGATGAACACGAAGGAGGCGGCGCGCAGCGGCGTGAACGCCTCGCCCTGCGCCACCCCGATCACGAAGCCGCTGGTGGGGCCCAGGAACTGCAGGAAGGCCAGCGACGACAGCGGGATCCGCCGCGCGGCCCAGGAGAACAGCACCAGCGGCACGGCGGTGAAGGGCCCGCAGGCCAGCAGCCAGGCCGTGGCGGGAAGGCTCTTGCCCAAGTGGCCTGCGCCATTGTGCTGTAGCCACAAAACATAGGCCGCGCCGAACAGCGCCAGCATCAGGCACTCGATCAGCAAGCCGGTCTGGGCCGAGGCCGCCACCCGCTTGCGCACGATGCCATAGCCGCCAAAGCTGAACGCCAGCGCCAGGGAGACGATGGGGAGGCCGCCCACGGCGACGGCCTGCACCACGACCCCGGTCACCGCCAGGACGATCGCCAGATAGCCCAGGCGGTCGATCTTCTCGTTGAAGATCAGGGCGCCGGCGGCCATGCCCAGCAGCGGGTTGATGTAGTAGCCGAGCGCCGTCTCCAGCACCCGGCTGGAGTTCACCGCCCAGATGTAGATCCCCCAGTTGCCGGCGATCAGCACCGAGGAGAGCGCCAGCCAGGCGAGCGTGCGCGGGTTGCGCAGCGCCGCCATCACCTCGCCGCCCTGCCGCGCCAGGATGACGAACAGCAGCGCCATGGGAACCGCCCAGACGGTGCGGTTGGCGAGAATCTCCCAAGGCGACATCCCTAAGCGTCCCATCACCTGGAACACCAGCGGGATCACCCCCCAGATCAGATAGCAGACGACCGCCGCGCCCAGAGCCGGGCGGGATTCGCCGCCCGGCGCCCCCTGCGACATGCCCCTAAGCGAGGGCTTTCTGGCGGATCAGGCCGCGGGCGTGCAGCAGCTCGGCGATCTGCACGGCGTTGAGCGCCGCCCCCTTGCGCAGGTTGTCCGCCACCACCCACAGGTTCAGCCCGTTCTCGACGGTCGGATCGTTGCGGATGCGGCTGACGAACACCGGGAACTCGCCCTGGGCTTCCTTGGGCGTCATGTAGCCGGTGGAATCCCGCTTATCGATGACCACCAGGCCGGGGCTTTCGCGCAGCAGATCGCGGGCTTCGTCCTCGTCCAGCGGCTCATGGAACTCGAGGTTCACGCTCTCGGAGTGGCCGACCATCACCGGCACGCGCACACAGGTCACCGTTAGCGCGATGTCGGGATCGAGGATCTTGTGGGTCTCGTTCCACATCTTGTGCTCTTCGTCGGTGTAGCCGTCGTCCTTGAAGGCGCCGATGAAGGGGATGACGTTGAAGGCGATCTGCTTGGGGAAGGTCTTCGGCGGCGTGGCGCCCAGGACGAAGACGTTCTTCGTCTGGTCGAACAGTTCGTCCATGCCTTCCTTGCCGGCGCCCGACACCGATTGATAGGTCGAGACGACGGCGCGCTTGATCCGCGCCCGGTCGTGCAGCGGCTTCAGGGCCACGACGAGCTGGGCGGTGGAGCAGTTGGGGTTGGCGATGATGTTCTTGCGGTCCGCCCACTCGACGTCGTCCGGGTTCACTTCCGGCACCACCAAGGGCACGTCCGGGTCCATCCGCCAGGCCGAGGAGTTGTCGATGACGATAGGGCCGGCCGCGCCGATGCGCGCCGCCCACTGCCGCGAGAAGTCACCCGAGACGCTCATCAGGACGATGTCGACGCGCGAAAAATCGAACTGCTCGATGTCTTCGCAGCGGACGATCTGGTCCCCGAAATTGACTTCCACGCCGATGGATTTGCGCGACGCGATGGCGTGAATCTTGTCCACGGGGAAGTTCACTTCCTCGAGGATGTTCAGCATTTCGCGGCCCACATTGCCCGTGGCGCCGACGACGGCCACCCGGTAACCCATCGCAATTCTCCTAAGTCTTTGAGGGAGCGGTTCGTTACGCCTTGCGCCCGCGCGAGGCAAGGCGAGGGATACTGAAAGCCGATTGCAGAACGTCTGAGATGGCGAGGGCGTGGCCGATGCGCAACCGGGAGCTCTCTTAGTTCCTCCCCTTTCGGGGGAGGTGGCGCGGAACGCGTCGAAGGGGGTCCGCTCAAACGCCGGGTTAGGACCCCCTCAGTCGGCTTCGCCGACAGCTCCCCCGATGGGGAGCGACTGGAGTAGCCGCCACGCGGTCGGCGGCCTAGATCTAAGGCGGGATGGCATCCGGCGACGCGCCTTTGAGGGGAACCTAAACCATGACCACCGGCATGCCCTTCTCCGACCTGATGGGCGTCGAGATCGTCACGCGCGAGAAGGACCGCGTCGTTGGGCGAATGACCGTGCGCGAGGACCTCTGCACCGCGGGCGGCATCCTGCATGGGGGCGCCTACATGGCGTTCGCGGACGCGCTGGGCGCCATCGGGGGCGTGTTGAATCTGCCGCCCGGCGCGCGGACCACGACGCTGGAGAGCAAGACCAACTTCCTGCGCGGGGCGCCGGTGGGGTCGGTGGTGACCGGCGAGGCGACGCCGCTGCACATCGGCCGCCGTTCCAGCGTCTGGCAGACCCGCATCACCAACCCCGAGGGCAAGCTGATGGCGCTGGTCACCCAGACCCAGATGACCGTCGAGGCCTGAGACTGAGGTGGAGTTGAATGGCGGCCCTACTCGCCCGCCATCTTCAGGATCGCCGTCCATTCCGCGTCGCGAACCGGCGAGACCGAGAGGCGGCTTTGGCGGATCATCTCCATGGCGGAGAGCGCAGGATTGGTTTTCATCTGGGCGAGGCTGACCGGCGTCTTCAGGGGCCGCACGGCCGCCAACTCCACCGCTACGAACCGTCCCGCCGGATCGCTGGGGTCGAGGAAGGCCTCCTTGACCACCTTGGCGACGCCGACCACCTCCAGGCCTTCCTGCGAGTGGTAGTAGAGCACCTCGTCGCCGAGCCTCATGGCCTTCAGGTGCAGGGCGGCGGCGTTGTTGCGCACCCCGTCCCAGACGGTCTTGCCGTCCCGCTGCAGGTTCTCGAAGCTGTACTTGGCGGGCTCCGATTTCACGAGCCAGTGGGCCATGCCGTCCTCCCGATGCGCCGTCGTCCGAGCGTTTCACGGACCATGCCGCGCGCAGCTTGGCAACGGGCGGGTGTCGCACACCGGAGATAGTTGACTCCGTCAACCAATGACGCTTGGCTGGCGGTCGGAGAAACCCCATGCCCGACGCCGCCATCACCGACGACCCTTCCGACGCCATCGCCGCCGTGCGGCGGTTCAACCGGTTTTACACCCAGACCATCGGGGTGCTCGACAAGGGCTACCTGGGCACCGACTACACCGTGGCCGAGGGGCGGGTGTTCTATGAGATCGCGCGCGCCGACGGGACGACGGCCAAGGCGGTGGGCGAGATCATCGGCCTCGACGCCGGCTATCTGAGCCGCATCGTCGCGCGGCTGGAGCGCGACGGCGTGGTGGCCCGCGAACGCTCCGCCGCCGATGGGCGCAGCGCCGTGCTGCGGCTGACCGAGCATGGTGCGCAGGTGTTCGGGCCCTTCAACCAGCGGGCCATCGCGGTGGTGGAGGACCTGCTGGCCCCACTCTCGGCGGCGCAGCGGCCACGGTTGGTCTCGGCCATGCGCATGGTCGAAGACCTGATGAGCGCCGGCGACAAGGCGGCCATTCCGGCGCCGGTAGTCCTGCGGCCGCATCGCCAGGGCGACATGGGTTGGGTGATCGAACAAAACGCTCGGGTCTATGGCGGCGAATACAATTGGGGACCGTCCATCGAGTTCCAGACCGCTCGCATCTGCGCCGACTTCCTGGAGCGTTTCGACCCAGCCTGCGAACGCTGCTGGATCGCTGAGCGCGGGGGCGAACGCCTGGGCTGCGTCTTCCTGGTGCGGGAGGACGCGACCGCGGCCCGCCTGCGCCTGCTGCTGCTCGACCCAGCGGCGCGGGGATCGGGCCTGGGCCGGCGGCTGGTGGAGACCTGCGTGGCCTTCGCCCGCGAGGCCGGCTACCGCGAGGTGGTGCTGTGGACCCACGAGGTGCTCACCGCCGCGCGGAAGATCTACGCCGGCGTCGGCTTCACGCTGGAGAAGACCTGGACCCACGACGACTTTGGCCACACGGAGGTCAGCGAGACCTGGCGGCTGAGGCTCTGAGGCGCGATGGGCGCGCGCCCTAGAGTTCGGCCAGCACCGCGTCGGCCATCTGGAGGGTGGTGAGCTGGCCGCCCAGGTCCGGGGTGCGGGCGCCCTTTTCCAGGGCCTTGCCCACGGCGGCATAGAGCTTGTCGGCGAGGTCGGCGCGGTCCAGCGACCAGCGCAGCGCCATCTCGAAGCTGAGGATCGCGGCCAATGGATTGGCGATCCCCCTGCCGGCGATGTCCGGCGCCGAGCCGTGGATCGGCTCGTAGAGGCCAGGCGTCCCCGGCGCGCCGAGCGCGGCGGACGGCAGCATGCCCAGCGATCCGGTGAGCTGCGCCGCCTCATCCGACAGGATGTCGCCGAACAGATTGTCAGTGACCATGACGTCGAACTGCTTGGGGTTCTTGACCAGCTGCATGGCGGCGTTGTCGGCCAGGATGTGCTCCAGCTCCACGTCGGCGTAGTCGCGCCGGTGCAGGTCGGTGACCACCTGGCGCCAGAGCAGTCCCGTCTCCATGACGTTGGACTTCTCGGCGGAGTGGACCTTGTTCTTGCGGCGCCGCGCCAGCTCGAAGGCGACGCGGGCGATCCGTTCGATCTCGTGGGTCGTATAGACCTGGGTATCGACGCCGCGCCGGCCGCCGCCGGGCAAGTCCTCGATGCCACGGGGCTTGCCGAAATAGACCCCGCCGGTGAGTTCGCGGACGATCATCAGGTCCAGGCCCTCGACCACCTCGCGCTTCAGCGTCGAGGCGCCGGCCAGCGGGCCGAAGCAGATGGCCGGCCGCAGGTTGGCGAACACGCCCATGCCGGCGCGCAGGCCCAGCAGGCCCGCTTCAGGGCGCTTGTCCCGGGGCGCGTTGGCCCATTGCGGGCCGCCGACCGCGCCCATCAGCACCGCCTTGGCGGCTTTCGCCTGCGCCAGGGTCTCGTCGGTGAGCGGGCTGCCGTGGGCGTCGAAACTGGAGCCGCCGAAGGGGCGCTCGTCGACGGTCAGGTCGTTGGCGAGGCGGCTCGCGACGCGCCGCACCTGGGCGGTCACCTCGGGCCCGATCCCGTCGCCGGGCAGGAGCAGCAGGTCGGTCATCTTGCGGGCCTTGGAAAGCTAGAGCGGACGTTGCGAGGCGGTCTCGTAGGCGAACAGCTTGCGCTCGGAAACCCCATGCTCGGCGCAGGCCGCCCGCCATACGGCCATGTGCGGCGCCTGGAGGTGGGCGTCGATGGCGGCCTGGTCGCGCCAGACCTCGAACACCCGGATCATGCCGGGCTCGGCCACGTCGACGCCATAGCTGTAGGTGACGCAGCCATCCTCGGCGCGGCTGGCGGCCAGCATGCGCAGTTGGTGGGGCCGAAGGGCGTCGAGGTTCTCAGGCGGAACCCGGACCGTGCCGGCGATGATGATGCTCATGGTCTGCCTTCAGGCGTCCTCCAGCCAGGGCCGGGCCAGCGCCTGCTTCATCTCATAGACGTCGATGTCCGGCGCGGCCTGCAGGGTCTCGCCGATGGCGTCGAGACCTTTGAGCATCTTTTCCTTGCGCTGCGGATCGATGGAAAAGCTGAAGGTCTGGCCCGATGGCGAGACCACGGTCTGGGCCTCCAGGTCGACGGTGACCAGGTGGTTGCCGCCCTTGGCCTCCTCCATCAGCGCCTGCACCTGCTCGGCCGGCAGAACCACGGGCAGGAGGCCGTTCTGGAAGCAGTTGTTGTAGAAGATGTCGGCGAAGCTGGTGGAGATCACGCAGCGGATGCCGAAGTCCATCAGCGCCCAGGGCGCATGTTCGCGGGACGAGCCGCAGCCGAAGTTGTCCCCGGCCACCAGCACGCCGGCGCCCTTGTACTCCGGGCGGTTCAGCACGAAGCCCGACTTCTCGCGGCCCTCGCCGTCGAAGCGCAGGTCGTAGAACAGGCCCTTGGCCAGGCCCTCGCGCTCCACGGTCTTGAGGAACTGTTTGGGGATGATCTGGTCGGTGTCGATGTTGGCCAGCGGCAGCGGCGCGATCTTGGCGTCCAGGCGGGTGAAGGCGTCCATCAGGCGGTTTCCAACTCAGGTGACGGCATCAGCATGAGCGTCGGCGCGCCGCCGGGCGCGTCGCGGACGGTGAAGACCTTGGTGCCGGGCTTGCGGCCAGGGCGGACCTCGGAGACGTCGAAGCCGGCGGCGGCCATGCGCGCCTGGGCGGCGTCGGGATCGGCGACCCGCCAGGCGAGGCCGCCGAAGCGGTCGGGTTCATCCGTAATTGGGGCTTTCAGGCTGGCGCCGACCTCGAACACCGCCCCGCCGCAGCGGAAGAACAATTGGCGGGCGTCCCACTGCTCGTTGGCGCGGTCGAGCCGCAGGTCGAGCCCGAACTTCGCGCCATAGAGACCCAGGGCCCGGTCGGGGTTGGGCGTGTGGACGACGATGTGATCGAGCGCGGTGACGGCGCTGTTCTGATCGCTCACGGTGGGCGAGGAGATCGCCGCGTGGGCGCTGGCCAGGGCGAAGGTCAGGCCCGCCGCGCGGATCCGGGCGAGGGGGCCGACGGACTCGACCTCAAGGCCACGCCGCTGGAGGAGCCGCGAGGCGGCCGCCACATCCTCGACCGCGAAGGCCGCCAGCCAAACGCCTTCGCCGGCCTCGTCGAGTTGGGCGCGAACCCGGTCCCCGGCCAGCCCTTCGCCAGTGGGCGAGATGACCTCCAGCGCCATGTTGGGAAAGCGGAACCAGGCGCGGTTCGCGCCATCGCGGGCGGCCAGGTCCGGCTCGTGGCCGAACAGCCGGCGATAGCCATCCACGGCCGAGTCGAAGTCCCGAACCGCGAGGGCGACGTGGTCCAGGCCCCTAATCACCAGAGACCCTCACAGGAAGTCCCGCACGTCGGCGATGTGGCCGGCGATGGCGGCGGCGGCGGCCATCACCGGACTCATCAGGTGGGTGCGACCGGCGCGGCCCTGGCGGCCCTCGAAGTTGCGGTTGGAGGTCGACGCGCAGCGCTGGCCGGGGCCGACTTTGTCCGGGTTCATGGCCAGGCACATGGAGCAGCCGGGCTCCCGCCACTCGAAACCGGCGGCCAGGAAGATCTCGTCGAGGCCCTCGTCCTCCGCCTGGGCGCGGACCAGGCCGGAGCCCGGCACGACCATGGCGCGGACATGGCCGGCCACCGTGCGCCCCTCGACGATTTTCGCCGCCGCTCGCAGGTCCTCGATCCGGCTGTTGGTGCAGGAGCCGATGAACACCACGTCGACCTTGGCCTCGCGGATCGGCTGGCCGGCTTCCAGGCCCATGTATTCCAGCGCGCGCTCGGCCGAAGCCCGCTTGTCATGGCTGGCGAAGCTCTGCGGGTCGGGCACCCGGTCGGTGATCGCGACCACGTCCTCCGGGCTGGTGCCCCAGGTGACCAGCGGCGCGATGTTCGCCGCGTCCAGCGCGATCTCGCGGTCCCAATGGGCGTCGTCGTCGGAGAAGAAGCCCTTCCAGTAGGTCAGCGCCATCTCCCAGGCCGCGCCCTTGGGCGAGGCCGGCCGGCCGCGCAGATAGTCGAAGGTGGTCTCGTCGGGAGCCACCAGACCCGCCCGCGCCCCGCCTTCGATGGTCAGGTTGCAGAGCGTCATGCGCGCTTCCATCGACAAGGCGCGGATCGCCGAGCCGGCGTATTCGATGACGTAGCCCGTGCCGCCCGCCGTGCCGATCTCGCCGATCACCGCCAACGCATAGTCCTTGGCGCCGACGCCGGGGATCGGTTCGCCCTCGATGGTGACGCGGAAGTTCCTGGCCTTCTTCTGGCGCAGGGTCTGGGTGGCCAGCACATGCTCGACCTCCGAGGTGCCGATGCCGTGAGCCAGAGCCCCAAAGGCGCCATGCGTCGAGGTATGGCTGTCGCCGCAGACGATGGTCATGCCGGGCTGGGTGCGGCCCTGTTCGGGCCCCACCACGTGGACGATGCCGTTGCGCACGTCGCCCATGGGGAAGAACTCGATGCCGTAGTCCTTGACGTTGCGCTCCAGCGTCTGGAGCTGCAGGCGCGCCTCGTCGTCGGCCACCGCGGCGATGCCCAGGGCCTGGCCCTGCGTCGGCACGTTGTGGTCGGCGACCGCCAGCGTCCGGTCGGGGCGGCGCACGCCCCGCTTGGCCGCCCGAAGGCCGGCGAAGGCCTGCGGCGTGGTCACCTCGTGGATCAGGTGCAGGTCGATGTAGAGGATCGCCTCGCCGTCCTGTTGGGCGACGACATGGCCATCCCAGATTTTGTCGTAGAGCGTCTTTCCGGGCATGCAGCGCATGTAGGTCCACGACCCTGCGCACGTCTAGTGCTGCAACGCCGCATTTCCGTGGTGTGCGGCGCAATTTCTTACCTCCCCCGTGAAACGGCGGGAGGGGGACCGCTCGCCGAAGAGCGAGTGGTGGAGGGGGCGAGCCTCATCCGCTGAATGCAGTATGGCCCGGCTGCTACGCTGAGCCTGAGGCTTGCCCCCTCCACCCTCCCGCCGCTACGCGGGGGAGGTCAGGCCGCCAGCCGAGTCGCGGCGGCGGGCAGGGCGTTGAGGCCGGCCAGGGTTTCGCGCAGGGCTTCGTCGATGGGGGTATGCGGCTCGGCGCCCAGGCGGGCGGTGAGCCTGGCGTTGTCCAGCAGGACCGGCGTCTCCCAAAGGTACCGCATCTCCAGCATCTCGCGCATCGTCTCGTTGAAGGGCGCGATGGCGTGGATCTCGAGCCAGGGCAGGCGGCTGACGCTCAACCTGCGCCCGGCGACCCGGGACATCGCCGCGACCAGGGTCTCGCCAGTGACGGTATGGCCGGCCATGTGGAAGACCTCGAAGTCGGCCAGGTCGTCGCGCTCCGCCAGGGTCACCATGGTCTCGGCCACGTCGGGCAGGTAGGCCCAGCTATGGGCGATGGCGAGCGGGCCGGGATACATCACGCCGGCGAGCGGCTTGCCAGGCTTCACCAGGCCCGACGCCATCCAGCTGTTGGCGGTGCTCTTGGGGCCGAAAAAGTCGCCGGCGCGGACGATCAGCACCTTCAGGCCGTCGTCGGACGCCGCCTTCAGGGCGTCTTCCATCTGCACCCGGATCGCGCCCTTGCGGGTGAGCGGATGCTGCGGGCCGTCCTCGATGAGGTTCGGAAAGGCGTCGGGGCCGTAGTTGTAGACCGTACCGGGAAACACCAGACGGGCGCCCGCCGCCTTGGCCGCGGCGATGGCGGACTTGAGCATCGGCATCTGCAGCCCGGCCCAGTTCTTGTAGCCGGCCGGGTTGGCGCCGTGGACCAGAAGGCTCGCGCCCTGCGCGGCGGCCACGACATCGGCCTCCATCATGGCGTCGCCCTTGACCCACTCCAGGCCCGGGCGCCCGGAGTTGCGGCGCGCCGTTTCCGGATCGCGGTTGAGGGCGCGCACCCGCCAGCCGCCGGCCAGCAGGCGGTCCGCGACCGCGCCGCCGATCCCACCCGTGGCGCCGATCACCAGCGCCAGCCTGTCGTTGTTGTTCGAGATCATCGGTATCTCCCGCTCTTGTCGGCGAGACAGATGCGCCCCATCTCTCTCAAACAGAATTGCGCAATCCTCTGGGGCAGGTATTCACCAGCGCATGCCGGGACCGAACGACTGGGATCTGTTCCAAAGCCTGCACGCGGTGCTGGAGGCCGGCACCCTGTCGGCCGCCGCGCGCCTGCGGGGCCTGACGCAGCCGACGCTGGGCCGCCACATCGAGACCCTGGAACAGCGCCTGGGCTCGCCGTTGTTCCTGCGCAGCCCGCGCGGCCTGCAGCCGACGGATCTGGCGCTGGAGCTGAAGCCCCACCTGCACGACATGTCGGCGGCGGCCTCGGCGGCGGTGCGCGACGCGTCCGGCGCGGCCAACTCCCTGGTGGGCTCGATCCGCATCACGGTGAGCGAGATCGTCGGCGTCGAGGTCCTGCCGCCCATGCTGACCAGCTTCCGCGAGCAGCATCCGGGCGTGGTGATCGAGCTGAAGCTCTCCAACATCAACGACGACCTGTCGCGCCGCGAGGCCGACATCGCCGTGCGCATGACCCCGCCCAGCCAAAGCTCCCTGATCGCCAAGAAGGTGGGCGAGGTGACGCTGGGGTTCTTCGCCAGCGCCGAATACCTGGACCGCCACGGGGCGCCGGAGACGCTGGCGGATCTGAAGGACCACACTGTGGTGGGGTTCGACAGCGCCGCGCGGGGCATGCGCGATGTGCCGGGCCTGAACATGCCGGTGAGCCGGGAAGTCTTCACCTTCCGCTCCGACAGCGATCTCGCCCAGCTCGCCGCGGTCCGCGCGGGCTTCGGGATCGGCGTCGCTCAGACGGGATTGGGCCGTCGTTACGGCCTGGTGCGGGTGATGCCGGACTTCGACTTCTTCCACCTCGGCGTCTGGATCGTCATGCACGAGAACCTGCGCGGCAGCCGGCGCATGCGCCTTATGTTCGACCACTTGGTAGAGGGCACCACGGCCTACGTCCGCGAAAGCCGCGCGGCCGGATGAGCGCGCCCTACACGGGCGGCTGCCTCTGCGGTCAAGTGCGGTGGCTGGCCAGAGCCGAGCCAATCAACGTGCGCCTGTGCCATTGCCGGCTATGCCAGCGAGCCACCGGCGGGCCCTATTTCGCCCGCGCCCTGTTCCACGATCCGGATGTGGAGCGCTCCGGCCAGACGACCCGCTGGGCTTCGTCTAGCCGTCTGCATCGTCTCTCCTGCACCGCCTGCGGCACGCCCGTCTTCGCCGAGCCGCAGGATGGGCCGTGGATCGCGGTCGCGCTGACCACGCTGGACGACCCGGCCACGCTCGCGCCCGGCAGCCACATCTGGGTCAGTTCGAAGCTGCCCTGGACGATGATCGACGACGGCCTGCCGCGGTATCCGGAAGGGAACTAGCGCCGACCTCCTCCGCATCGTGGCGGGAGACACGAAAGCGGCGGCCGCATCGCCGCGGCCGCCGCCTCGAATTCAATTGGCCTGGAAGCGCCTAGGCTTCTTCGGTGGTGGCCGGGGCTTCGTCGCGGGCGGTCATCTGGCGCTCGGCGATGCGGGCCGACTTCCCGCGGCGGTCGCGCAGGTAATAGAGCTTGGCGCGACGGACGACGCCACGGCGCTTCACTTCGATGGATTCGATGTTGGGGCTCATCACCGGGAACAGACGCTCGACGCCTTCGCCGAAGCTGATCTTCCGCACGGTGAAGCTCTCGTTGATGCCCTGGCCGCCACGGGCGATGCAGACGCCCTCATAGGCCTGGACTCGCTCGCGCTCGCCTTCCTTGATCTTCACGTTCACGCGGACGGTGTCGCCCGGCTGGAACTCGGGGATCTTGCGGGTGGCGAGGAGGCGGTCGGCCTCTTCCTTCTCGAGGGTCTCGATCATATTCATGGTCTTCGTCCTTACTGGGCTTAATCGCCCTTTGCCTGTTGATTGGCGGAAAGCCGCGCCCATAAGTCCGGCCGCTGCGCCCGCGTGGTCTCTTCCCGCTTCGCCTTCCGCCACTTTCCGATTTCGGCGTGGTGGCCGCTCAGCAGGACATCGGGGATGTCCAACCCTTCGAACGTCCGCGGCCTGGTGTACTGCGGATGCTCGAGGAGCCCGTCCTCGAAGCTTTCTTCACTCAAACTCTCAGCCTGCCCCAACACACCGGGGACCAGCCGTACGCACGCCTCGATCGCCACCAACGCCGCCGCCTCGCCACCGGCCAGGACCGCGTCGCCCACGGCGACCTCCTCGAACCCGCGAGCCTCGATGACCCGTTGATCCACCCCTTCGAACCGACCGCACAGGACGATCAGTCCCGGGCCGTCGGCCCACTCACGCACCCGCGCCTGGGTCAGGGGCTTCCCCCGGGCGCTCATGTACAAAAGCGGACGCCCGCGCCGCTCCACGCTGTCCAGCGCAGAGGCGATCACGTCCGCCCGCATCACCTGCCCTGGGCCGCCACCCGCGGGGGTGTCGTCGAGGAAGCCGCGCTTATCTTTGGAAAAGTCGCGAATGTCCACTGTTTCCAACGCCCAAAGGCCCTGCTCGCGCCAGGCGGTCCCGATCAGGGAGACCCCCAGCGGACCCGGAAAGGCCTCGGGAAACATGGTCAGAACGGTGGCTTCGAACGACATGGCAGCGTCTAAGGGCCGCAGAGCCGCCCCGCGTCAAGCGTGGCCTTCGCCGATCAGCTTTGGCTTGTGGCCGGCGCGGCCGGGGGCTAAGCGCGCCCGATGAGTGACGCTGCAGAGACTGAAGGCCAGGACGAGACCCTCACCGAGACGCTGCAACTGGAGCGGATCGAGGAGAACCTGTTCCGCGGCACGACGCCGGACAGCCGGCCGGGCCGCATCTTCGGCGGCCAGGTGATCGCCCAATCGCTGCTGGCGGCCTACGAGACCATCGAGACGCGGGTCTGCCACTCGCTGCACTGCTACTTCATCCGGCCGGGCGACCCGACCGTGCCGATCGTCTTCGAGGTCGACCGCAGCCGCGACGGCGGCAGCTTCACCACCCGGCGGGTGATCGCGATCCAGCACGGTAAGCAGATCTTCAATCTGGCCGCCTCGTTCAAGGACCCCGAGAAGGGCTTCGAGCACCAGACCTCGATGCCCGCCGGGCCGCACTGGTCGGAATTGCCCGACCAGATGGAGATGATCCGCGAAGCCATGAAGAACGCGCCGGAGGAAGCGAAGCGGTGGCTATCGCGCCCTCAGCCGATCGAGATGCGCTCGCAGGACGCGCGGACCTATTGGAAGAGCGGGCCCAAGGAGCCGGTGGCCCAGAACTGGTTCCGCTGCGCCACGCCGATCGGCGACGACCCGCACATGCACCAGGTCATCCTGGCCTACGCCTCGGACATGAACCTGCTGTCGACGGGGATGCGGCCGCACGGAATCCACTGGCAAACGCCAAACTTCCAGTCCGCGAGCCTCGACCACGCCATGTGGTTCCACCGGCCGACCGACTTCAACCAGTGGCACCTCTACGTCCACGACAGCCCCTCGGCCTCCGACGGCCGCGGCCTGATCCGCGGCGCGATCTACGCCGAGGACGGCGTCCTGGTCGCCTCGGTGGCCCAGGAGGGCCTCATGCGGATGCGGACATGACCGCTAATCGCGAAAATGGCGGCCAAACCCTGATCGAGACCTTGGGGCTCGAACGGCTGGAGGTGAACCTGTTTCGCGGCACGACGCCCGACGCCGAGCAGCGGCAGCGGATCTACGGCGGCCAGGTGATCGCCCAGTCGCTGCTGGCGGCCTACGAGACGGTCGAGGATCGCGTCTGCCACTCCCTGCACTGTTACTTCATCCGGCCGGGCGACCCGTCGATCCCGATCGTCTTCGAGGTCGATCGCAGCCGGGACGGCGGCAGCTTCACGACCCGGCGGGTGATCGCCGTCCAGCACGGGCAGCAGATATTCAATCTCGCCGCGTCGTTCCAGACCGACGAGCAGGGCTACGAGCACCAATCCGACATGCCCGATGCGCCGGCGCCGGACGAGGTCGAGGGCGACGCCGAGGCGCGCAAGCGGATCGCGGAGATGATCCCGCCGGAAGACGAGGACTGGATCGATCGCCATCAGCCCATCGAGATGAAAACGGTCGGGGGCCGCTTCGACGAGGTCGCGCCCAAGCCGGGTGAACGGGTCCAACAGGTGTGGTTCCGCGCCACCGATCCGATCGGCGGCGATCCGCGCCTCCATCAGGTGGTCATGGCCTACGCGTCGGACATGAGCCTGCTCGGCACCTCGATCCGGCCGCACGGCGTCAGTTGGCGCACCCCGGGCTTCCAGGCCGCGAGCCTGGACCACGCCATGTGGTTCCACCGCCCCACCGACTTCAACCAATGGCACCTGTACCAGCAGGAAAGCCCGTCGGCGGCCGGCGGCCGGGGCTTCAACCTCGGCTACATCTATCGCGCCTCGGACGGCGCCCTGGTGGCGAGTTGCGCCCAGGAAGGCCTCATGCGGCTGCGGAAGCCGAAGAGCTAAAGTCCCTCCCCATCGGGGGAGGTGGCGCGTAGCGCCGGAGGGGGTCCGCTCAGACCTCGGGTGACCCCCTCAGTCAGCTTCGCTGACAGCTCCCCCGATGGGGAGCAACTGCAGGTCTACTCCACCTCGTCGGGCCGCACGGCCACCACGCGGCCTTCGGCGACCTGCACCTCGGGGACGGCTTCGCGGGTGAAGGGGAGCCACCAGCTTTCGCCGGGGCCGCCCTGACCAGAAATTGGCGCGACTTCCAGCAGGTCGCCGGCGCCGAAGTCGCGGACGGAGCGGACCTTGCCCAGGAGGTCGCCCTCCAGGCTCACCACATCCATGCCGATCAGGTCGGCGATGTAGAACTCGTCCTCGTCGTCCGGTTCAGGCAGTCGGCTGCGCGGGATGAACAGCTTCAAGCCCCGGGCGGCCTCGGCCTGTTCGCGAGTTTCGATCTCTTTCGCGTGCGCCACGACGCCACCCTTGGCCACGCGGCCGCCCGTCAGCGTGAGGCCGGGCGAGCCGTCCTCACGCAGCAGGGTCTTGTAGTCCACCAGCGCCATCGGCTCGGCGGTGAAACTGGTGATGCGGACCTCGCCGCGGACGCCAAAAGCGCCCGCCACGCGGCCCACCTGGATCAGGTCTTCGCTCATGCGCGAAGGCCTAGATCAGCCTTCGGCGGCGGCTTCGCCGGCTTCGGCGGCCGGGGCTTCCTCGGCCGGGGTCTCGGCGGCGGGCTCCTCGGCCGGGGCGGCTTCAGCAGCAGGCGCTTCGGCCGGAGCCTCTTCGGCCGGAGCCTCTTCGGCCGCCGGAGCTTCTTCAGCGGCGGGCGCCTCTTCGGCCACGGCTTCCTCGGCCGGAGCGGCTTCGGCGGCGGGGGCTTCTTCCACCACCGGTTCCGGCTCGGGGGCCGGCGGCGGGTTGTTCTTGGCTTCTTCCAGGGCGGCGGCGCGGTCGGCCTCGCGCTGGGTGCGCTCCTCGGCGCGTTCCTTGGCCTTGGTCCCCGGCTGGCCCTTGTTGGGGTTGTTGCCGTGTTCCCACTTCACCAGGTCCAGCTTGCCGAGCTCGCGGGCGACGCGGTCGGTGGGCTGGGCGCCCTTCTTCATCCACTCCTGGATGCGCTCGACCTTCAGGACGACGCGGTTGGGGTCGTCCTTTTTCAGGAGAGGATTGTAGCTCCCCACCTTTTCGATGAAGCGGCCGTCGCGGGGCGAATGGCTGTCGGCGACGACGATCGAATAATAGGGGCGCTTCTTGGCGCCGCCACGGGCGAGACGGATCTTCAGCATTGGTCTTAGTCCTTGGTTTTCTAGCTATTTCTTGAAGGGGTTGAAGCCGGGCAAGCCACCGCCGCCCAGGCCCGGAAGTTTGAAGCCGCCCTCGCCGCTCTGCAGCTTGGCCGCCATCTCCTCGATCTCTTTTTCCGAAGGCATCGGCATCTTGCCGCCGCCCAGGTTCTTCAGCCGGTCGCCGCCGCCGGGGCCGCCCATGCCGCCCAGCATCTGAGCCATCTGGGCGAAGCCGCGCCCACCGCCCTTGCTCATCATCTTGAAGGCGTCGGCCATCTGGCGGTGCTGCTTCAGCAGGCGATTGACCTCGGCCACGTCGACGCCGGCGCCCGCCGCGATGCGGCGCTTGCGGGAGGCCGCCAGGATGTCGGGCTTCTTGCGCTCCTGCTTGGTCATCGAGGAGATGATCGCGCTCTGGCGGTCGACCATCTTGTCGTTGATGTTGGCTTCGGCGATCTGCTTCTTGATCTTCTGGACGCCGGGCAACATGCCCATCAGGCCTTCCATGCCGCCCATGCGCTTCATCTGCTGAAGCTGCTCGGCCATCATGTCGAGGTCGAACTGGCCCTTGGCCAGCCGCTTGGCCATCGCCTCGGCCTTGGCGACGTCCAGCTCCTCGGTGGCCTTTTCGACGAGGGCGACGATATCGCCCTGGCCCAGGATGCGGCCGGCGACCCGGGCGGCGTCGAACACTTCCAGCCCGTCGATCTTCTCGGAGACGCCCAGGAACTTGATCGGCAGGCCGGTGACGGCGCGCATGGAGAGCGCGGCACCGCCCCGGCCATCGCCGTCGGCGCGGGTCAGCACCAGGCCGGTGAGCGGCAGGCGCTCGTGGAAGGCTTTCGCGGTGCGCACCGCGTCCTGGCCGGTGAGCGCATCGGCGACCAGCAGGGTCTCGGACGGGTTGGCGATCCTGGCGATCTCCGCCGCCTCGCTCATCATCGCTTCGTCCAGCGTGGTGCGGCCGGCGGTGTCGAGGATGACGACGTCGAAGCCCTGCAGCTTCGCCGATTGCAGCGCGCGGCGCGCGATGTCCGGCGCGGCCTGGCCGGCGACGATGGGCAGGCTGTCGACCTGCGCGAGCGTCGCCAGCGTCGCCAACTGCTCCATGGCGGCGGGGCGGCGCGTGTCCAGCGAGGCCAGCAGGACCTTCTTGCGGTCCTTGCCTAGCTTCAGCGCCAGCTTGCCGGCGGTGGTGGTCTTACCCGAGCCCTGCAGGCCGGCCATCATGATGACGGTCGGCGGGTTCATCGAGAGGTTCAGGCCGGGCGGTTCGTCGGTCCCGCCCAGCATCTCCACCAGGCCGTCGTAGGTGATCTTGACCACCTGGTCGGCCGGCCGGACCGAGCGGATCACCGCCTCGCCGGTGGCGGCCTCCTTGGCCTTGGCGATGAAGTCGCGCACCACCGGCAGGGCGACGTCCGCCTCCAGCAGGGCGACGCGGACCTCGCGCATCGCCTCGTCGACATCCTTCTCCGACAGCACGCCCCGGCCGCTGAGGCGGTCGAAGACGGTCGAAAGCCGATCTGTCAGTGCGTCAAACAAGTCGTGGTCCCTGGTAGTCCAAACGCAATCGACCCCCGTGGACGATTGCGTCGACGGGGGGCCTCGCCGCCCTCGTCTCAGCAAGCTGAGGGTCGTGGCGGTGGAGGGCGCTGACCGAGGTTGGCGCCGGAAGGGCGCGCTTATGCGCCTAAGAGGGGCGGAAGGTCAAGGAAGGGCGACGAGCAGACAACAAAGACCGAAGGCGATGAGTCCGGCGAAAAGAAATCGGCGATACCAAAAGCGCAGACGCTCGCCGAGTGGGGTCAGGCCACTATTCTTGGCTCACGGCGCAGCTCCTGCCCAAAATTCCGACCGCTTATCCTTGGCCTGACTCATCATGATCGCCTGAAGCCCAAACGTCGCGATGCTCGATAGGACGAAGATGGCGACGGCTGGGAGGATCAAGATCGCTTTGGCGGCCTGCATCGAAGCACCCTCATCCGCCCTTAAACTTCATGGTCAGATGCGAGCCTTGGGGCCTGGACTTGTCAAGGACGCGCTCCCTTTCGCGAAGTGTTTGGGGCGCGCCGCTCCGCGGCCGGGCGGAGCCCGGTGTCGGCGGAGAAGCCCAGGCCTCCCGAGGCAAACCGGCCGCCATGAGATTTAAATCGAAGTCTGTCGGAGTCCTTCTCCCCTTGTGGGAGAAGGTGGCCTGCGAAGCAGGTCGGATGTGGGGTCGATAGTCCCTATCGGATCGAACCGCCGTATCCCGCGGAAAGCGGAGCGAGACCCACGTCCGTCAGCCTGCGGCTGCCACCTTCTCCCCACAAGGGGAGAAGGACCCCGACTCCGCATCGATGTCCGAAAGCCGCCAGCACACGGCGGCGAACGGGCCTATATTCCTCCAATGATCAGCTACACCCTCTTCGAAACCGTCATTGGCTGGGCGGGCCTTGCCTGGGCCGACAAGGGCCTGGTCGGCGTCTATCTGCCGGACACCAACCCGGAGAATGCGCGGACGAGTTTCCTGCGCCGGTTCCCGGACGCTATGGAGGCGCCGCCCACCGAGGCCGTGGCCCACGCCATCGGCGAGATCCGCAAGCTGATGGCGGGTGAGCATGTGGACCTCACCGACATCCTCATCGACATCGCGCGCGTCCCGGACTTCAACGCCCGGGTCTACGAGATCGCCCGCGCCATCCCGCCGGGCGAGACTCTCACCTATGGCGACATCGCGGTGAAGCTCGGCGACAAGCTCCTGGCCCGCGACGTGGGCGCGGCGCTGGGCAAGAACCCCTGGCCGATCGTGGTGCCCTGCCACCGGGTGACGGCGGCGGGCGGCAAGCTCGGCGGCTTCTCGGCGCGCGGCGGGGTCAACACCAAGGTCAAGCTGCTGGCCATCGAGGGGGCGAAGGTGCTGGAGCCGGCGCCTCCAAAGTCGAAGCCCCAGGCCGCGCCGCAGCCCTCGCTGTTCGATTGAGCCCAGGCCTCGAACGCCGCCTGCTGCAGGTCGCCATCGCGGTGGCGGGGCTCGTTCCGGTCGGCGGCGGGCTCTGGGGTGTGCTCGGCCACATGAGCACCGAAGGCGCGCTCTCCACCAGCAACGCTCGCTATCTCTCGGGCCTCTTACTGGGGATCGGCCTGACGTTCTGGATCGCCATCCCGACCATCGAGCGGCGCGGGACCATCGTGCGCGGCCTCGCGGCGATCGTCGTGATTGGCGGCTTGGCCCGGCTCGTCGGCGCGATGCTGGTCACCGGTTTTCCGCCGGCGGTCTTCCTGCCGATGACCATGGAGCTGGGCGTCACCCCGCTGATCGCGCTCTGGCGCGAGCGGGTGGAGCGCCGCCTGGCCGCCGCCTAGCGCCTCAGGCCTTCAGCCGCGCGTAGAGGTCGGCCAGCACGCCCACGGCCCGCTCGGCCTCGGCCCGGTCGATCACCTCGTGGTCGTCGCCGTAGCCCATCATGTCGCCGCCCCACAACGCCTGGACGACGATGCCGTCCCGCCGCGAGAGCATGCCGACCCGGCGGTAATAGACGCTGTAGTTCACCTCCGGCTGCGGGATCAGCCAGGCGATCTGGCCGCGCACCGGCACGACGGACTCGTCGCGGCACAGGGCGCGGGCGCCGTAGCCCGGGCAGTTGATCACCACCTTCTCCTTCAGGGTCGCGAGTTCGGAGAGGTCGTGGAATTCGCGGTGTTCGATCCGGCCGCCGCCGGCCAGGAAGTCGGCCATCAGGATGTGGGCGTAGTCGGCGACGTTGTACTGCAGTTGCGAGCCCTTCCGGACGCGGGGGACCGGGAAGGGCGTCGCGCCGGGCGGCAGGTGTTCGTCGCGCGGAGTGATGTCGGCGATCCGGTCGGAGTACTCGGCGAACTGCAGTGCCTGCGGGTTGGGCGCCAGCGGCCCGGCCGGGGGCTCGTCGTCGAGCAGGATATAGCGGTCGCGCCACTCCACCGGCGTGCCTGGGAGGCCGAGGTAGCGGCGGTAGCGCTTGAAGGAGATGCGGGCCATCTCCTCCCAGAGGTCGCCGAAGCCCGGCGCCGCGGCGCTGGTCAGCGCGATGCGGCTGTCCGGGGTCCAGCTGCCGGTGGCCCGGGCCGAGCGGGCGTCGGGCAGCAGCTCCTTGGCGTAGATGGTGACCTTGGCGCCGGCCTCTTGCGCCAGGATCGCCGAGGTCAGGCCGAGCGCCCCGCAGCCGACGACGGCGATCTCTTTGGGGCTGCGCGCCATGGCCTTGCGCAGGGCCACCGTGCCCGAGCCCCAGGACAGCGACCAGCCCGAGCCGCCGTGGCCGTAGTTGTGGACCACCAGGGTGTCGCCGATCTCCTGCGCCTCGATGCGCGGGCCCTGGGCGCGGAAGGGCCGAAGGCAGACGGTGATGTCGAAGACCCGGTCCATGCTGGCGCGAACGGGCGCGATCGGCGGGCGAAGGATCAGGCCATTGGCGGCGCTGGCCGAAGCGGCGCCCGGCGCCGGCGCGGCGACCGTGGCGCAGCCGCCCAGGCCAAGCAGCGGCGCGCCCAGCAGGCCGGCGCCCGCGGAGGCGCGGATCAACGCGCGCCGATCCAGGTTTCCAAAACGCGCCATGGGCCCTCCCTGACCGACCCCGCCAGACTGAGGCCGGCCGCTACGTCACCGCAAGCCCCGGTGACAGCCGCGAGCCAGCCGGCTAACACCGGCCCATGGCCATCGGCGTCTTCGATTCCGGCGTGGGCGGGTTGTCGGTGCACCGCAGCCTGGTGGCGCGCTTCCCGACAGCCGATTTCGTCTACCTGGCCGACCAGACCAACACCCCCTATGGCGGCCGCCCCGGCGAAGAGATCGTCGACCTGACCCGCGCCGGCTGCGAGCGGCTGTTCGCGGAGGGCTGCAGCCTGGTGGTCCTGGCCTGCAACACCGCGTCCGGCGTGGCGCTGCGGCGGCTGCAACAGACCTGGCTGCCGGGCTTTCGGCGCGAACTCGGGCGGCCGGCGAACGTGCTCGGCATCATCGTGCCGACCATCGAGGCGGCCACCGGACTTCCCTGGGAGCACGAGGCCGAGCGGCGCGGCGACAAGGTGGAGAAGCTGGACATCCTGGCGGTGTTCTCCACCCAGGCCACCGCCAACTCCCGGGTCTACGAGATCGAGATCGACAAGCGCCGGCAGGACGTGGCGGTGTTCTCGCAAGCCTGCCCGGACCTCGTGCCGCTGATCGAGGGCGGCGCGCCGCAGGAGGCGATGGCCCAGGCGATCGAGGGCTATGTGAAGGCGATCTCTAGCCGTATCGGCCGCGCGCCGGACCGGGCGATCCTGGGCTGCACCCACTATGAGATCGTCGCGGACCTGTTCCGCGCGGACCTGCCGCCCGGCACGCCGCTGATCCATCAGCCGGGCGCCACCGCCGACGCGCTCGACCGCTATCTGCAGCGGCATGCGGAATTCGACACCGGAGGCGGCGGGACGCGGCGGTTCCTGACCACCGGCAAGCCCGGCGCGCAATCGACCCTGGTTGAAGCCTTCTGGGGCGGTCCGCTAAGCTTCGAGCGGGGTTGAGAGGAATTTTCCAATGAGACGGCTGATCGGAACAGCGCTCGCGCTGTCCCTGGCGTTTGTCGGGGCCGCGCGCGCCGAGGTGACGGACAAGTCTGCCGCCGGCTTCGAGGTGACGGAAAAGGCGACCGTCGCCGCGTCGCCCTCCAAGGTCTGGGACGATCTGATGCGGCCCGCCCGTTGGTGGTCGCCGGAGCACACCTGGTCGCACGACGCCAGGAACCTGGCGTTCGACCCCTCCGGCTGCTTCTGCGAGCGGCTGAAGAAGGGCGCGGTCCGCCACATGACCCTGGTCTACGCCGATGGCGCGACGGAGATGCGGCTGTTCGGCGCCATGGGCCCGCTGCAGTTCACCGGCGCGAGTGGCCATTGGGTGATCAAGCTGAAGCCCAACGGCGCCACGACCGACGTGACCATGACCTACGACGTCGGCGGCTACGCCAAGGGCGGCCTGGCCGAGACCTACGCCGCCCCGGTCGACCGTGTGCTGGGCGAACAGCTCGCCCGCCTGAAGAAGGCGGTGGAGACGGGTAAACCCGATTAAGAGTTCCTCCCCTTTCGGGGGAGGTGGCGCGGAACGCGTCGGAGGGGGTCGGCTCAGACGCCCGTGAGGACCCCCTCAGTCAGGTTCGCTGACAGCTCCCCCGAAGGGGAGCGACGTTCAAGCCGCCAGGGCCGCCTCGCCGGCGAGGACGTGGCTGACGGCGTTTACGGCGGCGGCGATGCGGATCGCGGTCTGGATCTGTTGCGCCGAGACGCCGTGCTTTTTCAGCTCGGCCTCGTGGGCGTCCAGGCACATGCCGCAGCCGTTCACCGCCGAGACCGCCGTGGACCAGAGCTCGAAGTCGACCTTCTCGACGCCCGGATTGGCCAGGATGTTCATCCGCAGCCGGGCGGGAAGCGTGGCGTATTCCTTGTTCGAGAGCAGGTGGACGGCGCGATAGTAGACGTTGTTCATGCCCATGATCGCCGCGGCCGCCCGGGCGGCGGTGCGGGCGGCGTCGGATAGACGGGCCTCGGTGGCGGCGGCCTCCACGGCGCGGATCACGGCGGGTTGGCCGGCCGCATGGGCGGAGGCGACGAACGCGCCCCACTTCTGCTGATCGCTGAGCAGGGTCTCACCGGCCAGGCTGGAGAGGTTCAGGCTGAGATCCTTGGCATAGGCCGGCAGGGTCTCACGCAGGGCGTCGAGGGACATGGGATATCTCCAAGTTCAAAGGGAAAGCGCCCGGGCGGGAGCATGGGAGTCGGGGGAAGCCCCCGCCCGGACGGGCTGAAGGGACGCTTAAGCCGCCTTCAGGGTCTCGCCGCCGACGGAGCGATTGCAGGGGCAGAGCTCGTCGGTCTGCAGGGCGTCGAGCACCCGCAGCGTGTCCTGCGGATTGCGGCCGACGTTCAGGTTGGTGACGTAGACGTGCTGGATCACGTTGTCGGGATCGACCACGAATGTGGCGCGATAAGCGACACCCTCGTCCTCGTTCAGCACGCCCAGCGCCCGGGCGAACTTGCCGGACGAGTCCGCGAAGTTCCAGATCGGCAGGTTGTGCAGGTCAGGGTGTTCGCGGCGCCAGCCCAGCTTGGAATGCTCGTTGTCGGTGGATCCGCCCAGGACGACGGCGTCACGCTCGGCGAATTGCGGGTTCAGCTTGGCGAACTCGGCGATCTCGGTGGGGCAAACGAAGGTGAAATCCTTCGGGTAGAAGAAGATGACCTTCCACTGGCCCGGGAAGCTTTCCGGGGTGAGGGTTTCGAAGGCGCTCTCGCCGTCCTGCTCGTGGCGCATGAAGCCCGGCTTCACGCCAACGATCTTGAAGTCCGGCAGGCTCTGACCGATAGTCAACATATTGATCTCCATTTGAATTCTGGCGCGGCCCCATGTGTTTTTGGGAGGTCCGCGGCGACAGGTGTGGAGATAGGGCGGCCTCCGACCAATAGCCAATCGATTGGCTCTGGGATTTGGATAGAGTAGACCTATATTGGGTGCATGCTCCCGACCCTTCGCCAACTGCAGTACCTCAAGCTCCTCGCCGAACAGGGCAGCTTCGGCCGCGCCGCCGAGGCCGCCCACGTCACCCAGCCCACGCTCTCCTCCGGCATCCAGGAACTGGAGCGGACGCTGGGCGCGCCGGTGGTCGACCGCGCCCGCTCCGGCGTGATCCTCACCGCCGTGGGCGAGGAGGCCCTGCGCCGCGCCACAGTGATCCTCAACGAGACCGAGGAGCTGGTGGAGGCGGCCAAGAACGCCGGCCAGCCGCTGACCGGCCGCTTCCGGTTGGGCGTGATCCCGACGGTGGCGCCGTTCCTGTTGCCCCGCGCGTTGCCGCTGCTGCGCGCCCGGTTCCCGAAGCTGCGACTGTTCCTGCGCGAGGACCTGACCCAGCGGCTGATCGCGGCGCTGAAGGCCGGCCAGTTGGACGCCGCCCTGGTCGCGCTCCCCTTCGACATGCACGGGCTCAACTGGGCGCACGTCTCCGACGACGAGCTCCTGGCCGCCATGCCGGCGGACCACCCCCTGGCGCGGCTCAAGTCGACCGATCCGGCGGCGCTGGAGGACGAGGACCTGATCCTGCTGGAGGACGGCCACTGCCTGCGCGACCACGCGCTGGCCGCCTGCGGCCTGAAGCCGCCGAAGACCGCCGCTGGCGAGGAGAGCTTCGCCGCCACCTCGCTGCCGACCCTGGTGCAGATGGTCGGCTCGGGCCTTGGGGTCACCTTCCTGCCGGCCATGGCGGTGAACGCCGGCCTCACCGACAGCGCCGCGGTCGTCACCCGCCCCATCGCGCCGGCTCACGCCAGCCGCGAGATCGTCGTCGCCTGGCGGGCCGGCTCCAACCGCGCCGCCGAGGGCCGCCTGCTGGCCGAGGTGCTCCATGAATGACAGACTATTTTAGACATATCTAAATACGCTTGCATATCCGATCCGGTTTAGATATATCGATAGCGCCCCACTAAAGGAGGGGGCTATCGATATGCACAGACACCATCACTTTTTCGGCGGCCGGGACGAGCATCGCGGCCGCGGACCCTGGGGCGGCCACATGGCCACGCACATGGGCCGCCATGGGCGCCACCGCGGCGGCCGGGTCGGCCGTTTCCTGGAGCACGGCGACCTTCGCTTCGTGGTCCTGGCGCTGATCGCCGAGGCGCCTCGCCACGGCTATGAGCTGATCAAGGAACTGGAAGACCGCACCGGCGGCGAATACCGCCCTTCGCCCGGCGTGATCTATCCGACGCTGTCGCTGCTGGAAGACGAGGGCTTCATCCGCCCGGTCACCGGCGAGGCCGGCCGCAAGCTCTATGAGGCCACCGAAGAGGGCCGCGAGGCGCTGACGGCCAACCAGGCCGGCGTCGACGCCGTGTTCGGGCGCATGGCCGAGGCCGCCGAGGGCTCGGACTCGACGCGGCCCCGCATCGCCCGCGCCATGACCAACCTCGGCATGGCCCTGCACCAGCGCCTGGCGCGGCGTCCGATCACCCCGGAAGAGATCGACCGCGTCGTCGCGATGATCGACGACATGGCCTCGGCCATCGAGAAGAGCTAGCGGCCGGGCGGCTTTTGGCGGAGCCAGCGGTCGAGGGCGAGCGGACCCGGGCCGCCCAGCACCAGAGCGGCGAGGCCGGCCAGGTAGAGGAGGTCGGTCTCATAACCTGGCTGGCCGAAATGGGCGCCGGTCGCCGTCACCGACTGCAGCTTGATCGAACTGAAGCCGTTGGGCAGATGCACGGTGAAGATGGCGACCAGCAGCACCGCCGCCATCGGCAGGCTCGCGAGCGGGATCGCCGCGCCCAGCAGCACCGCGAGCCCGCCGGCCAGCTCCACGACGATGGTCAGCCAGGCCATCAGCGGTGCGGCGGGAACGCCCAGCGCCTGGGTGATCGCCACGAAGTGCTCCGGCCCGTGCATCAGCTTGGCGACGCCATGCGCCACGAAGCCGTAGCCGACGATCAGCCGCAGCGGGATCGCCCACCAGCCGGGCGGGGCGCGCCAGTCGAGAACGAGGTCGGCGGCGCGGGGAAGGGTAAGGCTCATGGCCTCCATTCGCCCGCGCCGCCCGCCTGGTTACGCTTCAGGCGGCTGATTCAGTCCATCAGCTTCTGGGAGAGGTACACATAGTGTCTGGCCCAGCGGCGGGCGTTGAGCTCCGGGTCGGCGTCGTTGGCGTGGCCGCCGAAGGTCTGCTCGTAGTAGAGATAGGGCAGGCCCATGGACTCCATCATCGCGGCGAACTTGCGCGGATGGCCCGGATGCACCCGGTCGTCGCGGGTGTTGGTGGTGATGTAGGGCTCCGGGTATTTCACCCCGGGCTTGAGGTTCTGGTAGGCGGAATATTTGGCGATGAACTCCCGGTCCGCCGGAATGTCCGGATTGCCGTATTCCGCCATCCAGGACGCGCCCGCCGACAGGTGGTTGTAGCGGAGCATGTCGATCAGCGGGCTCTCGATGACGATGGCGTTGAACAGCTCCGGATGCTGCGTCATCGAGACCGTCGTCAGGATGCCGCCGTTGGAGCGGGCGTAGATGCCCAGATGGCGCGGCGAGGTGATCTTGCGCGCGATCATGTCCCGCGCCACAGAGGCGAAGTCGTCGAAGGCCCGCTGCCGGTGCTCGCGCAGCGCCGCCTCGTGCCAGGCCGGGCCGAATTCGCCACCGCCGCGGATGTTGGCGATCACGTAGGCGCCGCCGCGTTCCAGCCACAGCTTGCCCATCTGCGGGATGTAGGCCGGCGGCTCGGAAAGCTCGAAGCCGCCGTAGCCGAACATCTGGGTCGGCGTGGAGCCGTCGAGCTTCATGTCCTTCCGGTGGACCAGGAAGTAGGGGATCTTGGTCCCGTCGGTGGAGGTGGCGAAATGCTGGTCCACCACGTCCTTCGAGGCGTCGAACTGGGCGGGCAATTGCTTGACCTTGGCGACCGCGCCGTCGGCGTCGGCCAGCCAGAGCGACGTCGGGTCGAGGAAGCCTTCGGCGGTGAAGAACAGCTGGTTGTCGTCCTCCGAAGCCGAGACCAGGTTGATATTGGCGTTGGCCGGCAGCTTCAGCCGGCGCGGCAGCCAGACGCCGGCCTTGTGGTCATAGGTGTCCACCGCGCCCTTGACGTCCTGCAGGAGGACAACCACCAGCCGGTCCTTGGAGGAGCCGACGCGCTCCACGGCGTCGTGGGCGCCTGGCATGAACACCAGCTGCGGCTTGGCGGTCGCCGGATCGCGCTTCAGGTCGGCGAGCTCGTAGCTGATCACCGCGCCGGCCTTGAAGGCCTGCCAGTCCTCCTTGATCGTGAAGACCAGCTGCCCGTCGACATAGGTGTCGTACTCGACCTTCTTCGGCAGCGGGATGGCGCTAAGCCCCGTCTCGCCCAGCAGGCTGAACTCGCGCTGGTAGAAGGTCAGGCCGTGATTGATCATCACGCCGTCGACGCCGTGTTCGCCTTCCAGCACCGTGCCGCCGTTCTGGACGTCGGTCTTGGCGCCGCGGAACACCTCCTTGGGCTCGCCCCCGCCGCGCTTCACGATCTTGACCACGTAGGGATAGCCGGACTGGGTCACCTCGGCCGGCGTCCAGGCCCTGGCCGCGATCAGGGTGTCATGGTCGATCCAGCGGATGTTCTGCTTGCCATTGGGGAAGAAGAAGCCGCCCTCGACGAACTTGCCGCTCGTGGTGTCGAACTCGCGGTCCTCGACGGCGTCCGACCCGCCGTTGGAGAGGTGCACGAGGCAGAGGGTCTGGGCGGGCTTGAGGCAATCGGCGCCCTTCCAGATCCAGTTCTTGCCCTCGGCTTTCGAAAGCGCGTCGAGGTCGAGCAGGGTGCGCCACTGCGGGTTGGCGGTCCTGTAGGAGGCCAGCGTCGTGTGGCGCCAGATCCCGTGGACGTGGGTCGCGTCCTGCCAGAAGTTGTCGACGCCGCCGGCCCGGAAGCGCGGCGTGGCGATGCGGTCCTGGGCGGTGAAGATCGCCAGCGCCTCCTTGCGGAACACCTCGTAGCGCGGGTCGCCCTCCAGCCGCTTGGCGGACCTGGCGTTCTGCCCCTCGACCCAGGCCATGGAGCGGGGACTGTCGATGTCCTCCAGCCAGCGGAAGGGATCGACGGCGCCGATCTCCTTGGGCCCCTGGGCGTGGGCGATCGGGACGGAAAGGCCGGCGAGGGCGACGGAAGCGGCGGCGGCGAGCGCGAGCGGCAGAGCTTTCATGCCGTATTTCTAACGGCGCTCGAACGAAGCTGTCTCGCACGGAGTGATGTCGGGCCAGAAACGTGCGCCCGTGCGCCACGCGTGCGTCGGGGCCGCTCTTCGCCTATATGTCCGCCGCCATGAGCCGTCCATTCCTGAAGATGAACGGGCTCGGCAACGACTTCGTCGTGGTCGAGGCCCGCAGCGCGCCGTTCGAGCCGAGCGCCGATCAGGTGCGCGCGCTCGGCGACCGCGCCCACGGCATCGGCTTCGACCAGCTCATCGTGCTGGAGCCGCCGGGACCGGACGGCGAAGGCATCGACGCCCGCGTGCGGTTCTGGAACTCCAACGGCGAAGAGGTCCTGGCCTGCGGCAACGGCACGCGCTGCGTCGGCTGGCTGTTGATGCAGGCGTCCGGCGGCGACCGGGCGGTGATCGAGAGCAAGGCCGGCCGCCTGATCGCCACGCGCGCCGGCGAACGGCTGGTCAGCGTCGACATGGGCCGCCCGGGCCTGGACTGGAGGGACATCCCCTTGGCGCGGGAACAGGACACCCGTGCGCTCGACGTCGCGCTCTACGAGGACGCGGCGCTGGCGACCGCGCCCGGCTGCGTCTCCATGGGCAATCCGCACGTGGTGTTCTTCACGCCGGACCTCGACTCCGCGCCGGTGACCACCGCCGGGCCGATGGTCGAGCATCACCCGCTGTTCCCGCAGGCCGTGAACGTCGGCTTCGCCCAGGTGATCGACCGGGGCCGCATCCGGCTGAAGGTCTGGGAGCGCGGCGCGGGCCTCACCAAGGCCTGCGGCACCGGCGCCTGCGCGGCCCTGGTGGCCGCGGCGCGCCGTGATCTGACGGACCGTTCCGCCGTGATCGTCACCGACGGCGGCGAACTGCTGATCGAATGGCGGGCGCAGGACGACCACGTGATCATGACCGGCCCGGCCGCCGTGGACTACGCGGGCGAATTGCCATGAGCGCTGCCCTGGACGCGCCCGGTGAAAGCGACGTGCCCCGCCTAAGCGATGTGGACGTCGTCACCTTCGGCTGCCGGCTGAACGCCTACGAGAGCGAGATCATCCGAAAGCAGGCGGCCGCCGACGGGCTGTCCGACGCCATCGTCTTCAACACCTGCGCGGTGACCGGCGAGGCGGTGCGCCAGGCGCGCCAGGCGATCCGCAAGGCGAGGCGGGAGCGGCCCGGCGCCAGGCTGATCGTCACCGGCTGCGCCGCCCAGATCGACCCCGCCGCCTTCGCCGGCATGGCCGAGGTCGACCTGGTGCTGGGGAACGCGGAGAAGGCGCAGGCCGGATCGTATGTGCTCGCCCCTGGGTCCGCTCCGGAGCTTGGCCGTGTGCGGGTCAACGACATCATGAGCGTGCGCGAGACCGCCGGGCACCTGATCGATGGGCTGAAGGACCGTGCGCGGGCCTATGTCGAGGTGCAGAACGGCTGCGACCATCGCTGCACCTTCTGCATCATCCCTTATGGCCGCGGAAACTCCCGCTCCGCCGCCGCCGGCGAGGTGGTGGCGCAGGTCAAGCGCCTGGCCGCCCAGGGCTACCGCGAGGTGGTGCTGACCGGGGTCGACGTGACGAGCTGGGGCGCCGACCTGCCGGGCGCGCCGACGTTGGGCCAACTGGTGGCGCGGATCCTCAAGCTGGTCCCGGAACTGCCGCGCCTGCGGCTGTCCTCCATCGACGCCGCCGAGATCGATCCGGACCTGATGCA
Source organism: Phenylobacterium sp. (assembly GCA_036268175.1). Lineage (GTDB taxonomy): Bacteria > Pseudomonadota > Alphaproteobacteria > Caulobacterales > Caulobacteraceae > Phenylobacterium. The sequence continues at coordinate 10,606 of DATAUR010000035.1, read as the reverse complement.
TTGCCTGGCGACGGAACCGAGATTGATGCCCTATCTGCATCTGTCCCTGCAGGCCGGCGACGACATGATCCTCAAGCGGATGAAGCGCCGCCACAGCCGCGCCGACGCCCTGAAGCTGATCGCCGAGGTTCGCGCCGTGCGCCCTGACACAACCTTCGGCGCCGACCTGATCGCCGGCTTCCCGACGGAGACGGACGCGATGTTCGAGAACACGCTGTCGCTGGTGGAAGAGGCCGGCCTGTCCTTCCTGCACGTCTTTCCCTACAGCGCCCGGCCCGGCACGCCGGCCGCCCGGATGCCGCCGGTGGCGCGCACGGTGGTCAAGGCCCGCGCCGCGCGCCTGCGGGCGGCCGGCGAGGCGGCGCTCGCGCGGCATCTGCAGCGTCAGGTGGGGCGCACCTTGCTGGGCCTGGTCGAGCGAGATGGCGTGGCCAGGGCTGAGGACTTCACCGAGATCGCGTTCTTAGGCGAGGCCCAGGTGGGCGAGGTCGCGGCCTTCGAGGCGACGGGCCACGACGGCCGCTGCCTGACCGCGCGCCTGCCGGTCCTGGAAGCGGCCGAGTAGCTCTGCCGCCCCGGTGAACGCCGCCGCGTAGTCTCTAAGCCGCGGCCATGCCCGGTCGGCGACGGCGCCGCAGGCACGCTCCCGCGCCGCCGATGCCCAGGATCATCAGCGCCCAGCTGGCCGGTTCCGGGACGGCGGCCGCGTCGCCGCCCCAAGTGGCGGTGAAGCTGAAGTCGCCGGCAGTGATGGCCTTTTTGAACGCCACCTGGATGTCGAAGGTGTCGCCGGGCTTCAACTCGTCGCCCTTCGGCGCGATGAACTCCACCTCGGTGGGCGAGATGAACTTGGTCTTCCACTGCACGCCCTCGGGCGTCTCCACGTGGGTGAGGCCAGAGCCCAGGTCCATGTTGAAGGCGTTCTTGATCGTGCCGGTGTAGGTGAAGGTGAAGGACGTCGCATCCGCCAGGCCGTCGCCGCCCTCGAAGACCTGCATGTCGCCCGTGTCCAGCGGCGGCTCGAGGAAGGTCGAAAACCCGAAATCGTTGGGACCGGCGGTCCACTCACCGGAAAGCGGATCGGTTCCGCTGGTCCCGGAACCGGTGAAGGTGACGGTCGTGGTGGTGGCGTGCGCGGCCAGGGGCGCGGCGACGAGCAGCAGGGCGGCCATGGCGGTCATTTGGGGGCGCGAAAGCATGTCGGAGGCTCCGGGGGTCAGCGATTGCGCGACGCCCTAGGCCCGCTGCGTGGCGGCTCGACCAAGCTTTCATGGCAAGTGGGTGACGAACGGCGTTCGGCTCAATTGCCGTCAATGTCGGCCGACCCGCCGAACCCCGGCAGGGACCATTTCCAGAGGATCGCGCCGGAGCGCAGGCTGAGCGCGGCCACGAAGCCCGCGACGCCGGCCGGCGTGGTCGGCGTGCCCACCAGGCCCAGGATCACGAAGGTCGCCGCGCCGGCCAGCGCTGGGGTCACATAAAGCTCGCGCTGCAGCAGCACCGAGGGCTCGTGGGCCAGCACATCGCGGATCACCCCCCCGAAGGTCGCGGTCAACACGCCCATGACCACCGCAGAAAACGGCGGCACGCCCAAGGAACCAGCTTTTAGCGCGCCGACCACCGCGTAGGCGGCCATGCCCACCGCATCGAGCCAGGTGAGGATGCTGCCCCGGAAGCGCCTCGGCCCCACGATCCACACCGCCAGCGCCGCCAGCAAGCAGACGACGACGTACTGCGGCTTGCCCACCCAGAACACCGGCGCGCCGATCAGGAGGTCGCGCAGGGTGCCGCCGCCAACCCCGGTGACCGCGGCGAAGAAGCCGAAGGTGACGAGGTCGTGCTTGCGCCTGGCTGCGGCCAGCGCCCCGCTGGCGCCGAACACCGCCACGGCGGCGTAGTCGAGCACGGTGAGGGTGGCCGTCAGGCGATCCATGGCGCCGCACCCTGGAAGGGTTCGTGACGCCGCGCAATTGGCCCGCTAGAAGCGCCCGCATGACCGAACCCAAACGCGGCTGGTTCCAGCGGCTCACGGATGGCCTGACGCGCTCGTCGAAACAGATCGGCGAGCAGATCACCCAGGTTTTCGTCGCCAAGGAGCCCCTCGACCAGGCCAAGCTCGACGAGCTGGAGGAGATGCTGATCGAGGCCGACCTCGGCCCGCACTCCGCCGCCCGCATCACCCAGCGCTTCTCCGACGAGAAGTTCGGCAAGGACGTGGACGAGGCCGACATCAAGGAGGCGCTGGCCGCCGCCATCGGCGACGAACTGGCCACCCACCAGGCGGATTTCGATGCGCTCTCCGGCCCCAGGCCCTACGTCGTGCTGTTCATCGGGGTGAACGGCTCGGGCAAGACCACGACGCTGGGCAAGATCGCCTCGGACCTGGTGGCGCGGGGCGCCAAGGTGCTGGTGGTGGCCGGCGACACCTTCCGCGCCGCGGCGGTGGCGCAGCTCAAGGTCTGGGCCGACCGGGCCGGCGCCGACTTCATTTCCCGGCCACAGAACTCCGACGCCGCGGGCCTGGTGTTCGAGGCCGTCGAGCGCGCCCACGCCCAGGCCTACGATGTGGTGCTGGTCGACACCGCCGGGCGCCTGCAGAACAAGCAGGGGCTGATGGACGAACTGCACAAGATCATCCGCGTGGTGAAGAAGATCGATCCGGACGCGCCGCACGAGACTCTGCTGGTGCTCGACGCCACGGTGGGGCGCAATGCGTTGGCGCAGGAGAACATCTTCGGCAACCAGATCGGCGTCTCCGGCATCGTCATGACCAAGCTCGACGGCACCGCCCGTGGCGGGGTGCTGGTGCCGGTCGCCCAGGCCTCGGACAGTCCCATCAAGCTGATCGGCGTGGGCGAGGGCATCGACGACCTGCAGCCGTTCAACGCCCACGCCTTCGCGCGCTCCCTGGTGGGCCTGGCGGAGCCGATAGCATGAGCGACGACGCTTTCCATTCGCGCCGCGTCCCGGCCTGGGTGAACCATTTCGTGAACTATGCGGGCCTGGCGGCCTTCCTCGTCACCCTGATGGTGATGAAGATCACGCATCATACTGACGACCAGACGGCGGCGGCGTCGAGCTGGGCGATCGTCGGCGGGTCCGTGCTGGCGCTGGTCATCGGCTTGATCTGGGAACGGCGCCTCGCGCCGATGCCGCTGGTCACGGCAGTTCTCGGCATGGTCTTCGCGGGCCTGACGCTTGTCTTCCACGATAAGCGCTTCATCCAGATCAAGCCCACGATCCTCTACGTCATGTTCGGCCTCTTCCTGCTGACCGGCCTGGTCCAGGGCAAGAACCCGTTGAAGGCCCTGATGGGCGACGCCTTCCACCTGCCCGATCCGGTCGTCCGTACGCTCACCCTGCGCTATGCGCTGATGTTCTTCGTGCTCGCGGCGCTCAACGAAGTCGTCTGGCGAACCCAGAGCTTCACCTTTTGGGGATTCTTCAAGTTCCCCGGCTGCGCGATCCTCATATTCCTCTTCGCCATGAGTCAGGCGCCGCTCTTGATGAAGCACATGCCTGACGATGAGGCGAAGACGCCGCCGGAAGCTCCGTAAACGCCGAGGCGCCGCCCACGGAACGTCTGTAATCAAATCGACGCAATCGTCCTCTAGTACGGCCGCAAGCCTTGCGGGGGACGACCGATGGCCAAGGGCAAGTCAGGCATGAAGGGCGGCGTCGCCGCGCTCGAACAGTCGCCGAGCCACCTTCTGCACCGCGCCTTGCAAAAGGCTCTCGACATCTATGTGGAAGAGTTCGGCGAGGCCGGGATCACCCAGCGCCAGTTCGCGGTGCTGGCCGCCGCCGACGAGCGCGAGGGCGCGACCCAGGCCGACCTGGTGCGGATCACCGGCATCGACCGCTCGACGCTGGCCGACATGGCCCGGCGGATGATCGGCAAGGGCCTCTTGGAGCGCGAGCGCTCCAACGTGGACGCTCGCGCCAACGCCGTGCGCCTGACCGAGGCCGGCCGTGAGGCCCTTGCGGGGGCGCGGCCGAAGATGGCGGCGGCGGACGCCAGGCTGCTGAAACTGATTTCCGGCGGCGGACGTCGCGCGACCTTCGTCAGCCTGCTGCGCGACCTGACCAAGTCCGTGGCGCCGGTCGAGCCGCCCAAGCCCGCGAAGGTGAAGGCGCCCAAGGCTGGCAAGCCGCACGCCGGCAAGCCCCACAAGGGCGGCGGCAAGAAGGCCAAGAAAAAGGCCGCTTAAGCAGCCTGGTTGTCGTCGACGGGCTGGCCCGGCCCCGCGATGGTCGAGGGCCGCAGATAGGGCGAACGCAGCCGTTCGTATTCGACCTCGTTCAGGTCGTGGGTGATGATCTCAAGCAGTCGCGGTCCGCCCACGCGCACCGGAGGCGGCTTGCCATAGACCTCGCGCCAGAGCGCGGCGGCCTCGTCGTAGATGCGCTTGTCCCGGCTTTCCATGGTTGACAAAACACCGTCGGGCGCGTCGCGTTCCCGTTTAGGAAAGTTAATTATTTTAAAGGCTTAAGCGGTCAACTGACTCAAGGTCAGACGCGGATGTCGAGCAAGGAACCAGGGCGCAGAATCTTGGCCGGCGCCTCGGCTTGCGCCTGAGGGCGGATTTCCGGGCGCTGGAACGCCGCCGGGGTGAAGGCCGAGGCCTGCGGCGCGGGCGCGGCGGCCGGAGCGGCCGGCGCGCCGCTGCGGCCCATGGCGGCATCGAAAAAGGCCTTCTGCGCCGCGGTTCGCGCAACGTCGGCCGCCTGGCCCGCGACCGTGGTCGGGCTGGAAGGCGGCGGGAAGGCGCTGGGGCGGATCGGCGTCACGGGTGAGGCTCGGCTTATGGTTAACGCCGCCTCAATCTGCGGCCAAGCCGATCAACGCGCGGTTAACATCCGTGCAGCCAGCGCCCGGGCGTCGCTCTCGCCAAGGTTGGTGTACTTGGCCAGCACCTTGCCGTTTGAGGCCACCAGATAGGTCTCCGGCACGCCGGACAGGCCGAACTCGATGCCGGCCCGCCCGTCCGGATCGGCCAGCCGCGCCACATAGGGATCGCCGAGCTTGGCCAGGAACATCCTGGCGTTCTGCGGCGAGCCGCGCGGCGCCACGTCCTCGTAGTCGATGCCGACGATCCGCACGCCCTGGGCTTTCAGGCTCAAGAGCGCCGGCTGCTCCAGCTGGCAGGGGCCGCACCAGGAGGCGAAGAAGTTCACCAGCACCGGCCCCTGTTTCAGGGCGTCGCGCAGGTGCGCCTCGCTGTCGCCCTCCAGCGTCGGCAGCGTCAGGTCCGGCATGGTCTTGCCGACCAGGGCCTTGGGGATCACGTGCGGGTCGTGGTGCAGGGCGTAGCCGGCGAACAGCAGGGCGAGCGCGGCCAGGGCCACGAGCGGCAGGGCGGCCAGCCAGCGGGTCATTTGCGGGTCAGCTCCTCGGCCTTCTTGCGCCACCGTCGCGCGTGCGCCAGGGCGCCGACGACCAGGACCGCGAACACCAACGCGGTGATCCCGTAGGCCGGCCAGATGTAGGCGGCGTACTTGCCAAGCTCGAGGTTGGGCATCGGCATCAGGGTTTCGCTCTCACGCCCGCGCCATGCGGAGCGCCGCGGCCTCGGCGCGGCGGCGCCAGACCTCGCCGCGGATGCGCACCAGCCATAGCGATCCGAACCCCGACAGATAGGCCAGGATCATGGTGTAAAGCGGCCAGGCATAGACCGGCGCCAGCGCCCCTTCGGTCAGCATGGTGCTGCCCTGGTGCAGGCTGTTCCACCAATAGACGCTGTAGTGGATGATCGGCAGCAGGATGACCCCCACCAGCGCCAGGATCGCGGCGTTGCGCGCGCCCTTGGCCTCGTCGTCGAGCGAGGCCCGGAGCGCCAGATAGGCGATATACAGCAGGAACAGGATCAGCACCGAGGTCAGGCGCGCGTCCCACACCCACCAGGCGCCCCACATGGGTCGGCCCCAGAACGAGCCGGTGACCAGGGCCAGGAAGGTGTAGCCGGCGCCCAGCGTCGCGGCGGCCTGGGCGGCGCAGTCGGCCAGCATGTGGCGGAACACCAGGGACAGCAGGCTCGCGCCCGCCAGGAAGGCGTAGATCACCTCGCAGATGATCGCTGCCGGCACATGGGTGAACATGATCCGCACCGTGGCGCCCTGCTGATAGTCCGGCGGCACGCTCCAGCCCAGCCACAGGCCGATCAGGGCCAGCACCACGGCGATCGCTCCGAACATCGGCGCGGCCCACCGCGAGAAGGCCATGAACCGCTCGGGATTGGTCAGGAAGGCGGGCGCCCAGCTCATGCGGCGGGATTAGACCGGCAGCAGGAGCCCGGCAAGCGCACCCCTGCTGTCATGGGGCCTAAAGACGCGGCGCGGGCGGGGCCGGCGGCAAGGGGGGCAGCGGCGGCATGGGCGGCAAGCCCTGCATGTTCACCATCACCTTCATGTCGCCCATGTTCATCATCGGACCTATCGGACCGATCATCAGCATCGGCATCTCGTCGAACACCTTCTTCTGCGACGGCTCGAGCTGGTCGTAGAACTTCCGGGTCGCCTCGATGCGGGCGTGGCCCTGGGTGGTCTGTTCGGCGAGGCGGGCTTCCATGTCGGCCAGGCGTTGCGGGGTCGTCCTGGGCTCGCCTCGGTCGGACATCTCGACGACGGCCTCGTGGTGATGCGCCGGGGTCACCGCGGCCAGGTAGGCGGCCAGCGCCGGTTCCTGCGAAGGCTTGAGCTGCAGCATGGTGCGCAGGTGTTCGGCCTGGTCGCGGCCGTGACGCACCACCACGTGGCGCTCGACGTGCGCATGGTCGCCGAAGGCGGCGGGCGGTGTGGGCGGAACCGGCGGTTCCGCTTGGGCGTAGGCCGCGGCGGCGGTGAGGGCGAAGGCCGCCCCGGCGAGGACTCCCAGCGATAGGCGCGACATCTTCGGTCTCCTGTGCAAGATCTGCGGCGTCAGCGTCTTGAGGGATATTGGCGAAACAGCGCCATGCGAAGTGAAGCTTTCGTAATCCTGTCCGAAGGTTAGCGTCGATCAGGACAGCGCGTTGCGGCAGGCCGCGGCCATGGCTAGCGGCCCCAACGCCAGCGCGGCGGCGGCGTAGGCGCAGAGCAGGACGAAACCGGAGGTCCAGGGCAGGCCGCCCGCGAAGGCCGCCAGGGCGCCGCCGCCGAAGATCACCGGCGGGGTGAACAGCGGCAGCACGATCACCGCGGTCAGCAGGCCGCCGCGCCTCGCGCCCAGGCTCAGGGCCGCGCCGATCCCGCCGGTGAAGATGAAGGCGAGGCCGCCCACCAGCGCGCAGGCGAAGATCAATGGCGCCAGCGCCGGCGGCGCGCCCAGGCTCATGGCCGCGATCGGAGCGGCCACCGCCAGCGGCGCGCCGGTGGCCAGCCACTGCCCGGCGCACTTGATCGCGCAGGTGAGCTCCAGCGGCACGGGCGACAGCGCCAGGTGGTCCAGCGCCCCGTCCTCGAAATCCCGCTCGAACAACCGGTCGAGGGAGAGCAGCGAGGCCAGCGCCAGGGCGACCCAGGAGGCGCCCAGCGCGATGGCCGCCAGCCGCTGCGGCTCCGGCCCGATGGCCAGCGGCAGCAGGGTGGCGACCCCGGCGTAGAAGCCGACGCTGACCAGCGGTCCGCCGCCACGGCCCCAGGCCAGCGCCGTCTCTCGGGCCAGCAGCGCGCCGATTCGGCTTTGCGGACGGCTCACGCGCCGATCTCCAGGGTCTTGGCGGCGATCGGCAGGGGATCGTGCACGGCGGCCAGGATCAGGCCGCCGCCGGCCAGGTGACTCCGCATCATCGCCCCAAAGCGCGTGCGCCAGCGGGCGTCCAGCGGGCTCAGCGGCTCGTCCAGCAGCCAGAGCGGACGCGGCGCGGCCAGCAGGCGCGACAGCGCCAGCCGCCGCCGCTGGCCGGCGGACAGCCGCCGAACCTCCAGGTCGAGCAGGGTGGTGAGTTCCAACGCCTCGGCGGCGGCCTGCGCGGTGGTGGCGTCGCCACCGCTCCAGACGCTCCAGAACGTCAGCTCCTCGCGGGTGGTGCGCGCCGGCTTCAGCCCATCGTGGTGGCCGATCAGGTGCAGGCCGCCGGCCCGCGCCTCGCCGGCGTCGGCGCCGCCGAAGGCCACCTTGCCCTCCTCCAACGCCACCAGGCCGGCGACCGCGCGCAACAGGCTGGTCTTGCCCGCGCCGTTGGCGCCGGTGAGCGCGCAGGCCTCGCCGGCGTTGAGGCTCAGCGACAGGCCGGAAAACAGCTTGCGGCCGCCCCGGCGCACGCCGAGGTCGTGGAGTTCGAGGGCTTCGATCATGCCGTCGCCAAGCTTGGCCATGGCGGTGCATGGACGGGTAACCCCGTCAGGTCTATGAAGCGCGCGGCCGCCGTCGCCTCGGGGGACCCTCGCCGCGCAGGCTCGGACGCTGTGTGTCCCTTCATCAAAGCGCGCGATCTCCGGGGTGGACGTGGTGCGGCCGGGACAGAGAGAGGATCTCCCCAAATGGCGTCTGCTGACAGCCTGAAAACCCGCCGTGAACTCACGGTGGGCAACAAGACCTACGCTTACTACAGCCTTCGCGCCGCCGAGGAAGCTGGACTTTCCGGCGTTTCGAAACTGCCGATCTCCATGAAGGTGCTGCTCGAGAACCTGCTGCGCAACGAAGACGGCGCCTCGGTGGGGCGCGACGACCTGCAGGCGATCGCCGCCTGGGTGGAGAACAAGGGCTCCGTCGAGCACGAGATCAGCTTCCGCCCGGCCCGCGTCCTGATGCAGGATTTCACCGGTGTGCCGGCGGTGGTCGACCTGGCCGCCATGCGGGACGCCATGACCCACCTGGGCGCCAACCCGGAGAAGATCAATCCGCTGAACCCGGTGGACCTGGTCATCGACCACTCGGTGATGGTCGACTACTTCGGCACCGCCAAGGCGTTCGGCGAGAACGTCGAGCGCGAATATGAGCGCAACATGGAGCGTTACCGCTTCCTGCGCTGGGGCTCTTCGGCCTTCAACAACTTCCGCGTGGTGCCGCCCGGCACCGGAATTTGTCACCAAGTGAATCTTGAGTACCTGGCGCAAACCGTCTGGGTGAACGAGGACGGCGGCGACCCCGTGGCCTATCCGGACACCGTCGTCGGCACCGACAGCCACACCACCATGGTCAATGGCCTCTCGGTCCTGGGCTGGGGCGTGGGCGGCATCGAGGCGGAAGCCGCCATGCTGGGCCAGCCGATCCCGATGCTGATCCCCGAGGTCATCGGCTTCAAGCTGGAGGGCGCCATGCCCGAGGGCGCGACCGCCACCGACCTGGTGCTGACCGTCACCCAGATGCTGCGCAAGAAGGGCGTGGTCGGCAAGTTCGTGGAATTCTATGGCCCCGGCCTGGCCAGGATGACCATCGAGGACCAGGCGACGATCGCCAACATGGCCCCGGAATATGGCGCGACCTGCGGCTTCTTCCCGGTGACCCAGGCGACCATCGACTACCTCAACGCCACCGGCCGCAACCCCGATCGAGTCAAGCTGGTGGAGGCCTACGCCAAGGAACAGGGCATCTGGCGCGACCCGCAGGATCCCGATCCGGTGTTCACCGACACCCTGGAGCTGGACCTGGGCACGGTGCTGCCTTCGCTCGCCGGCCCCAAGCGCCCGCAGGACCGCGTGGTGCTGACCAACGCCGCCGTCGAGTTCAAGGCCGCTCTGGCCGGTGACTTCGGCAAGGCCGAGGACATGGCCGCCCGCGTCAAGGTCGAGGGCGCCAACTACGATATCGGCCACGGCGACGTGGTGATCGCCGCCATCACCTCCTGCACCAACACCTCCAACCCCAGCGTGCTGATCGCCGCCGGCCTGGTGGCCAAGAAAGCCGTCGAGCTGGGCCTGAAGGTGAAGCCCTGGGTGAAGACCTCGCTGGCCCCCGGCTCGCAGGTGGTCACCGACTATCTGAAGGCCGCCAAGCTGGACAAGGGCCTCGACGCGCTCGGCTTCAACCTGGTCGGCTATGGCTGCACTACCTGCATCGGCAACTCCGGCCCCCTGCCGGAACCGATCTCGGACGCGGTGTCGAAGGGCGACCTGGTGGCGGTCTCGGTGCTGTCGGGCAACCGCAACTTCGAAGGTCGGGTGAACCCCGACGTGCGCGCCAACTACCTGGCCTCGCCGCCGCTGGTGGTGGCCTATGCGCTGGCCGGCTCCATGCAGATGGACATCACCACCGAGCCGCTGGGCGAGGGCAAGGGCGGCAAGCCGGTCTACCTGAAGGACATCTGGCCGACGACCGAGGAAGTGGCGGCCCTGCAGCGCAAGTTCGTCACGCACAAGATGTTCGCCACCCGCTACGCCGACGTCTTCAAGGGCGACAAATCCTGGCAGGGCATCAAGGTCGAGGGCGGCCAGACCTACGGCTGGGACATGGGCTCGACCTACGTCCAGAACCCGCCCTACTTCCAGGACATGTCCATGGAGCCGACGCCGGTCACCGACCTGGTGGAGGCGCGCGTGCTGGCGGTGTTCGGGGATTCGATCACCACCGACCACATCTCGCCCGCCGGCTCGATCAAGGCGACCTCGCCCGCCGGCGTCTATCTGCGTGACCACCAGGTGGCGGCCCTCGGACTGGTAGCGCATGGCCGCGTCGTAGATCGACATC
>DATAUR010000034.1:0-27662 GCA_036268175.1 Phenylobacterium sp. | reverse complement strand
AGCAAGGCGATCAACGCCGCCTCGGCGCCCAAGGGCGGCCTGTTGGAGGGCAACCCCCACCAGATGCTGCTGCAGGTCTATGACGTCGGCGCGACCTTCTTCTACTGCGGCGCCGTCACCTTCGTGATCCTGCTGGTGATCTAGTACACCATCGGCCTGCGGGTTTCCGAAGAAGTCGAAGTCGAGGGTCTCGACATCAACCTGCACGGCGAGATCGTGCACGGCTAGGCCCAACCGAGCAGCTAGCCTACGAACGGGGGTCTTCGGGGCCCCCGTTTTCGTTTCTGGAGTCCCTCCCCTTCGGGGGAGGTAGCGCGTAGCGCCGGAGGGGGTCCGCTCGGACCTCGGATGACCCCTCAGCCAGCTTCGCTGACAGCTCCCCCGACGGGGAGCGACTGGAGTTATGCTGGATCCGGCCAGGGGCCGCCGAGCCGGCAGCGCTGGACCCACCAGTCGGGGGCCATGGCTTCGATCCGCTCGGCGAGCCCTTCGGCCTCGATGTCGCCGGCGCAGAGCGCGAAACAGGTCCCACCGGAGCCCGAGACCCGGGCCAGCAGCGTCTCCGGCTCGTCGGTCAGGGTGTCCAGCACCACGCCCACCTGCGGCGCAACCGCGATGGCGGCAGCCTGCAGGTCGTTTCGCTGGCCGCCCAGCCAGGCGGCGAGGTCGCGGGCGCCCTCAAAGGCGTCGGGCATGGCCGGCGGCGCCACCTCGCCGAACCGGCCGGCGGTGTCGAAGGCGCGGTAGACCTGCGCGGTGGAAACCGGGACCGGGGGGCGCACCAGCACCGCGTCCAGCGGCGGCAGGCCCGGCGCCGGCGACAGTCGCTCGCCACGGCCCTGGGCGATCGCCGGCGCGCCCCACAAGCACGCCGCCCCGTCCGCGCCCAGTCCGGCGGCCAGCGCCTCCAGCCGGGGATTGTCGATCTCCAGGCCCAGCGCCTCGCGCAACAGTCGCAGCGCGGCGCCGGCGTCGCTGGACCCACCGCCCAGGCCCGAGGCCACCGGCAACCGCTTCTCCAGGCTGAGCCCGACCGGCGCGATCGGCCGCCTGGCCTCGGCGATCAGCGTCCGGGCGGCGCGCAGGATCAGGTTGTCGCCCTCCCCGGCCAGCTCGCGGGCGAACGGCCCGGCCACCCGCAGGGCGAGCGCCTCGGCGTCGAAGGTCGAGACCAGGTCGCCGACATCGGCGAAGGCCATCAGGCTGCAGATCGGATGATAGCCGTCGCCGCCCGGCGCCCCCACGTGCAGGAAGAGGTTGACCTTGGCCGGCGCGAGCGCGTTGCGGCTCATGGCTCCTTGGCGAGCTTCGGCGTCGGCCCGTCGGGACCGAGGCCCGAGGCCAGCTTGGCTTCGGCGCTGGCCTTGATTTTGTCGTCGGGCTTCAGCGTCAGCACGCGGCGCCATTGGAACTGCGCCTCGTCCCGGCGGCCGACCCGCCAGTAGGCGTCACCCAGGTGGTCGTTGATCTCCGGATCGCCGGCCTCGAGCTCAACCGCCTCTTCCAGCTTCTCGACCGCCTTCTTGTAGTCGCCCATCCGGTAGTAGGCCCAGCCGAGGGAATCGACCATGGCGCCGGAGCGCGGGTCGGCGGCCACGGCCTTCTCGACCATGGCCATGGCTTCCTTCAGGTGCTCGCCGCGGTCGATCCAGGAATAGCCGAGGTAGTTCAAGAGCTCCGGCTCGTCCGGGTGCGCCTTCAGCGCCGCCTGCAGGTCGGCCTGGGCCTGCGTCCAATTGTTCAGGCGCTCCTCAGCGACGCCGCGCGAATAGAGCAGCCGCCAGTCCGGCGCCTTTTGCTCGGCGATCACCCCGTCCAGCACCTTGATGGCTTCGGGATATTGCTCGTCGGAGCGCAGCAGGTCGGCCAGCGTGATGCGGGCGTCGATATCGCCGGTCGTGGCGGCGGCGCGCGCCAGCTTCAGCGCGGTCTCCTTGTCGTCTGCGCTCTGGTAGGTCCAGGCGAGCTTGGCCTGAGCGGCGGAATATTCCGGCGAGCTGGGCTTGGGATGCTCATAGGCCGCCCGCGCCGCATCGACGTCTCCCGAGCCGTCCATCAGGTCGCCGACCATCACCCAGGCGTCGTCGAGCTGCGGGGCGAGGCGCAGCACCAGCCGCAGATAGGCCAGCGCCAACTGGGTCTGCTTGGCCGAGATCATGGTGGCGGCCGGCGCCAGCAGGGCCGCGGCCGCGCCCTCGCGAATGGTCGGCATGGGCGGCGCCGCCTTGCCGGCCGAGGCGCGGGCCTGGGCGGCTTCCACCGCGATGCTGTCGGGATCGCGCGCCAGCTCCTCGGCGTAGAGCGCCAAGGCATCCACCCGCCGGCCCCGCCGCTCCAGGAAGCCGCCGTAGCCCAGGACCGCCATCTCGGTCGGATTGTTGGTTCCCGCCACCGCCTTGAAGTCGGTCTCGGCTTCGTCATAACGCTTGGCGCGCTCGAACAGCGCCGCCTGACCGAGCTGACCGAAGTAGTCGACCATCCGGTCGCCGCGCACCTCCGGCCGCACCAGCGAGCCTTCGACGTCGCCGGCCTCCGCCGCGGCCCAGGGCGCCAGCAGCGCGCCCGCCGGCTTGTGCGGGAAGGCGATGTTCTGGTCGGTGAGCAGCGCCTTGGCTTCCTTGCCCTTGCCGTCCGCCAGGTCCTCGACCGCGACCACCAGCTTGCCCAGCCGCTTGCCGGCCTCCGAGGCGTCGTCGCCGGTGGGCGCGAGCGTCGAGGCCTTCTGGATCTCGCCGGCCAGCAGGGCGGCGGTGAAGGCCCGCTCGCCGATCATGGCGTTGCCGGTCTCGACCCGCGCCTGGTCGAAGAAGCGCGCCGCGTCCTTGCTCTTGCCGTTGTTCAGCGCCGACTCGCCGGCCAGGAACATGCCGTAGGGCGAGGCGTTGGTGGCGAGATCGCCGCTGGCCGGCGGCGCCGAGGTCCCGGGCTCCGCGCAGGCGGCGAGCAGGACCAGCGGAGCGGCGGCGGCGAGCAGCAGGTGTAGGCGCATGGGCGGACCTTCGGACCTAACGATGGCCGCGGCAAGGCGGCTTGCTGTCACTGTGCAGAGGCAGGGTTACATATTCGGGTAGTTCGGCCCGTCCCCGCCCTGCGGCGTCGTCCAGTTGATGTTCTGCGACGGGTCCTTGATGTCGCAGGTCTTGCAGTGGACGCAGTTCTGGAAATTGATCTGGAACTTCGGGTTCTCGCCCTTGTCGTCGTACAGCACCTCGTAGACGCCCGCCGGACAGTAGAGGCGCGCCGGCTCCCCGTATTTCGGCAGGTTGATGGCGATCGGAACCGCCGGATCGCGCAGCTTCAGGTGCGCCGGCTGGTTCTCGTCGTGGTTGGTGGACGACAGGAAGACGCTGGAGAGCTTGTCGAAGGAGAATACCCCGTCGGGCTTGGGATAGACGATCGGCTTGTAGTCCTTGGCCAGGCCCGTGGAGTCGGCGTCGTTCTTGCCGTGCTTCAGGGTGCCCAGGGGCGACCAGCCGCCCAGCAACGTCGCCAGCATGGCGTCCATGGCCCCCAGCATCACGCCCGGAATGGTGCCAAGCTTCGACCACAAGGGCTTGAAGTTGCGGACGTTCCACAGCTCCTTGGCGATGGAGGAGGTCTGGTAGGCTTCCTCGTAGGCCACCAGGTCGTCGCCGGACCGGCCGGCGCCGATGGCGTCGAACGCCGCCTCCGCCGCCAGGACGCCGCTCTTCACCGCGTTGTGGCTACCCTTGATGCGCGGGACGTTGACCATGCCGGCCGAGCAGCCCAGCAGCGCCCCGCCCGGGAAATAGAGCCTCGGCAACGACTGCGCCCCGCCTTCGGTGATCGCCCGCGCGCCATAGGCGATGCGCTTGCCGCCCTCCAGGTAGCGCTTGATCGAGGGGTGGGTCTTGAAACGCTGGAACTCGTCGAACGGCGAAAGCCAGGGGTTCTTGTAGTTCAGGTGCAGCACGAAGCCGATGGCCACGTAGTTGTCCCCGAAGTGGTACATGAACGAGCCGCCGCCGGTCTTGTTGTCCAATGGCCAGCCGAAGGTGTGCTGGGTCAGGCCGCTTTCGAAAACCGCATCCGGAACCTGCCACAACTCCTTGATCCCGATGCCAAACTTCTGCGGTTCACGGTTCTCGGTCAGGCTGTACTTGGCCTGCAGTTGCTTGGCCAGCGAGCCACGCACGCCCTCGCCGATCAGGGTGTACTTGGCGTGCAACTCGATGCCCGGCTGGTAGTCGGCGGTGGGCTGGCCGTCCTTGCCGATGCCGAACACGCCGGCCACCACGCCCTTCACCGCGCCGGTCTCGTTGTAGACCACCTCGGACGCCGCCATGCCGGGATAGATCTCCACGCCCAGGCTCTCGGCGTGCTGCGCCATCGAGCGGCAGACGTTGGCCAGCGAAGCGATGTAGTTGCCGTGGTTCAGCATCCACTTGGGGAATGGCAGCCAGGATATGTCGAGCTCGCCCTGCGGGCCCAGCATCACGAACTTGTCGCGGGTGACCTTGGTCTCCAGCGGAATGCCCAGTTCTTTCCAGTTGGGCAGCAGTTCCTCGATGCCGCTGGGGTCGATCACCGCGCCCGACAGGATGTGCGCCCCGACCTCGGAGCCCTTCTCCAACACCGCCACGGTGACCTCGCGCCCGGCCGCCGCGGCCAACTGCTTCAGGCGGATCGCGGCCGACAGGCCCGACGGCCCCGCGCCCACGATGACGACGTCATATTCCATCGCCTCGCGTTCGACGTTCTCGGCGACTTGCTCGCTCATTGCCCCGGCGCTCCGTTGATCCCGTGGGCGACTTATCGGAAGGTCACCTAGTGGTGGTCAAGGAAAAGCCGCCCAAACAGGACTTTGGGGGAAACACCATGCGTCTGTCGGCCCTGGTCTGCGCGCTGGCGCTGGCGGCCCCGCACGCCCAGGCGGCGGGCGCGAAATGGATCGGCAGCTGGGGCGCCTCGCCGGCCATGCCCATGGCCGCGCCGGCCAACAATCCGGCCCGCGGCACGGCCACCTTCAACAACCAGACCGTCACCCAGATCGTGCGGCTGTCGGCCGGCGGGCCGCGCCTGCGCCTGCGGCTCTCCAACGAATATGGGCCCAAGCCCCTGCAGGTGACCGTGGCGCGGGTCGCCCTGGTCAGCGCGGACGGCGCGGTCATTCCGGGCAGCGAGCGGACGGTCAGCTTTTCCGGCGCCGCGAGCGCCACCCTGCCGGCTGGCGCGCCGATGCTCAGCGATCCGGTGGCGCTGCCGACCAAGCCGCTTTCCCGCCTGCGGGTCAGCCTCTACCTGCCCGCCGATACCAACGGCTGCACCTGCCACATGACTGGCCAGGAGCTGATCTCCATCGCGCCTGACGATGTGACCCAGACCCCGCCGCCAGCCGCCAAGGGCGCGGGCGACTACCGCGCCTTCCTGACCGAGGTGGACGTGGAGAGCGCGGCGCCCGAGCGGCCGGTGATCGCCACCTTTGGCGACTCCATCACCGACGGCTATCGCTCCACCGACGGCGCCAACCACCGCTGGCCGGACCGGCTGGCCGAGCGGCTCCTTGCGGCCAAAACGGCCTTCGCTGTGGTCAACACCGCCATCAGCGGCAACCGGGTGCTCAGCGAGCAACTGCCGATCTTCGGCCAGAATGCGCTCAGCCGCTTCGACCGCGACGTGCTCTCCGTGCCTGGCGTCACCCACGTGACCGTGCTGGAAGGGGTGAACGACCTGGGGATGACCAAGCCGACGCCCACCGCCGCCCAGTTGATCGCCGGCTACCGCCAGCTCATCGCCCGCGCCCACGAGCATGGCCTGAAGATCATCGGCGCGACGGTCCTGCCCTATGGCGGGGCGGCCTACTACACCCCCGCCGGTGAGGCGGAGCGGCAGAAGATCAACGCATGGATCCGCACCGGCCGCGAGTTCGATGGCGTCATCGACTTCGACGCCGCGATCCGCGATCCCGCCCATCCGGAAAAGATGCGCGCCGACCTGCAGTCGGGCGACTGGCTGCACCCCAACGACGCCGGCTACCGGGTGATGGGCGACGCCGTCGACCTTGGGCTGTTCCGCTAGATGACGCCCATGCTGATCGCCGGCTGGGAGACCTTCTTCGCCGCCCAGGTGGGCGCCGCGGCCACCCTGGCGGGCCTGGTGTTCGTCGGGGTCTCGATCAATCTGTCGAAGATCGTCAGCTCCGGGCACCTGCCGAACCGGGCGATGGAATCGATCGTCATCCTGCTGCTCAACCTGCTGGCGGCCTCCGCCTTCCTGATTCCCGGCCAGACCCCGCTCGCGCTCGGCCTGGAGGTGCTGGCGGGCGGCGTGGTCGTCTGGGCGGTGCTGAGCGCCATGCACGTCCAGACCGCCCGAACCATCGAGCCGGAGTTCCGCCGCCAGGGCCTGCTGGCCGCCGCCCAGGGACAGCTCTACGCCATCGCCATCTGCGTCGCGGGCGCGGTCATCGCGTGGAAGGGCGGCGTCGGCGCCTACGTCCTGACCGCGCCAATGCTGTTCGGCTACTTCGTGGCCATGTCCAACGCCTGGGTGCTGACCATCGAGATCAACCGCTAGGCCGCCTCGCCCCTATAGGCGCTCTGCAACTTGGCCACGTCGAGCTTGACCATCTGCATCATCGCCGCCATCGCCCGTTCGCGACCGGCCGCGTCCGGCCCGCCGATGGTCTCGAAGAGCTGCTTGGGCACCACCTGCCAGGAGAAGCCGAACCGGTCGTCCAGCCAGCCGCAGCGGCTGGGCGTCCCGCCCTCCAGCAGCCGATCCCAATAGTGGTCCACCTCCGCCTGATCCTGGCAATCGATGACGAAGGAGGTGGCCGGCGTGAACTTGTAGACCGGCCCGCCGTTCAGCGCGGTCACCCGCTGGCCGTCCAGATCGAAGTCGATCGTCAGCACCGCGCCGTCTGGCCCCGGCGCGCTGGGCGCGTTGCGCACCACGTTCAGGATCTTCGAATTGGGGAACAGCGAGACGTAGAAGTTCGCCGCCTCCTCGGCCTGGGTGTCGAACCACAGGAACGGATGGATCTTCGGCATCTTAGACCTCCTTCAAGAGCTTCTCCGTCCGAAGGACGCGTGGCGCCACGCGCTTCCGACATCGATGGCGGATTTTTCGCAACCTAAGGCCGGCGAACCAAGATAGGCCAGCCGCATGGACCGCTCGCCGCCGCTTCGCCGCCTGATCGACCTGCCGGGCGTCGCCGACCTGGAATACCGCGCCCTGCTGAAGCGCGAATTCGCCGAGCCGGAAGCCCGCGCCGAACATCCGGAGATCGACGATGTTTCCCTCAAGGCGCTGGGCCTCACCGCCGACCAGGCCGAGGACCACCCGCGCCCCGCCGGTTGGGACCGGCCCGAGCGCCTGCCGATCCCGGCCCAGGTGGCCGCCTTCGAGGCGGAGGGCTGGGACGTCACCGACGACAAGCGCCGCCCGCTTCGGGTGCTGGGCCACTTCAACCAGCAGCTCTGGCTGGCCATTCGCGGCGTCGCCGGCTCGTTGCCCTTTCAGCCCGACGACGACCGGCCCGATCCTTGGGGCTCATCCCTGGCGGCCGAGGCCAGCCGCTTCCGCAAACGCTAGGACGCCTCCGATGAGCTCCGACAAGCCGCCGATCAAACGCTTCGCCGACCTCAAGCCGGCGCCTGCGGCGTCCGGCGTCTACGCCCCGCCGACGCCAAAGGTCTCGCGGCAGAAGAAGGCCAAGGTGCTGACGCCTGCCGAACGCGCCGCCTTCCTGGCCTCGCGTCCCGACCTGAAGAGCTAACGCAGCTTCTCGAACACCACGACCAGGTTGTTGGCCGGCATGGCGATGCGCTCGGCGAAGGCCAGGCCCTGCCCCGCCGCCAGGGTCTTGACCTCGGCGAGGTCCCGCAGGCCCCAGGCCGGATCGCGGCTCTTCAGGCTCTCGTCGAAGGCCAGGTTGCTGGGCGCGGTCTCGACGCCGACCTCGACGTAGGGCCCGTAGAGGAACAACCGCCCGCCCGGCGCCAGCACCCGCCCCGCGCCGGTCATCAGCCCGACCGTCGCCGCCCAGGGCGAGATGTGGACCATGTTGATGCAGACCACCGCCTCGAACGGCCCCGCCGGCCAGGTCGCAAGGTCCGCCGCATCCAGCCGCACCGGCTCCGCGAGGTTCGCGCTGCCCGAGGCCGCGCGCCAGGCCGCGATGCTGGCCAGCGCGTCTGCGTCCCGGTCCGTCGGCCGCCAGCGCATGCCTGGCAGGGCGGCGGCCAGGAACAGCGCGTGCTCGCCCGCCCCGCTCGCCACCTCCAGCACCCGCGCGTCCGCCGCCAGGCGCGGGCGCAGGGCATCGAGGATCGGCTGGCGATTGCGAGCGGTCGACGGCGAGGTCCGCGCGCCGTCAGGGGGAAGATCGGTCATGGCGCACCCTAAGCTCAGCTCTCAGCCCGGCGAAGGCTTCTGTGGTTGCCGAGGCGCGCGCAACGCGGTTCTGTGCGCCGCTTCAACGGGACAGCGAGGACGACGACCATGGCCAACGGCAATCCGGGCTCCGGCCTGCAGCTCCGCTCCCTGATCAAGGCGAGCGGCGAGCTGGAGCTTTCGCTGGCCAAGGTCGACATCGCCGACCCCGCGCCGGACGAGATCGTCGTCCGCATCGAGGGCTCGCCGATCAACCCCTCGGACCTTGGCCTGCTACTGGGCGCCGCCGACCTTACGACCGCCAAGGCCGGCCCCGGCCCGACGCTCACCGCCACCGTGCCGCAGCCTCTGATGCGCGCCATGGCCGGGCGCCTCGACCAGTCGATGCCGGTGGGGAACGAGGGCGCGGGCACGGTGGTCGCCGCCGGCTCCGATCCCGCCGCCCAGGCCCTGCTGGGCAAGCTGGTGGCCGGGATCGGCGGGGCCATGTACGCCCAGTACCGCACGCTGAAGGCCGCCGACGTCCTGCCCTTGCCGGCCGGCGCCACCGCCGCCGACGGCGCGTCCTGCTTCGTCAATCCGCTGACGGCGCTGGGCATGGTCGAGACCATGAAGCGCGAGGGGCACAAGGCGCTGGTCCACACCGCCGCCGCCTCCAACCTGGGCCAGATGCTGCAGAAGATCTGCCTCGCCGATGGCGTGGACCTGGTCAACATCGCGCGCAGCCCCGCGCAAGCGAGGATCCTCACCGACATCGGCGCGAAACACGTGCTGGATTCCACGTCCCCAAGCTTCGTGGCCGACCTCACCGACGCCCTGGCGCAGACCGGCGCGACGCTGGCCTTCGACGCCATCGGCGGCGGCAAGCTGGGCGGCCAGATCCTGGGCGCCATGGAAGCGGCGCTGAACCGCACCGCCCCGGTCTACAGCCGCTACGGCTCGACCACCCACAAGCAGCTCTACATCTACGGCGGCCTCGACACCGGCCCCAGTGAGCTGGCGCGCAACTACGGCATGGCCTGGGGGATCGGCGGCTGGCTGCTCACCTATTTCCTGATGAAGACCCCGCCCGCCGAGGCCCAGAAGCTGCGCCAGCGGGTGGCCGATGAGCTGAAGACCACCTTCGCCAGCCACTACACGGCCGAGATCGGCCTGGCCGAGGCGCTCGATCCCAAGGTCGTGGCCGCCTACAACCGCAAGACCACCGGTGAGAAGTACCTGGTGAACCCCAGCAAGGGCCTGGCCTAGCGGCCGTTCCGATGAGCGAGCCGGCGCCGCAGAACCCGCAGGAGGCCAAGCTGCGGCAGGGCTTGGCCTGGCTGCAGGATCACCTGCTGAACCATGCGGAACTCACCTTCCGCGAGGTGCTGGCCGCCGATCCGCGGAACCTGCGCGCCCGGCGGCTGCACGGCATCGCGCTGTTCCAGCTCGGCCGGCGCGAGGATGGGATCGCGGCGCTGAAGGCCGCCGCCGAGCAGGACGGCGCCAACGCGCGCGCCTGGGCGGACCTCGCCGTGGCCCTGCGCGACGCTGGCCGGGCCAAGGCGGCGGAGGACGCCTACGCCCGCGCGCTCGCCGGCCATACCGGAGACGCGCCGGCCCGGCCGCTGGCCAGCCAGGTGTTCTGCACCGAACTCGCCAGCTACGACTTCAAGCTGGTCGACTACCCCTACCGCGCCGAGATCCGCTATGGCGCGGGCCACCCGCCGCACCCGGAACTCGCCGCCCTGATCGGCGCCGGGCGCGACCGCTATGCCGACCTGCTGAGCGCCTGGGCGCCGCTGCAGCCCGATTTCGCCGACGTGCCGATGGGCGGGACCTACCAGACGCCGACGCCGTTCTGGCTGAACGCCTGGTTCTCGCCGCTCGACGCCATCGCGCTCACCGGCATGCTGCACGGCCACGACCCGCGCCGCTTCGTGGAGATCGGCTCCGGCGTCTCCACCAAGTACGCCCGGCGCGCGATCCAGCGCTACGGCCTTCGCACCCGCATCACCTCCATCGACCCCGAACCGCGCAACGCCGTCGACCAACTCTGCGACCAGGTGATCCGCCAGCCGCTGGAGCGCTGCGACACGGCGCTGTTCGAAACCCTCGAGGCCGGCGACATCTTCTTCCTGGATTCGTCGCATCGCAGCTTCCAGGGTTCGGACGTCACGGTGTTCTTCCTGGAGATTCTGCCCCGGCTGAAGCCCGGGGTGATCGTCCACGTCCACGACATCTACCTGCCTTACGACTACATCTCCGGCCACGTGCCCCGACTGTGGAACGAGCAGTACCTGCTGGCCACCGCCCTGCTGTTCGGCGCCGACCGCTTCGAGATCCAGTTTCCGAGCTGGTTCGTCGGCCGCGACCCTATGCTCAAGGCCCACGCCGAAGCCCTGTTCCGCCAGGGCTCCATGGCCGAGCTCGACCTCTATGGCGCGAGCTTCTGGATGCGCATGGCCTGATTTCACACGTCCCGGCGCGGACGGGTGCGATTGCGCTGCTGACAAGCGCCGCGCGGGCGGCCAAGACTGCGCGCGATGTCGCCTAACGCCGCCAGCGCTGAATCCCTGCTCGCCTTCTGGGCGGAAGCCGGCGTCGACGCCATGCTGCTGGACGAGCCCGTCGACCGCATCGCGGCCGGCAAGATCTTGCCGCCCGTGGCCCCGGCCCGCAAAGCCGCCCTGGCCGCGCCGCCGCCCGCGCCCTCGGCCCTGCGCGCCGCCAACCAGCCCGACGTCTCCGCCGCCGTCGCCCAGGCCCAGGCGCTGGCCGCCGCGGCCGACAGCCTCGACGCGCTGGTCGCCGCCATCGCCGGCTTCGACGGCTGCCCGCTGAAGTTCGAAGGCGCCGCCTCCCAGGCCGTGGTCTATCGTGGCGATCCGGCCGCGCCCCTGATGGTGATCGGCGAAGGCCCGGGCGCCGACGAGGACCGCCAGGGCCAGCCCTTCGTCGGCCGCGCCGGGCAACTGCTGGACAGGATGCTGGCCGCCGCCGGCCTCACCGGCCGGGTGCTGATCACCAACACCGTATTCTGGCGCCCGCCCGGCAACCGCACCCCGACCCAGGCCGAGCAAGCCGTCTGCGCCCCCTTCGTGGAACGCGCCATCGCCCTGGTGCGGCCCAAGATGCTGCTGCTGGTCGGCGCGGCCTCCGCCAAGTCGATGCTGAAGACCGAGGACGGCATCCTCTCCATGCGCGGCCGCTGGCGTGAGTGGCGCTCGGCGGATGGCGCCATGGAGCTGCCGGCCATGCCGACCCTGCATCCGGCCTTCCTGCTGCGCCAGCCGGCCGCCAAGAAGAAGGCCTGGGCCGACCTCCTGACTCTGACCGAGCGCCTCGACCGTCCAGAACGCCCAAACTGAACGCTCTATCGATCGGGACGCCAATCTGAGATTAAGCCTGCGGCGAAACCTCTTCGAAAGGCCGTTTGGGGTTGATCGCCCGGACCGCCCCGCTTAACCCTACGCTGGGGACTTCGAGAAGAGGACTGCGCACCGCCCGCTGCAAGATGGGCCCGCGCGGAAGAGACGGCATGACGCTGAAAAAGCGCCTGTGGGCCGGGGCTCTCGCCTTTGTCTGCACGGCCGCCATGGCAAGCGTTGCGGCGGCGGAAGCTCCGCAGGCGCTCTCCACCGACGACGCGCGCGCCTACGCGGCAGCCTTCGACGCCACCGAGCGCGGCGATTTCATCGACGCCCAGATTCAGAGCGCCCAGGTCAAGGACCGCTCCCTGGTGGGCTATCTCTCCTTCCATGAGCTGATGCACCCGACGGCGCACATCGCCGCCTTCGACGAGCTTTCGGCCTGGCTCGCCAAGTTCCGCGACCTGCCGGTGGCCGACCGCATCTTCGCGCTCGCCGCCAAGCGCAAGACCGATCCCTCCGACGACGCGGGCCCCAAGCCCATGGACCTGGGCGACGGGCCGCGGATCGCCAATCCGGTGCTGTCGGAAAAGGCCCGCCGGGGGCGCGAGGCCTTCTACGCCGGCGATGTGAAGCGCGCGCTCAGCCTGGCGGAGGCCTCGGGCGACCGCTGGATCGTCGGCCTCGCCGCCTATCGCCTGAAATCCTACGACAAGGCGCGGGACGCCTTCGCCGACCTGGCCCGTGATGGCGAGTGCGACGCCTGGCTGCAGTCGGCCGCCGCCTACTGGGCCGCCCGCTCGGCCGACGCCCAGAACGACGCCGCCGCCTCGGCCAAGTACCTGCACGCCGCGGCCCGCAATCCCGAAACCTTCTACGGCATGGTCGCGGCCCGCCAGATCAAGCTCGCCGACCAGGCCAGCCTGGCGATCGGCGACGATCCCGTGGCCCGGCTGCTGATGGCCGCCTACGTCAAGCAGGCGAGCGCCGATCCGGCCGCGGATCCGTCGGTCGACCTTGGCCGCTTCGTGACCTCCAACGTCCGCGCCCACCGCGCCGCGGCCCTCGCCCAGATCGGTCGCGGCTCCGACGCCATCCAGGAGCTGCGCGCCGGCATGGCGCTCGCCCGCACGCCTGCCGAACAGGCCAACTGGAAGGCGCTGACCCTGGCGCTTGGGACCTCGCTCGCCGACCGCGCCAGCCCGCCGCGCAGCGCCGACCTCGACTACCCGACCCCGGAGCTGACTCCGCTCAGCGGCTTCACCCTCGACAAGGCCCTGGTCTACGCCATGGTCCGCCAGGAGAGCCGCTTCAATCCGCAGGCCGTCTCGCCGGTGGGCGCCACGGGCCTGATGCAGGTGATGCCGGCCTCCGCGGCGCTCGCCGCCGGCGACGACAAGCTGAAGTCCGATCCAAGCCCGCTCTTCGATCCGGCCTTCAACCTGCGGGTCGGCCAGGACTACTTCACCTGGCTGCTGGAGAAGGGCGTCGGCCACAACCTGATCCGCGCGGTGGCGGCCTACAACGCTGGCCCCGGGCCCGTGCTCCATACCGCTCAGGCGCTGGGCGACGACGCCGACGCCCTGCTGTTGATGGAATGCCTGCCGGCGCAGGAGACCCGCGCCTATGTGCAGCGCGTGCTGGCCGGCTACTGGACCTATCGCCGGATGTGGGGCGAGACCTCGCCCAGCCTCGACGCGCTGGCCAGCGGCGACCGCGCCATCGACGAGCGCCTGGACCTAGGCCAGCCGGGCCGCGCCGCGACCCAGTTGGCTTCGCAGCCGCTTCAGATCGGGATGCGCTAGGCCCACCGCGGCCGAACGCGCCAGCAGCACGCCGAACGGTTTCTCGCGCAGGAAGCCCGCGCCCTCGCCCAGGATCAGGGCCTCGCCGCCGCCGCTGCGCAGGTGCTTGGCCAGCGTCTCCAGCCAACCGGCCTTCAGCCGGATCCGCGCCGGCAGCACCAGCAGGCGATCCGACCGCGCAGCCTGGATGCCGCCCGCGATATCCGGCGCGAGCTCCGCCCCGGTCTCCTCGCGCAGCACGTCCAGCAGCTCCCGCGGGCCGCCGCCGGCGATCAGCACCTCGCGCACCAGCCCCTCGACGGCCAGCGAGGTCAGGGCCGCCAACAGGGCCGGCAACCGATCCCCGGCGTCGGCGGTCTCCACGATCACGCTCAGCATGGCGCCAGAAGCCCTTGCGCCGCGGTCCAGGTCAACTCTCGACGCCTGAGGCGGGATTTCGACAGGTTAGTTCTTGTTTTGTTCTTATCGCGGCGCTAGCCTGTTCGGGTGAGCACCTTCACCCAGCAGATCACCGTCGTTCATGGCCGAGGCGCCCGCACCAACGCGTCCGGCCGCTATGAGGCCGACAGCCGCGAGGCCTTCGACGACGGCTGGACCCCCGACGACGTCGAGCCCGTCCAGCTCACCACCACGGTGACGCCGGAGAAGGCCAAGGTGATCATCACGCGGAACGACAGTCCCGACGTGGGCTTCTCCGCCTCGATCAACCCCTACCGCGGCTGCGAGCATGGCTGCATCTACTGCTATGCGCGCCCCGCCCACGCCTACATGGGCCTCTCGCCCGGCCTCGACTTCGAATCCAAGCTGTTCTTCAAGCCGGAGGCCGCGCGCCTCCTGGAACGCGAGCTGTCGAAGCCGACCTACACGCCCGAAGTCATCCACATCGGCGGCAACACCGATCCCTACCAGCCGCAGGAGCGCCGCCTGCGCATCACCCGCGGCGTCATCGAGGTGCTGTCGCGGTTCAACCACCCGTTCTCGGTGATCTCCAAGTCGGGCCTGATCCTGCGCGACCTCGACCTCCTGGCGCCCATGGCCGAAAAGAACCTGGTCCGCGTGGCGATCTCCATCACCTCGCTCGACCGCAAGCTCGCCCGTTCCATGGAGCCCCGCGCCGCCACCCCGGAAAAGCGCCTCGATGCGGTCAGGCGCCTGGCCGACGCCGGGGTGCCGACCGTGGTGATGTTCGCCCCCTGCATCCCCGGCCTCAACGATCACGAGATGGAGGCGGTGCTGGACCGCGCCGCCGCCGCCGGGGCGCGGGGCGCGGGCTACGTGGCGCTGCGTCTGCCGCTGGAGATCGCCGACCTCTTCCAGGAGTGGCTCGCGACCGACCACCCCGACCGCGCCAGCCGGGTGATGTCCCTGGTGCGCCAGATGCGCGGCGGCAAGACCTACGACAGCCAGTGGGGCAAGCGCATGAAGGGCGAAGGCCCCATCGCCGCCCTCACCTCCCGCCGCTTCGCCGTCGCCAAGACCCGCCTGGGCCTCGCGCGCAAACTCCCGCCGCTCGACCTCACCCAGTTCCGCGTCCCGCCCAAGGCCGGCGACCAGATCGACCTCTTCGGGTGACCCCGACCTCCCCCGCGAAACGCGGGGGAGGAACTTTAACGGCTGAACACGCCCACCAGTTCGATGTGCGGGGACCAGAGGAACTGGTCGACCGGCAGGACGCGGTCGAGGCGGAAACCGGCGTCGATGAGGGTGCGGGCGTCGCGGGCGAAGGTGGCCGGGTTGCAGGAGACGGCGATCACCCGGCCGAGCGCCGAGCGGGCCAGCTCGGCGGTCTGTTCGGCGGCGCCGGCGCGGGGCGGGTCGAAGACCGCGACATCGGTCTTCTTCAGCTCCTCGGCCAGCACCGGGCGGCGGACCAGGTCGCGGGCCTCGGCGGTGATCCCGTGCAGGCCGGGCGCGGCGGCGAGCGCGCCGGTCAGCGCGCGGATGGCGTCGGGGGCGAAGTCGGCGGCGTGGACCTGGGCGATCCCCGCCAAGCGGAAGGTGAAGGTCCCGACCCCGCAATAGAGGTCGGTGATCCGCGCAGCGCCCACCGCCTGCTCCGCCACGAAGCCGGCCATCGCCGCCTCCGCGCCCGGCGTCGCCTGCAGGAAAGCGCCGGGCGGTAGGCTGATCACCGCCGGCCCCAGGCGCACCTGCGGCGTCCGCGCCAGATAGGCCGCCTCGCCGTCGATCGTCACCCGGGCGAAATCAGCTTCCGCCGCCCGCTCGGCGAGCTGCACCCGGGCGTCGGCGGAGAGGCCCCCGGACTTGCGCTCGATGCCGGAGATGTCGATGTCGAGGCCGCTGGGCGTCGCGGTCACGTGCAGGGTCGGCGCGGACTTCGGATGCTCGAACAGCGGCGCGGCCAGCCGCTTCAGCGCCGGGATCGCCGCCTGGATCGCCGGATCGGAGATCGGGCAGACGGAGATATCCACCAGATCCCAGGACTTGCGCGCCTTGTAGCCGAGCTTCGCCGCCTCGCGACTGCCGCGCCGCGCGTGCAGGGCCACCCGCCGCCGCGTCCCGGGTTCTGCGGCGAAGGGCGGCAGGATTTCGGTCTCGATCCCCTGGCGCGTCAGGGTGGCGGCCAGTCGCGCGACCTTCCAGGCGAGGTATGGGGCATGGTCCCAGTGCTGCAGGGCGCAGCCGCCGCAAGTCCCAAAGTGCGGGCAGACGGGGTCGACCCGCTCGGCGCTGGGTTCAAGCACCTGAATCAGCTCCCGCCGCTCGCCCGCGCCGGCCGCCAGCACCCGCTCGCCCGGCAGGGTGAAGGGCACGAAGGCCGGGCCGGCGGCTGCGCCATCGCCCTCGCCGCCCATCTGCGCGATGACCAGTTCGCTTGGCGGTCCGGCGGGACGCGCCGCTCGGTTGGGCTTGTTGTTGGCGGAGTGGCGGCGGCGCGACGGCGTCATAGGCGGGAAACGATCCTCATCGCGGGGCGATAAATAAGTGGATAACCAAGATGAACGAAGATGAACGGACCGCTCAAACACCGTTCAGCTTGGCCCGACCATAACGATCCGCGACGCCGCCCAAAGGGTGGCGCGAGATTTCGCAAGAGGGGACTACCCATGACCAAGACTTCGATCTTCGCCAAGGGCGCCCTGGCCGCCGTCCTGGCGATGGGCGCGGTGACCAGCGCGTCGGCGCAGTCCGCGCCGCCGGTCGGCGGACCAGGCTACAACAGCCAAGGCTACCCCAGCCAAGGCTATCAGGGGAACTACGACCCCTGCCAGCGCGACGCCAACAACCGGGGCGTCACCGGCGCGCTGGTCGGCGGCGCCGGTGGCGCGGTGCTCGGCTCGCAGTTGGCCGCTCGCGGCCACCGCACCGACGGCTCGCTGCTCGGCGGCGTGGTCGGCGCGATCGCCGGCGCGGTCGTCGGCCACAACTCCGCGGCCTGCAACAGCGCGCCGCCTCCGCCCATCGCCGACGCCGGCCCGCCGCCGCCCCCGCCCGGGCCGGCCTACTATCAGCCGGGGCCGCCGCCCCCGCCGCCGCCCGGTTATGCGGAAGGCTACGGCCCGCCCCCGCCGCCGGTGGCCTATGCCCCCGGCCCGGCGATCTGGGTCTACGGCCATCACGGCATGCGTTTCCGCGTGGTCGCCGACCGCATCGGCCCCGACGGCTGCACGCTCGCGGCCAGCCCGGTCTACCTGCCCGACGGCCGGGTCGACCCCCGCTACGTCCGAGTCTGCCCGGACTACCGCGGCCGCTACCACATCGTCGACTGATCCGATCTGTCGCTAGCGCCGGCTTCTCGCTAGCTTTCCTGGGCCGTCCGCCTCACCGCGGGCGGCCTTTCTTTTGCGCCCCAGTCTTCCTCGCCCACAGCAGATATTCGCGATTGCCGTCGCCGCCCTCGACCGGGCTGTCAGCGGTCGCCTGAACCGCCCAGCCAGTGGCCTCCAGGAAGGCCTTCGCCCCGGCCAGCGCCTCCGCCCGCGCCGCCTCGTCCTTGACCAGGCCGCCCTTGCCCACCCGCCGCGGCCCCACCTCGAACTGCGGCTTGACCAGCGCGATGAGGTCCGCAGCCTCGGCGGCCAGGTCCAGGGCGGCGGGCAAGGCCTTGGCGAGGCCGATGAAGCTCACGTCGCAGACCACCAGCTCCGGCGGTTCGGGGATCTCGGCGGCGGTCAGCCTGCGGGCGTCCAGCCCCTCCAGCGCCGCAACCCGCGGATCGTCCGCCAGGCTAGGGTGAAGTTGGCCGCGCCCCACGTCGACCGCATAGACCCGCCGCGCCCCGGCCGCGAGGCAGACCTCGGTGAAGCCGCCGGTCGAGGCCCCCACGTCCAGCACCACCCGCCCCTCGACCGGAACGGGCCAGAGCGTCAGCGCATGTTCCAGCTTCAGCGCGCCCCGCCCGACCCACGGATGCGCCGGCGTCGCCTCCACCACCGCGTCGTCCGCCAGCATCTCGGAGGCCTTGGCGACGAGCCGCCCGTCGGCCGTCACCCCGCCCGCCTCGATGGCGGCGCGAGCCTTGGCGCGGCTCTCGAACAGGCCGCGCGCGACCAGCAGCAGGTCGGCGCGGGTCCGCATCACCTCATCAGGCCTGGGCCTGCTCGTCCTCGAACAGCTTCTTGAGCTCGTTCTTCATGATCTTGCCGTTGGCGTTGCGCGGCAGCACCTCGGGCCAGAACTTCACCGCGACCGGCACCTTGAAGGCCGCCAGCCGCTCGGCCACGTGGGCCCGAAGCTCGTCCTCGGTGGCGTGCGCACCCACCTTCAGGGTCACCACCGCGCCCGGCTCCTCGCCCAGCGTCCGGTGCGGAATGCCGATCACCGCGGCGTCCATTACCGCCGGGTGGTCATAGAGCGCGTTCTCCACCTCGATGCAGTAGATGTTCTCGCCGCCCCGGATCAGCATGTCCTTGGCCCGATCGATGATGTAGCAGAAGCCCTCTTCGTCGAGCTTGGCCAAGTCGCCGGTGCGCACCCAACCTTTCACCAAGGTCTGGGCGGTGGCCTCGGGCTTGTTCCAATAGCCTTTCATCATCTGCGGCCCGTTGCACCACAGCTCGCCGACCTCTCCCACCGGCAGCACGGTGACGCCGTCCACCGGATCGCGGATCTCCAGCTTGGAGACCGGCACCGCCACGCCGCAGCTTTCCGGGCGGTTCAGATAGTCCTCGGCGCCGTTGCCGGTGACCGTGGCGCAGGTCTCGGTCATGCCCCAGCCCTGGCCAGGCACGGAGTTGGGGAAGGTCTCCTTCAGCGCCCGCACCAGCTCCTTGGCCGACGGCGCGCCGCCGTAGGCGACGGATTCCAGCGACGACAGGTCATAGTTCTTGCGCGCCGGGTGCTCGATCAACTGCCAGGCGATGGTCGGCACGCCGCCCGCCAGGTTCACCCGCTCGCGCTCGATCAGCTCGAAGGCGCGGATGGCGTCCCACTTGCGCATCATCACCAGCTTCGCGCCGCCGAAGAAGCTCGGGTTCAGCACCGCGAAACAGCCGGTGACGTGGAAGAACGGCACCGAGAGCAGCGAGGCCCGCTGCGGCGCGTCGGGGTCCGGCGCCGGCGGCGGCTCGCCCCGGCGCAGGAACGCGCGCGCCCCGCCGCAGATCGCCGCCATGATGTTCGAATTGACCCCGCGCTGGGTGGCCAGCGCCCCCTTCGGCCGACCGGTGGTGCCGGAAGTGTAGAAGATGGTGGCGTCGTCTTCCGGCGCGATCTCGACGGCCGGCAGGGCCACGTCGGGCAGATCCTTCCAGGCCGGCGGCGCGCCGATCACGCTCTCCAGCTTGGTCACCAGCGGATGCGCGATCTCCTCGCGCTCGCGGCTCACGTAGACGCGGACCAGGTCCTTGCAGTTGGGCAGGTGCTCGGTCAGCCGCTCGAAGCGCTCGCGGTCGACCACCAGCACCTTGGTCCCGGAATCGGTCAGGCCATATTCCAGCTCCGGCCCGGTCCACCAGGCGTTCAGCGGCGTCACCACCGCGCCGACGCTGGCGGCGGCATAGAAGGCCACGACCCATTCGGGCAGGTTGCGCATGATCACCGCCACCCGATCGCCCTTGACCACGCCCTGGGCGGTCAACTCGGCGGCGAAGTTGGCGACCGCGCGATAGAAGGCCTCGTAGCTGACCCGCTCGTCCTCGTAGACCAGGAAGATCTTCTCGCCGTGGGCGCGGCCGGCCTCGACGACGCTGCGCAGGGACGGCGGCAGGTTCTTCCAGACCTTGGTCTTCAGGCCGCGAATCTCGATCTCGTCCATCTCCGTGGGCATGCCCGGGCCGGTGAGGATCGCATGCGCCTGGTCGATCGACATGGCGGGCCATCCGGCGGGCAACGGCGCCTCGGACATCGTCTCACTCCTATGCTCGCGCGCGGGTCTGCCGCCCACGCCGCGTCCATAGGTGAACAAGCATAACCTAGCCCATGAGGCAAACGGCGACCGGGGTTCGGCCGAGCTCAGATCAGACTCAGGCCGGCAGGGCCAGCGCCCAGTCCCGGACCACGCTTGCGAACCGCTCCGGCTGGGCGGCGTGCATGGCGTGGGCGGCGTCGGGAAGCGAGACATAGTCGAACGCCTGGCCGGCCTCCTTGACGATCTCCCCGGCGCGGCGCGCCTGCTGGTCGGTCAGGGCGCCGAACAGGCGGCCGGTGGCCTCGTCCACCTGACGCGAATGGTGGGTCAGCAGCACCGGAACCCTGACCGCCGCCAGCATGGCGTCGTGCCGGCAGCTCGCCGCGACCGTGCCCTCTACGAAGGCCTTGGCCCACTCGGGATCGTATTCCCTGAGGTTCTGCGGCGGCTCCGCGCCGCCACTCATCTTGCCGTAGTCCCCGATGCGCCACTGCGGACCCAGGAAGCTCGCGAACCGCTCGAAGATCGGGCCGACGACGCTCTGCCGGATCGAGGGTCCGCAGGCCGGCGTCAGTTCCGAGGCGAAGAGCGGCGGGTCCTCGAGGATCGCGCCGCGAAGCTGTCCCGGCAGGGCGTAGGCGGCGAGCCAGCCGGAGAGCACGCCTCCGGACGAACAGCCGCTGGTCACCACCGGGCGCTTGACCACCGTGGCGATGAACCGCGCCAGATCGTTGCCCATGTTGTCCAGCGTGTAACGCCCGGGCGTCCAGGTGCTGCGCCCCTGCCCGCGCAGGTCGACGGCGAACACCTGGAAATCCGCCTGCAGCAGCGGGATCGCCGCCTCATAGCCCCACCAGGATTCCGTCTGGCCCGGGATCAGCAACAGCGCCGGCTTCGACGCCTCGCCGGCGACCACATAGTTCATGGCGACTTCGCCGAGGTCCGCCGTCTGCTCCGGAAAGCCGTGCGGCACGAACGTCCGTGGGTCCTCACCGCCGCTCATCACTTGACCCCGAACACGCCCATCACGTCGGCCCGGAACGAAGCCTGGCTGGCGGGGCGGCTGTAGAACATGTGGCCGCCGGGATAGATCGAGAGCTTCACCCGGTTCGGGTCGCCCGAGATCGGCATCTGGTCGATCACCAGCCGCGAGACGAAATAGGGGCACGACAGGTCGTCGTAGCCGTGGGCGATCAGCACCTTCATCTTCGGGTCGGCGGCGATGGCCTCGCGCAGGTCGGAGGTGGCGTCCACCAGCTCCACGCCCTTCTCCCAGTTCTCGCCCACGTCATAGCTCAGCGCGTTGAAGCGGCCCTCGGCCTTCCAGCCGACGACCCGGGTGTCGAAGTCGACCATGGCGCTGGTGGTCGGCGCGATGATCGCGTCCAGGATCGGATCGTTGCGCCGCCCTTCCGCCGACCAGGGGAAAGGATCCTCCTGAGTGACGTTGGAATCGTAGACGCTGGCGATCAGGCCCTTGTCCCGATAGAGCTCGCGCAGGAAGGCGCCCACGTCGATGCGCCCGCCGGAGCGCTGCACGAACTCCCGGTCGAGGCCGGTGTAGGCGGTGACCTTGTCCACCAGGCGGGCGACGGCGGCGGGATCGCGGCGCCCCTTCATCAGGTCGGTGGTGAACTCCCCGCGGGTGTAGTCCTCGACCTCCTTCATCAGGGCTGGCGAGAGTGTCTTGCCCTGGCGCTCGTAGTTGGCGGCGGTCATCGACGGCAGCGTCGTCACCCAGTTCATCGGCGAGAAGTCGGGGTCGTTGTTCATTCCCGGCTCGAGATAGGGCGAGACCATCACGATGCCGCTGATCCCGACGCCCATCTGGGTCTGCAGGTAGTAGCTGATCTTGGGCGCGCGGAAGCCGCCGTAGCTCTCGCCGGTGACGTACTTCGGCGAGGCCATGCGGCCGTTCTTCAGCAGCCAGTCGTAGACGATGCGCGAGAGGTACTGGATGTCCGGCTTGATCGAATAGAACCGCTTCTTGGTCTCGTCCTTGTCCACCAGGGAGCGCGAGAAGCCGGTGCCCACCGGATCGATGAACACCATGTCGGTGAAGTCCATCCAGGTGCCGGGATTGTCCACCAGCACCGCCGGGTCGGAGGGGGCGTCGCCCTGGGCGCCGAACTGCACCCGCTTGGGCCCGATGGCCCCCAGGTTCAGATAGACCGAGGCCGCGCCCGGGCCGCCGTTGAAGGCGAAGGTCACCGGCCGCCTGGGATCGCGCGGGCCGTCGAGGACGTAGGAGGTGACCACCACCTCGGCGATCTTCTTGCCCTTCTCGTCGCGCACCGGCAGCGCGCCGACGGTGGCGGTATAGTTCAGGGTCTTGCCGGCGACATGGGTCACCTGCTTGACGCTGGCGGCCTCCGGGAACGGCGGCAGGTCGATGTCGGACTTCTTGTCGGCGTCCTTGCTCTTGGCGGCGTCGGCCTTGGCTGGCGGGTCGTGGGCGAAGGCGTGCGGCGCGGCGGTCAACAGGCCGAACGAGAGGGTCAGGGCGGCCGCGACCGCCAACGTCAGTTTGCGCATACGAAGAATCCCCAACTGCAGGCCGCAGATTGGCCAGGATCGCAGCCCCTCCGGCAAGTTAAACCGACGATAGGTCGCCGCTGGAGCCGACGCCCTTCCCTGGCCGTGCGAGACGACCCGCCGCGGGTCGACCACGGTCGAGCTTAACCGGATCGAAGCATTCACCTGCGCCCACTAGCGCAGCGCCTCCCAGTAACGCTTGCCCCGCGCGGCCGATGCCCACCGACAACGCCTTCTTCCGCCGCACCATGACGCTGATCGCCGCCGACACGCCGCTGTCGGCCGTCCTCGACGCCATCGTCCACGCGGTCGAGGCCGAGGCGCCCGGAATCCTCTGCAGCATCCTCCTGCTCGACGAGACGGGAAAGCGGATGACGCTTGGCGCCGGACCCAGCCTGCCGACATTCTACAACGACGCCATCGAGGGCCTGGAGATCGGGCCTGAGGTCGGATCGTGCGGCCACGCCGTCGCCCTCAACGAGCGCGTGATCGTCGACGACATCCAGACCCATCCCTACTGGACCGACTTCAGGACCCTCGCCGATCAGGCAGGGCTGCGGGCCTGCTGGTCGCAGCCCATCCGGGACGGTGGCGGAGGCGCGATCGGCGCCTTCGGAATCTACCACCGGCAGGTGAGCGCGCCTTGCGAGAAGGACATCACCTTCATCGAGACGGCGGCCGAGCTGGCGGCCATCGCGATCACCCGGAAACGATCGCAGGACGAGTTGGCGCGGAGCGAGGCCCGGGCCCGGCAGGCGCTGCAGGTCGAGCGGGAAACCGCCCGCGACCTGACCACCTTCTTCGAAGTGTCGCTGGACATGCTCTGCATCCGCGACATGGACTGCCGGTTCGTGAAGGTGAACCGCGCCTGGGAGCTCGCGCTCGGCTACTCGGCCGAGGAGCTCATCGGCACGCCGATGCTCGACCTGGTCCACCCCGACGACATCGGGGGCACCGACGGACATATGCAGCGTATGCAGACCGAGGACGAGGTCCGGGGTTTCATCAACCGCTACCGCCATCGGGATGGCAGCTACCGGCACCTCGAATGGCGTGCTCGCCGGGTGGGCGACCGGGTGTTCGGCGTCGCCCGTGACGTCACCGAGCGCTTGGCGGCCGAGGACGAGCTGAAAAGCGCCAAACAGGCCGCCGAGGCGGCGAACCGCGCCAAGAGCGAATTCCTGGCCAACATGAGCCACGAGATCCGCACGCCGCTCAACGGCGTGATCGGCGTGGTGGACATGCTGGGCCGCACCGACCTCTCGCCGCCGCAACGGGAGATGGTCGAGCTGATCGAGGGGTCCGCGGTGACGCTGGAGCGCCTGGTCTCCGACATCCTCGACGTTTCCAAGATCGAGGCCGGCCGTCTGGAGATCGAGAACGGGGTCTTCGACCTGCGCCGCGAACTCGCCCCCCTGGCCGAGCTGCACCAGCTGCGCGCCCACGAGAAGGGGCTGGCCTTCCGCGTCGAGTTCGGACCCCGCGCCCGCGGCGAATTCCACGGCGACAGCACCCGTATCCGCCAGATCCTCGGCAACCTGCTGTCCAACGCCGTGAAATTCACCGCCGCCGGTGAAGTCCGCCTGACCGTCGAATTGACCGATCCCGACGCGTCCGGGCCCGCCCTGTTGACGCTGGAGGTGCAGGACACCGGCGTCGGCTTCGACACGGAGGTGGGGGCGGCGCTCTTCCAGCGCTTCAGCCAGGCCGACGCCACCATCACCCGGCGGTTCGGCGGCAGTGGCCTTGGGCTATCGATCTGCCGATCGCTCGCCGAGATGATGGGCGGCGACATCGCGGCCTCGTCGCAGCCCGGCCAGGGCAGCCTGTTCCGCGTCACCCTTCCGCTGGCGCGGCGCCAGGCGCTGGAAGCCTACGACTCCGACCGCTCGGCCGCCGAGGCGCCGTCGGCGGAAATGGCCGCCACCCTGGTCGGCGAGGCCTCCCTGCGCATCCTGCTGGCCGAGGACCACCCGATCAACCAGCGGGTCGTCCAGCTGATCCTCGCCCCATACGACGCCAGGATCACGGTGGTGGAGAACGGCCTCGAGGCCGTCCGCGCCATGGCCGCCAGCGTCTACGACCTGGTGCTGATGGACATGCAGATGCCGGTCATGGACGGCCTGGCGGCCACCCGGGCCATCCGCGAGGCGGAGCGGCTGCGCCTGGATCGGCCCCGCACCCCGATCATCATGCTGAGCGCCAACGCCATGCAGCAGCACCGCGCCGACGCGCTCTCGGCCGGCGCCGACCTGCACCTCGCCAAGCCCGTCACCGCCGCCGCCCTTGTCGCGGCGATCGCCGACATGCTGAACCCGGACGCTGTTGAAGACGCCGAAGACGCCGCCTGAGGCGCTTCAGACCACCGCGCCCAGCCGCGCCAGCGCGGCTTCCAGCTTGGCCTTGGCGGCCTGCGCGTCGGCCAGGCGTTCGCGGTTCTCCTCCACCACCTCCTCCGGCGCGCGGGCGACGAAGTCGGCGTTGGCGAGCTTCTTGGCGGTGCGGTCGATGTCGGTGGCCAGCGAGGCCACTTCCTTGCCCAGCCGCGCGCGCTCGGCGGCCACGTCGATGAACTCGGCCACCGGCAGGGCGAAGGAGACGCCGTCGACGATGTAGGGGATCGCACCGGCCGGCGCCTCGTCCGCCGAGGTCACCTGCGCCACCCGCAGCATCTTGGCGATCAGCGGCCCGGCCTGCGCCAGCACCTTGCGTTGGGCGTCGCTGGCCTCGATCACCAGCAAGGCGGGCTTCGCCGAGTTGGGCACGTTGAGTTCGGACCGCACGGACCGGCCCTCGACGATGGTCTCGACGATCAAGCCGATCTCGGCGTCGGCCGCCG
Source organism: Phenylobacterium sp. (assembly GCA_036268175.1). Taxonomy (GTDB): domain Bacteria; phylum Pseudomonadota; class Alphaproteobacteria; order Caulobacterales; family Caulobacteraceae; genus Phenylobacterium. Next base: position 2,465 of record DATAUR010000034.1, on the reverse strand, counting down.
GATCGATCAGGCTCTCCGGCAGTTCCGGCCAGCGGGCGACCATCAGGAAGCCCTTGTGGTCGCGCGGCGCGCCAAGGTCGGCGGTCTGGGCCCAGATCTCCTCGGTGATGAACGGCATGACCGGGTGCAGCAACTTCAGGACCACGTCGAGCACCCAGGCCGCGGTCGCCCGGGTCTCGGCCTGCGCCGCCAGGTCGCTCGGCGGATCGTCCGGCTTGCCGAGCAGCGGCTTGGCCAACTCCACGTACCAGTCGCAGTACTGGCGCCAGATGAAGCGATAGAGCCCCTCCGCCGCTTGATCGAAACCGCAGGTGTCGAGCGCCGCGGTGACCGCGTGGGCCGTGCGCGTGGTCTCGCCGACGATCCAGCGGTTCAGCGGGGTCTTGACCTGCGCGGGATCGAACCCCTGCGCCCGCTCACAGCCGTTCACCAGGCAGAAGTTGGTGGCGTTCCACAGCTTGGTGCCGAAGTTGCGATAGCCCTCGATCCGCTCGCGCGACAGCTTGATGTCCCGCGCCTGGCCCGACATGGCCGTCAGCGTGAAGCGCAGCGCATCCGCGCCGTAGTCGTCCACCAACTCCAGGGGGTCCATGACGTTGCCCTTGGACTTGCTCATCTTCTTGCCCTCGGCGTCGCGCACCAGGGCGTTGATGAAGATGCGCTTGAACGGGACCTCGTCCATGAAGTGCAGGCCCTGCATCATCATCCGGGCGACCCAGAAGAAGATGATGTCGAAGCCGGTGATCAGGGTGTGCGTCGGATAGAACCGCGCCAGGTCTTGCGTCTTTTCCGGCCAGCCCAGCGTCGAGAACGGCCAGAGCGCGGAGGAGAACCAGGTGTCGAGCACGTCCTCGTCCTGGTTCAGGGGCTCGTCCCGGCCATAGTGCTCCCGCGCCTGGGCCTTGGCCTCGGCCTCCGTCTCGGCGACGAAGATCTTCCCGCCTGGCCCAAACCAGGCCGGGATGCGGTGGCCCCACCACAGCTGGCGCGAGATGCACCAGGGCTGGATGTTCCGCATCCACTCGAAATAGGTCTTCTCCCAGGCCTTGGGCACGAAGACCGCGTCGCCCTGCTCCACGGCCTTGATCGCCGGCTTGGCTAGCTCCTCGGCGTTCACATACCATTGGTCGGTCAGATAAGGCTCGACCACCACCCCCGAGCGGTCGCCGTGCGGCACCATGTGACGGGTCTTCTCGACCTCGCGCAACAGGCCCAGGCGTTCGAACTCCTCCACCACCTTCTTGCGGGCGGCGAAGCGGTCGAGGCCGCGGTACTCCGGCGGCGCGTTGTCATTGATCTTCGCGAAATCGTCGAAGACGTTGATCATCGGCAGGTTGTTGCGCTTGCCGACCATGAAGTCGTTGAAGTCGTGCGCCGGCGTGATCTTCACCGCGCCCGAGCCCTTTTCCGGGTCGGCGTACTCGTCGGCGATGATCGGCACCGGCCGGTTGACGATCGGCAGGCGCACCGCGCGGCCGATCATCCCCTGATAGCGCTCGTCGCTGGGGTGCACCGCCACGGCCACGTCGCCTAGCATGGTCTCAGGGCGCGTCGTCGCCACCACGATCTCGCCGGAGCCGTCCTCCAGCGGGTACGCGAAGTGCCAGAAATGGCCGTCCACTTCCCGCTGCTCGACCTCCAGGTCGGAAATCGCCGTCTGGAAGTGCGGATCCCAGTTCACCAGCCGCTTGTCGCGGTAGATCAGTTTTTGCTTGTAGAGGGTGACGAACACCTTGCGCACCGCCGCCGACAGGCCGTCGTCCAGCGTGAACCGCTCCCGGCTCCAGTCGCAGCTCGCGCCCAGGCGCTTCAGCTGATTGACGATGGTCCCGCCGGACTTGGCCTTCCACTCCCAGATCTTGGCCACGAAGTCGTCGCGGCCCAGGTTGCGGCGGCTCTGGTTGCCCTGCGCGGCCAACTGGCGCTCCACCACCATCTGGGTGGCGATGCCGGCGTGGTCGGTGCCGGGCAGCCAGAGCGCCGCCTTGCCCCGCATCCGCTCGAAGCGGATCAGCACATCCTGCAGGGTGTTGTTCAGCGCGTGCCCGATGTGCAGCGAACCGGTGACGTTGGGCGGCGGAATGACGATGGAGAAAGGCTCGGCGGCCGGGTCGTCGATGGGCGCGAATCCCCCCGACGCCTCCCAGGCGGCATAGAGGCGCGGCTCGACGGATTTCGGATCGAAGGTCTTTTCAAGCATGGGTCTGGGCGGTGCTTACACAGAGGTTCCGGCTGACGCTACCTCCCCCGCGAAGCGGCGGGAGGGGAACCGCGCCCCGCAGAGGGCGCGGTGGAGGGGGCAAGCCTCGAGCGATGTGGTCGGGTCAGGCTCTAGCGAGCTCTGCGGACGGGGCTCGCCCCCGCCCCCAGCGGCTCTTCGGCCGAGGGTCCCCCTCCCGCCGCTTCGCGGGGGAGGTTCTTAGCGTACTCGACCGCGGGCGATGCGTTCGACCTCCGCCTCGACG
>DATAUR010000033.1:0-11625 GCA_036268175.1 Phenylobacterium sp. | reverse complement strand
CAGGTTCGCCGCCGGGCCTTCCAGCACGAAGCTCTTCTTGCCGGTGATCTTCCCGGCGTCGAACTTGGTCTCGACCTTGGCCGGGTTGTGGTGCGGGCCCTCGTCGATGGCGAGCGCGCCGACCGCGGTCCCCTCGGCGATCTTCGGCAGCCATTCCGACTTTTGCGCGTCCGACCCGCCCAGGATCAGCGCCGAGGCGGCGGCGAGGCCGGACGACAGCAACGGCGAGGCGGTGAGCGTGCGGCCGAGCTCTTCCAGGATCAGGCCCAGGCTCAGGTAGCCGAAGTTGGAGCCGCCGTATTCCTCCGGGATGATCACCCCGGCCCAGCCCATCTCGGCCATCTCGTTCCAGGCGGCGGCGTCGTAGCCCAGCTCGGCGCCTGAATCGCGCATCTTGCGGAAGGCGGTGACGGGGGACTTTTCCTGCACCCAGCTCTTGGCGGCGTCGCGCAGCATGCTCTGTTCTTCGCTCAGAACGGCCATCGTGTGGTTCCTCTCAAAATCCGTGTTCTTGAAATTCCACCCTCCAGCGTCATCCCGGTTTTCGCGGAGCGAAAGACCGGGACCCATAGACGTCGACCTCAGCGGCGAACCGCCGGGCCTCCGTGCGTATGGATCCCGGACACGCCGCTGCGCGACGTTCCGGGATGACAGTGGCGGGTAGGGTTCGGGTTCATACTCAGTGGTTCTGGGTCAGGTCCGGCAGGCCCAGGATGCGCTTGGAGACGATGTTCGACTGCACCTCCTGGGAGCCGCCGAAGATCGTGAAGGCCTTGCCGAACAGCCAGCCGCGCACCGCGGCCAGTTCCTCGGCTGAGAAGTCGCCGCCCTCCCAGCCCAGGCCCTGATGGCCCATGATCTCCAGCGTCATCTCGTGACGCTCCTGGATCAGTTGGGTGCCGGCGTTCTTCATGATCGAGGTGGCGCTGGAAGGCCCAGCGTTGCCCTTGGCCTCGACCATGGCGCGGATGGCGGTCTGCTGGAAGGCGCGCCAGTTGATGGCGTTGTTCACCAGCCGGGTGCGCAGGTCGTGGTCGGCGATGCGGCCCTGGTCGTCGACGCCGACGTATTCCTTGGCCAGCTGCTCCAGCGACCGGCCGCCCGAACCCAGGCCGCCGCCCGCGCCGGTGAGGCCGGAGCGTTCGTGCTGCAGCAGGCGCTTGGCGATGCTCCAGCCGCCGTTCAGGGGACCCACCAGGTCCTTCTTCTCGGCGCGCGCATTGGTAAAGAACGTCTCGCAGAAAGGTGAAGAGCCGGCGATCAGAGGAATGGGGCGGACTTCCACGCCAGGTTGATGCATCGTGAACAGGACGAATGAGATTCCTTCATGTTTCTTCGAAGTATCCGTTCGCACGAGACAGAAGCACCAGTCGGCCCATTGCGCGCCGCTGGTCCATATCTTGCTGCCGTTGATTTCGAAATGGTCGCCTTTATCTACGGCCTTGGTCTGAAGGCTTGCCAGGTCGGAGCCGGCGCCCGGTTCGGAGAAACCCTGGCACCAGGCGATCTCGCCACGCACGATCGGCGGGATGTGCTCCTGCTTCTGCTCCTCGGTGCCGTATTCCAGCAGGGTGGGGCCGAACATCATCACGCCCATGCCGCCGATCGGGTTATAGGCGCCGGCGCGGTTGATCTCCTGCTGCACGATGCGGCCCTCGGCCGGCGACAGGCCGCCGCCGCCATAGGCCGCCGGCCAGGTGGGAACGCCCCAGCCCTTGGCGCCCATGGCCTTGCGCCAGGCGTCCTGGTCGGCGTTGGGCGACATGCGCTCTTCCACCGCCATCGGGTTGGGCTTGCCCTTCAGGGCGGCGGGGAAGTTGGCCTCGATCCACGCCCGCGCCTCCGCGCGAAAGGCGTCCAGGTCCGTACCGCCAAAATCAGCCATCGAATTCGCTCCTGAAGTCTCTCAACTTATCGCCGATACCCTACCGCGCCTGCGTCGCCTCCGGCAAACCCAGGATGCGCTTGGAGATGATGTTGTTCTGGATCTCCTGGGACCCGCCGGCGATGGTGCCGGACTTGCTGCGCAGCATGGCGCGCATCGTGCCGACCTCGTCGCGGCTGAAGGCCTCGCCGTCCCAGCCCAGGCCCTGGGCGCCCAGGATCTCCACGGCCAGCTCCGCCTTCTCCTGGCGCACCTGCGAGCCGACGTTCTTCAGCACCGACGACACCGCCGAGGGGCCTTGGTTCGAGCGGGTTTCCGCCGCCGCCCGCTGACCGGTGAGCTGGAAGGCCTGGGCCTCCATCAGGTGCCGGGTCAGCCGCGTTCGCAGGTCCGCGTCGGCCAGCACCCCGTCCGGGTCCAGCCCCACGTAGTCGCGGGCGAGCTCGGTCAGGCCCGGCCCCGGCACCGCGCCGGCCTGGGCGCCCGGCGTCAGCTGGCCGGCGCCGGAAATCCCCTGGCGTTCGTGCTGCAGCAGCCGCTTGGCCAGCGTCCAGCCGCCGTTCAGCGGCCCCATCAGGTTTTCCTTGGGCACCTTCACGTCGGTGAAGAAGGTCTCGCAGAAGGGCGTCGTGCCGTTGATCAAGAGGATCGGCCGCGCCTCGACGCCCGGGCTCTTCATGTCGATGAGCAGGAAGCTGATGCCCTCATGCTTCTTGCTCTGGTCGGTGCGCACCAGACAGAAGCACCAGTCGGCCAGGTGTGCTCCGCTCGTCCAGATCTTGCTGCCCGAGACGAGGTAGTGGTCGCCCATGTCGACGGCCTTGGTCTGCAGGCTCGCCAGGTCCGATCCGGCGCCCGGTTCGGAGAACCCCTGACACCAGCGCAGTTCGCCTTTGACGATCGGCGGGATGTGCCGCTTGAGCTGCGCCTCGTTGCCGTATTCCAGCAGCGTCGGGCCGAACATGATTACGCCCATGCCGCCGATGGGGTTGGGCGCGCCGATCCTGGCCATCTCCTCGCCCAGCACCTTGGCCTCGGCGCGGGAGAGCCCGCCGCCGCCCAGGTTCGCCGGCCAAGTGGGCGTGCCCCAGCCCTTGGCGCCCATTCGTTCTTTCCACAGCGCCGCGTCACCGTCGAGCCGCGCGCCGCTCGCCTCGGCGTCGGTCACCGCGCTGGCGTCGCGCCTAAGCGACGCGGGGAAATTGGCCTCCAGCCAGGTCCGCGCTTCGCTCCTGAAAGCTTCCAGGTCCGTTCCGCCGAAGTCCGCCATGTTTCTGTTCCTCCGATATCCACCTGGGGTCATCCCGGTTTTCGCCTCGGCGAAAGACCGGGACCCATATGCGCCTGAAGTTCGGGACTAGCCGGAGAGCTTGGCGTCTATGGGTCCCGGACAAGCCGTCTTCGCGGCTTTCCGGGATGACGCCCGAGGGGCGCCGTTCAGGTCACGCGTTCTGGGTCGTGTCGGGCAGGCCCAGGATCCTTTTCGACACGATGTTGGACTGGATCTCCTGGCTGCCGCCGAAGATCGTGGTGGCCTTGCCGGAGAGCCAGGTGCGCACCGCCTCGCGCTCCGCCTTGGAAAACTCGTTACCCTCCCAGCCCAGGCCCTGGGCGCCCATGATTTCCAGCGTCAGCTCGGCCTTTTCCTGACCGATCCAGGTGCCGGAGTTCTTCATCACCGAGGTGGTGGCGCTGGGGTTGATGTTGCCCTTCGCTTCCTCGGCCGCGCGTTGCAGCGTCAGGCCGTGCGCCTTGGCGTCCATCATGTGCTTGGCGATGCGGCTGCGAAGGTCGGTGTCGGCGATGCGGCCCTTGTCGTCGAGGCCGACGTATTGCTTGGCCAGGTCGACCACGTTGGCGCCGGCCATCATGCGCCCGCCGCCCTGGCCCGACCGCTCGTGCTGCAGCAGGCGCTTGCCCACCGTCCAGCCGCCGTTCAGTGGGCCGACCATGTCGTCTTTCTCCGCGCGGGCGTCGGTGAAGAAGGTCTCGCAGAAGGGCGACGAACCGGCGATAAGTTTGATCGGCCGTGTTTCCACGCCCGGCTGATGCATGTTGATCAACACAAAGCTGATACCTTCATGCTTCTTGGAAGTATCTGTGCGGACCAGGCAGAAACACCAGTCAGCGTATTGTGCGCCGCTCGTCCAGATCTTTTGGCCGTTGATTTTCCAATGATCTCCAGCGTCTTCACACTTCGTCTGAAGACTTGCAAGGTCTGAGCCCGCGCCCGGTTCGGAATAGCCCTGGCACCAGCGCAGTTCGCCGCGGACGATGGGCGGGATGTGCCGGCGCTTCTGCGCCTCAGTGCCGTATTCCAGCAGGGTCGGGCCGAACATCGAGGTGCCCATGCCGGCCACCGGATTGTCCGCGCCGATGCGAGCCATCTCCTGTTGCAGCACGCGCGCCTGGGCGCCGGTCAGGCCGCCGCCGCCGTATTCCGTAGGCCAGGTGGGCGCGCCCCAGCCCTTGTCGGCCATCCGCTGCTTCCACAGCTTGCCGTCGGCGCTGAGATGTTCATCGCCGGGGATCATCATCTGCTGCTGGTGGGCCAGCGATTTGGGGAAGTTGGCCTCCAGCCACTCGCGCGCCTCCGCGCGGAAGGCGTCCAGGTCGGAGCCACCGAAGTCGGCCATCTCAAATTCTCCCTAATATCTTATATTTTCAATACTTTATATAAATCGTAGCACGGAAATGCGATGGTTTGGAGTCTCGTCTATTTCGGGTCCGGAAGACCGAGCACCCGCTTGGACACCACGTTCAGATTGATCTCGGAGGTGCCGCCCTCGATGGAGTTGGCCTTGGAGCGCAGCATGGTGCGGAAGGCGGTGATCTCGGCCGGCGAATAGGCCTCGCCGTCCCAGCCCAGCGCCTGGGTTCCCATCGCCTCGCAGAGCAGTTCGTTGCGCTCCTGGGCGATCTTGGCGCCGGCGTATTTCATGATCGAGGTGGCCGCGCTGGGGCCCTGGTTGGACTTGGCCTCATCCGCCGCCCGCCGGACGGTCAGTTGAAAAGCCCGCGCTTCCATCAGGTGGTCGGTCATCCGCCGGCGCAGGTCGATGTCGGCGACCCGCCCGCTCTCATCGAGGCCCACGTAATCTCGGGCCGCCTCGATCACGGTCGGCAGCGGCGTCGCTTGCCCGATGTTGCCGCCGCCCAGCCCCGCGGAGATGTTGTCCCGCTCGAACTGCAGCAGCCGCTTGGCCACCGTCCAGCCGCCGTTCAGCGGCCCGAACAACTGGTCCTTGGGGACCTTCACATCGGTGAAAAAGGTCTCGCAGAACGGCGAGGTGCCGTTGATCAACAGGATCGGCCGAACCTCGACCCCCGGATCGGTCATGTCGATCAGCAGGAAGCTGATGCCCTCATGCTTCTTCGATTGGTCCGTGCGCACCAGGCAGAAGCACCGGTCGGCATGGTTAGCGCCAGAAGTCCATATTTTTGAACCATTTACGAGATAATATTCACCCTTATCCTCAGCTCTGGTCTGCAAGGACGCCAGGTCCGAGCCCGAGCCCGGTTCCGAGTAGCCCTGGCACCAGCGGACCTCGCCCTTGATGATCCCGGGCAGGTGCTGAGCCTTCAGCGCCGGCGTGCCGTATTCGATCAGCGTCGGGCCGAACATCATCACGCCCATCCCGCCGATCGGGTTGCGGGCGCCGATGCGGGTCATCTCCTCCTGCAGGACGCGGGCCTCGGCGCGGGAGAGGCCGCCGCCGCCATATTCCGCCGGCCAGGTGGGCGTGCCCCAGCCCTTTTCGCCCATAGCCTTGCGCCAGGCCTTGGCGTCGGGAGCTTCGTCGTCGGCCAGCCCGGCCGCGAGCGCCATCTGGCGCGAGGGATCGCGCTTGAAGCTCTCGGGGAAGTTCGCCTCGAGCCAGGACCGGGCCTCGGCCCGGAAGGCCTCGGTGTCGCCGCCAAAATCCGCCATCGAAATCTCGTCCTAAAAATCAAAAATCTTAAGGGCCGGTCCAAAATAGAACCGGCCATTTTCGTCTATTTCGGGCCCACCTGACTTCGGGCCCCACCTTACTTCGGATCGGGCAATCCCAGCACCCGCTTGGAGATCACGTTCAAGTTGACCTCCGAGGTGCCGCCCTCGATAGAATTGGCCTTGGTCCGCAGCCAGCCATGCACAGCGGCCAGCTCGGCCGGGTCGAAGCCTTCGCCGTCCCAGCCCAGGCCCTGGGCGCCCATGGCCTCCACCACCAGTTCCGCGCGCGCCTTGGCGAACTCGGCGGCGGCGTATTTGATGATCGAGGTGGCGGCGCTCGGCCCGTTCGTCGCGCGCGATTCGGCTGCAATGCGGCCGATAGTTTGCCGCAAGGCCTGGGCGTTCATCTTGCTCTCGGTGATCCGCCGCCGCAGCTCCAGGTCGGCGAGCGCGCCGTCCTCGATGCCCACATAGGTCTTGGCGATCTCCCCCAGGTCGGCGGCCGAGCCGCCGCCCACGCCGCCGCCTTCGCCGAAGCCGGCGGAGATGTTCTGGCGCTCGTACTGCAACAGCCGCTTGGCGATCTCCCAGCCGCCGTTGATCTTGCCGACCAGATTGCCCTTGGGGATCTTCACGCCGGTGAAGAAGGTCTCGCAGAACGGACTCTCGCCGCTGATCAGCTTGATCGGCCGGGTCTCGACGCCGGGCAGGCGCATGTCGATCAGCACGAAGGAGATGCCCTCGTGCTTCTTGCTGGGGTCAGTGCGCACCAGGCAGAAGCACCAGTCGGCCTTGTCGGCGTAGCTCGTCCACACCTTTTGGCCGTCGATCTGCCAGTGATCGCCCTTGTCCTCGCACTTGGTGGCGAGGCTTGCGAGATCGGACCCTGCGCCGGGCTCCGAATAGCCCTGACACCAGCGGATCTCGCCCCGGACGATCTTGGGCAGGTGTTCCTGCTTCTGCTCTTCGTTGGCGTATTCCAGCAGGACGGGGCCCAGCATCCAGATGCCGAACGAGAGGAGGGGCGGGCGATAGCGGCCCCGGGCGATCTCCTGGTCGATGATGCGGGCCTGGGCGGCGGTGAGGCCGGCGCCGCCGTATGCCTTGGGCCAGGTGGGCGCGGTCCAGCCCTGCTCGGCGACGCGACGCATCCAGACGATCTGCGGATCGGCCGAGCCCTTGTCGCCCTCGAACGCCCGGCCGCCCCAAACGGCCTCCGGATCGGTCCTGGCGTCGGGATCGCGCAGCTCGGCCGGATAGTTGGATTCGAGCCAGGCGCGGACCTCCGCGCGGAAGGTGTCGAGGTCGGCGGCGCCGAAATCAGCCATGGGGTCTCAAGCACTCTTTCGGGATGGGAAACCGGCGGCCACCTTAGCGCCGGCGCTGGCGCAACGAAACAGTCGTTTGAAGCGCTCAGGCGGGTGCAAATCGGCTATAGAGCGTCACCTTCCACAGACTGCACGGGGCTGGATGCGCTTCTTCAGAGACCTTCGGCCGGCGGCCTTTGCGATGGCGCCCTGGACGGCGGCGATCCTGACGCTGGCGGCGGGCGTGATGCTGCTGGCCTCCGGGGCGACCCCATCCGAGCCCGTGCGGTTCATGCGGCTCATCCAGATCACGCCGGTCTATCTGATCGAAGCCGCCCACTTCCTCTCCAGCATCCTGGGCCTGGCGCTGGTGCTGCTGTCCTTCGGACTGCGGGCGCGGCTGGACGCGGCCTGGTACGCGACGCTGGGCGCCCTCTTGCTAGGGGCGACGCTCGCTCTGCTGAAGGGCTTCAACTGGGAGGAGACCGCAGCCCTGGTGGCGCTGGCAGTGCTGCTCGCGCCGTTCCACGGGGCCTTCCCGCGCACCTCGCGCCTGACGCGGATGGAGATCACCCCCGGCTGGCTGTTCTCGGCGGCGTGCGCGGTGGCGGGCGCGGGCTTGCTGGGCCTTTGGACCTTCCAGCATTCCGACTACGCCGACCGGCCGTGGTGGCGGGTGATGGCCGACGCCGACGCGGAGCGGGCGGTGCGCGCCTGGGCGGGCGCGGCGCTGGTGCTGTTCGTCTTCGGGGTCTGGCGGCTGGTGGTCTCGGCCGCCACTCCGCCGGTGGTCGGCGAACATGACCCGGACTACGAGCGGGTGCGCGCGATCCTGGCCAAGGCCGAGGTGGCGGAGCCCGGCTCCAACCTGGCGCTGCTGGGCGACAAGCGCTTCCTGTTCTCGGCGTCCGGCGAAAGCTTCCTGATGTTCGGGGTGCGCGGCCGGGCCTGGGTGGCGCTGGGCGCGCCGGTGGGCCTGCGCGAGGAGCGCCAGGAGCTGCTCTGGCGCTTCCGCGAACTGGCCGACAGCCACGCCGCGCGGCCGGGCGTCCATGGCCTGAACGCCGAGGACCTGCCGGAGATCGTCGAGCTGGGCTTCGCCATCCAGAAGGTGGGCGAGACCGCCGCGGTGCCTCTGGAAAGCTTCTCCATGGACGGCCGCAAGCGCGGCACGGCCAGGCGCGCCTGGCGCAAGCTCGGCGAGGCGGGCGCGACGTTCGAGGTGCTGCAGGGCGATGCGGTCACCGCCATGCTGCCGACCCTGCAGGCGATCTCCGACGAATGGCTGTCGCACCACGCCGGCGGCGAAAAGGGCTTCTCCATGGGCGGCTTCTGGCCGGGCTATGTGCAGGAGTTCCCGGTCGCCCTGGTGCGATTCGAGGGCAAGCCCGTGGCGTTCGCGACCCTGTGGACCACCGCCAGCCGCTCGGCCTTTTCCATGGATCTGATGCGCTACGCCGACGAGGCGCCCAACAACATCATGGACTACCTGTTCGTGGAGCTGATCGGCTGGGGCCGCGAGCAGGGCTACGAGGCCTTCGAGTTCGGCATCGCGCCGCTGGCGGGCCTGGACGATCGGCCGCTGGCGCCGATCATGTCGCGGGTGGGCCGGCTGCTCTTCGAGCGCGGCGAGGAAATCTACAACTTTCAGGGCGTGCGCCGGTACAAGGACAAGTACGACCCGCTCTGGCAGCCCCGCTATTGCGCCGCGCCCCACAAGTGGTCGATCCCCTGGCTGATGGCCGACGTGGGACTGTTGTCCTCGGGCGGCGTCTCCGGCCTATCCAAGCGGCCGAAGAAGGCCGAGGAGCCGAAGGACGAGCCGGCGCCCAGCAGCGCCGCCGCATAACCGTCCTCTTGCCGTGATCCTCTGGCCTGCCTAGCTGATCGGCGAATTCCCGGAGACCCATCATGACGCCTGAAGAACGCAGCATCCTGCAGAGTTTCCTCGCCGATCTGGTCGGCACGCCGGCGGCCACCAAGGACGCGGAGGCCGAGGCCATGATCGCCGACGCCGTGCGCACCCATCCCGACGCCGCCTACCTGCTGGTGCAGCACGCGATCCTCGCCGACCAGGCGCTGCACGCCGCCCAGGCGCAGCTCGCCGGCCGGGCCCAGCCGGCCTCGTTCCTGTCGCCATCGGCCTCCGCGGTCCCGACGTCGCCGCCAGCGCCAGCCCCGGCGGACGCCCCCGCCATGGCCCAGCCCGCGGTCTGGCGCGCGCCCGGCAGCACCGTGGGCGGCGGGTCCGGCATGGCGCCCTATGGCGACCCTAGCTATGGCGGACAAGGCTATGGCGGACCGTGGGCCGGGCAGGGCGGCGCGCCGGTGCAGTCCAGCCCCTTCGCGGCCAACGGCGGCCTGGGCGGCTTCCTGCGCGGGGCCGGCCAGATGGCCGTGGGCGTCGCCGCCGGCGACTTCCTGTTCCAGGGCATCGAGAACATCTTCTCCCCGCGCTGGTAGGCCGCAAACGCGGGCGTTGGTCTCCCAGGGCGATCGGCCTATCCCATCAGCAGCCGGACGACGTGGCCTAGCACGAAGGTCAGCGACGCCGCGCACAGCAGCATGATGAAGCGCCAGGGCGCGAGCCTGGGGCCGCGATGTGGATTGGGCGGCCGCGAACCCAGCCATCCGGAGAGCACGGCGAGCGCCAGAAGGACGCCGGCGAGGCTGAGGGTCTGGATCATCTCCATCTGCGACGCCGTATCGCAGGCCCGCCGCGCGAACGGAAGCCATCCGCCCACGTGCGGATCATTCATCCACAGCCTAGGCCCCTCAAACACTACATCTTGCGTTAGGCTTTCGTTTACACCCCAATCCACGGTGCTAGCCTAACCCTGTCCAGGAGGGGCGATTCGATGACGGCGGCGGCGCCCTGGAGCGTCAAGGGTATCGACCCTAAGGCCCGCGAGGTCGCCAAGGAGCTTGCCCGTCGTTCGGGCATGACTCTGGGAGAATGGCTTAACCGAGTTATCCTAGAAGATGACATGCCGGAGGACGTCACCTCCGAGGACCATGTCTACGCGCGTCCATTGCGGGCCGCGATGGAGCCCGCGAAGCCGTCGATGCCGTCACCGTCCTTCAGTGCGAGGCCAGACGAACTGGGGCGCATCGCGTTCGCCCTGGACCGCCTGACCGATCGCATCGAAGCCTCGGAGACCCGCACCGGCCTGGCCATCTCCGGCGTCGAACACTCCGTGCGCCACGCCATGGCGCGCATCGAGACCGCCGAGCGCGAGCACCTGGCGGTGGCCACCCGTTTCGACGCCGCCGCCGAGCAGCTGGCCGCCGAACAGGCCCGCGCGTCCGACCGCCTGCGCTGGATGGAGGACGAGCTTTCCGGCCCGCGCTCCGCCGAGGCGCTGAAGATCCTCGAAGACCAGATCACCCGCGTCGGCGGCGACCTCACCGACGGCGAGGCGCGCAGCCGCGCGACCCTGGCCGGCCTGGAGGCGCGCTTGGCCAATGTCGAGGCCGGCGAGGACCCTGCCGCGGTGATCGAAGAGGCGGTGTCGCGGCTGGCCCAGCGGCTGGCCGACGCCGAAGGGCGCACCGGCGAGGCGCTGGAGGGCCTGCGCGACAGCCTGGCCCAGCTCGACCAGCGGATGTACGCCGCCGATTCCAGCGTGCGCGGCGACATGGACAGCCGCCTGACCGCGCTCGCCGACCAGCTCAGCCAGCGGGTGGAGGCGGCGCGCAACGAGGTCGCCGAGCGCCTGGCCGCCACCGACTCTACGCAGGTGGAGGCCCGCCTGGGCGAAATGGCCGAACAGATCGCCCGGGCCGATCAGCGTTCGGCCCGCGCCATCGAGACCATGGGCCGCGAAGTCCTGACCATGGCCGAGACCCTCAATCGCCGGGTCCAGAGCGCCGAGCAGCGCAGCGCCGAGGCCATCGAACAGGTAGGCGGCGAGATCGCTCGCATCGCCGGCGCGGTGGAAAATCGCCTCGGCCGCACCGACCAGCTGCACGCCGAGGCGCTGGAGCGGCTGGGCGCGGAGATCGGCAAGATCACCGATCGGCTGACCGACCGGATCATCCAGTCCGAACGCCGCGCGGCCCAGGCCATCGACGACGTCGGCGAACAGGTCGCCAAGGTCACCGAGCGCATCGAACAACGCCATGAGCGCGCCGCCAGCGACCTCGCCGAGCGCATCCGCCAGAGCGAGGAACGCACCGCCCGCCTGCTCGCCGAGGCCAGCCAGCGACTGGGAGCCGAGACGCCGGCCGCCGAGGCGCAGGCGACGGAAGAGACCGATGAGATCGCGCCGTCGCCGGCGGCCTGGTCGGCCATCGCCGAAGAGTTGCCGGCCGCGCCGGCGGTGTTCGGCGCCGAGCTGTTCTCCCGCGCCGAGCCGGTCAGCCAGCCGGCGCTCGATCCCGGCAATCCCACCTTCAACGAGGAGGACTTCGCCCACGTCGACGCCTTCGCGCCCGAGGGCTTCGCCCCGATCGCCGAGCTCGACGACGAAGACCGCTTCGTGATCGATGGTCCGCCG